>CAZXEF010000069.1:0-13244 GCA_964639605.1 uncultured bacterium | reverse complement strand
CTAACAGCGTTGTCTGGATAAACAACGGTTCCGACGATAACGTCTATCTGAAGACCGAGGAGCAGAGCCCTGAGAGATCCCACGGCCTGCCGGACGATTTCCCACTCACCATCGGTGTCAATGGCAACCTGGTGGTCTCCGGCCCCATCCTATACGAGAACATCGACCTCTCGGACGAGGATAACAAAGGTATGCTGGGTATCGTGATAAAGAATGGGAACTTCGAAATAGGCTGGGACCCGGACATGTCGGGCGACGATGACTGGGGGGATATCCCGGGAGTGGACCATATCTGGGACATCAAAACCGATAACACCGACTATCCACACGGAATAGAGGTAGACGCAGTTGTGATGGTGCTTGACGGTCTCTTCCAGATGCAGGATGTCTCGAGCCATCCATGGAACCTCTGGCCCAGCCCTGCCATCGATTTCGAGATAGTGGGGGGCTATATAATCAACGAGGAATACATCACCACGTGGGTCGGAGGAGGCACCACCTACGGCTACCTGACCTTCGTCACCTACGATCCCAGGCTCATGTCCATGCACCCGCCCTACTTCCCCCAGACCGGCATCTGGGACACCGCATACTGGGAAGAAGTGCCGGAGATGACGGATGACGAGTTCTCTGAGTACTGGATAGGGAAGGACCAGATCTGATGACGGGAGCGGCTCCTTGATCCTGGACGCAAGCGGGGGCCGCCGAGGGGCGGCTCTCGCCATCGTCTTCTTCTTTACCCTTGTGTTGAGCATACTGGTTGCCGCGGTCTACATTCTCTTCACCGGCAATGTGGCAACCTTCGAGTACACCAGGGACAGGATAGGGGCAAGGTTCACGGCCGAAGCCGGAGCGAGGCTGGCAGTGCACCACCTCTCCCTGGAGACCACCATGCCCCAGGGAACCGCACCTTTTTACATGCCGGAGGACAGCAGCGGCTGGATAACTATGCAGGGGATCCAGGGCAGGGTCCTTGTGGTTATCGACCCGAGGAACAACGTGGAGGATCCCTTCGCAATCAGGGGTGTCGAGATAAGGAGCAGGGGCAGCTGCAACGATCAGAGCATGGATGTCAAAGTCCATTACGCCCCGGACTCGCCCTCCCGCTACGCACTCCTCGTGGACGGCGGCATTCCCGCCGGCTTCTTCGTGGACGGCAGGAAGATCGAGGGGCCCGTGCACTGCAACGGGATAATCAACTTCAGCAGCGTCACCTCCGATTCCACCGACGACCCGTTTGCCAGCGAGATTTCCACTACATCTGACGGGGGTTTCCGTTTCTCCGATGCAGGCATGGCCATTGTGCCTCATCCTGACGGCAGTTCCGTATGGGTTATGCCCTACAGGAGCCATCGTTCCGGCTCACCGAGCTGGAACCATGACGCCAGCCCCATCGACTTCGAAAGGATTGGAGATCATTTCCACGATCTCTACTCGGAGGCCGTGTCCATGAACACCGTGGTCATGGGGGTCAAGCGCATCATACTTGACAGGAACACGATGCTGATGAAGGCGGACAACCTCGGCCCCATCACAACCATCGAGCTGGGTTCCGACAGGAACCTCGTCTATATCATGAATGGTGCGATGCCCGTCTACATAAAATCCGGGCAGCCCACCACCATCCCCCTCACCATAGTAGCCACCGGGAACGTTTATATAAGCGGTAATATCCGCGGAAGTGCGGCGGGGGGACAGGGACCCCTTGCCATCGTATCCCTGGGGGATATCGTGATCCCTTCGGACCCTTCCTATACCGGACAGACCGACTGGTCGACCCCGTGGGACATCCAGACCGAGGGCAACCTGAGCGTGCAGGCATACCTTGCATCACCTGCAGGTGTGCTTCGCTGTGAGAGTCTGATGTATCCGGGGGACCCGGTGTACTTCACTATCATGGGAGGCCTGATGGAGCAGGAGATGGGAAACCTGGGTACCGTCATGAGCGGTTACAGGCTTGAGATAAGCTATGACAGGGGACTCTACG
Organism: uncultured bacterium; assembly: GCA_964639605.1. Taxonomy (GTDB): domain Bacteria; phylum Fermentibacterota; class Fermentibacteria; order Fermentibacterales; family JCC-6; genus Aegiribacteria. The sequence goes on along the minus strand of CAZXEF010000069.1, from coordinate 11,257 downwards.
GTGTCATGCCGCCCTATTTCCCGATACTCGAAAACTGGATCATGACCTCATGGGTGGAGGACCCTGATTATGCGGGTAAAACCATCGAGGACGACCAGTACTAGAATGTCCCATTCTGGTGCCGGACCTGAAAATGTGACATTTCGTTAGTTACAGACTGGGTCTGCATGAGCTACTATCCTGGCGATAGTTCTTCTGTTCAGACCCAGATAGGTGGAGACTTCGATTTGAGTGTATCCCAGCTGTTTGCACGCTTCCAAAATCAGATTATTTCTCATTTCTTTATTAAGGGATCTGATATCCCCGAACATATCTTCCAGCCTCTTTATGAATAGCTGACGCTGCTCCGCTGGTATTTCTGCATCATCGAGACCGGTTCTGACATGTTTCTTCAATTGCTCTACGAAGTGTACATCTCCCAATACCAGATCTCCCTTTACATCATTCATGGGTGATTCGGAATCGATACCTTCGAGGACGAAGTTGATGTACTTCTTTTTCGCAAGATGCATATCAGGATCGAACTGGGACAGTATCCAGTCCTTCGTTAGAAAGGAACCGCTTCGATCACTGCTCGAAATGGTCTCCCTGAAACTGCTCCAATCGTATTGCGATGGATCGCTTACAATGCGTGCTCTTACAGGATTGAGCACGATGTATCTGCATAGTTCAAGAAGGTGGCTTTCCTTCTGTACGACGATGGCGTTGAATCTGCCCTGGAAGAGGTGTCCGATTCTGTCATGCTTCCAGTTGAAGTAGTGTGCGTAAATAGTGTTGAGACGATGCATCGATGCAGATAGGTTGGCATCCGGGGTTTCTATAATCAGGTGATAGTGATTGGTCATTACACAGTAGGCGTGGCACAGCAGGTTGTACTGCTTTACCGTACTCGACAGAGCGTCCAGAAAGCGGAACCTGTCAATATCATCGATGAATATGTCCGACTTGCAGTTGCCTCTGGCCGTAACATGATAAAGTGCGCCGGGGAACTCGATCCTCATTTGCCTGCTCATGGAATCAGTGTACTCCCCTTTGGTGGACATTTCAAGTGCAGGGGTCAACTCGCAGGAAAACTCGGACTCTATGCAACCAGTTCACTGATCAAGAGCAAAGCCTCTGAAATTGAAGAAATGTCCCATTTTCAGGTCCGGCACGAGAATGGGACATTTCTTCTGAATCTGTTAGATCCGGCCCCGAAGGTTGTCGGCGAAGAGCCTGGCGTACTCGCTGGTGGGGAAGGCGCTTTCCATTGCGCCCGCCGCCAGCCCGATGCTCTCCTCAAGTGGGAGCGTGTAACGCATGGTCGTGAACCGCTTCCTTAACTCCGTCACCTCGCCTGCCACGTTCTCCTTCTTGATTATCACCCTGGCCATGAGCTCCGCCAGGGGGCCGAAGTCATCCTCATCCATGCCGAACCTGGTCATCTCCGAGACGCCGGTCCGTATTCCGCTTGAGAAGAGGAAGGTTTCGTCGTCGGGAAGTGCCTGGTAATTGACGATTATGTTGCTGGCCTGCAGCCTGTCGGCCACTTCCGAACCCTCGCCGTGGTCCGCCACCCTCAGCACTACCTGGTGCGTGTGGGTGTAGCCGTCCGCCGGGTTGCCTTCCACTGCGAGGCCGTTGTCGGCCAGGTGCTTGGCGAAGGCCCTGGCGTTCGACAGTACCTTGTTCTGGTACTCGTCTTTGAAGGTGTTGATCTCGATGGTTGCCACCAGCAGGCCCAGCAGGGTCGCCAGGTGGTGGTTGCTGGTGCTTCCTGGGAAGGCCCTGCTGACTATGTCAAGCCAGAGTTTCCGCAGGGGCGCGCCCTTGTCCATGTTGCTCACCACGACACCCCTCTGGGGACCGAAGAAGGTTTTGTGGGTGGAGCCCGTCACCACATCGGCGCCATCTGCGAGTGGGGCCTGGAAGGCTCCATAGATGCCAAGGACATGAGCCATGTCATACATTATCACCGGCCTGTCGTCGCCCCAGTCAGCCACTTCGTCGGCCATTTCCTTCACCGGTTCGGGGTAAAGGAACATGCTCTTGCCGAATATCACCAGCTCCGGTCGCACCTTCCGGACGATCTCGAGCATTCCGGGCACGTTTATCCTGTATGGGTTGTCCTGCATTACGGGGAAGTTGATGCAGTTCTCCTTACCGGTACCGGGATCGATTTCCACGAAATTGAACAGCGCGCCGAAGGGCTGGGAGGAAAGGTGCCCACCCTTTCCCAGGTCGTTGTTCATGACCGCCCTGAGCTTCCTGAAAGTACCCTCCGGGGAGGTGCGGTTCACGAACTTGGTCACCGCCTCGAAGACAACCTGGTTGGCCATCTGGCCGCTTATGGGCCGGAGTTCAGCCTGGCTGCAGCCGAAGTACTCGGTAATGGCCTCCACGGCTTCCTCCTCTATCCTCCTGATGAAATCCGTCCCGTGATAGAAGTAAACCTCGTTGCCCTTCATCTTCTTATGTTCGGCATACCGTCCGGCGGGATCGCATATCTCACATATTTTAACCAGAGGACTCGGTGTATTTTCGGAGGGTATGAGATTGACGCATTCCCTCTGTCTCCAGAGGTTGTTCTCCCTTACCCTGCCGAAGAGCTCTTCCATTCTTCCCGAGAGATCGGCCATTCTGTCACTCCTTCGTCCAGTTATTTCCAAAGTTCAGCTGTGAATAGAAATCCGTTGCCTTTGATCGATGAATTCAGATCGTCTCCAGGGACCCTCTGACTATGTCCGGCGACAGTACAATAATGCAGGCTCCCCTGTGATTGTCCAAGTCACCCGTTATCTGCTCGATCGATGATATCATGTCGTCCAGTGTATCAGCCGGGACCAGAGCCATTATGGTGCGCGGCTCCGGCTTGGAGCTGCCCAGTACATCAAGGAAGCCGGCGAATACCGGTGCGCCGGAGAGTATCTGCCCCATCAGGTTCCCCTCGTGGGTTATGGCCCCGGGAAGCCCCATCTCCAGGAACAGCTCTATTATGTCGTTGTAGGCCTCCTCCTCCTGGACGACCACCATCATCAGGCGGTTGAAGGTCCTGTCCTCGCACGAGTCCAGGGCCGTTGCCGGAGCAGCGTGGTAGAGGAAGGCCTCCCTGAGGGCATATGCGGATGTGCTGCTCAGCATCTCGTATCTGGAATTCCCTGTGCCCAGGACCCTGCTTGCGGCGGCAAGGAGCCTGAGATGCATCTCCGGCTCATCCGGAGGGCCCACGATCGAACAGAAGATATGAACGCTCCTGCCGTCCATGGCGCTGAAATCAACGCCCCTGCCGGACACTCCCAGAGCCAGGGCGAAGCGCTCCATGCCCTCCACCTTGCAGTGTGGGATGGCTATCCCCTTGCCGAAACCGGTGGAACCCATGGATTCCCTGTCCATGAGACCACGCTCGATGTCCTCGACTCTGGTGCCTGTCACCTCTGGGGAATCCATTATGAGACGGGCCAGGCTGCTGATCACCTCCCGTTTGTTCTTCCCCTCAAGCTGGATGGTGCAGGATTCCGGTGCCAGGTAATTGGAAATGTCCATTTCTACTCCAGTTTCGCTCCTTTTATTACAGAATATCTGGAAAGCGGGGGTCCGGCAAGCTCATTGAACAGCACCGAGAACAGGACTATGTTGATCATTGTCGCTGTGATCTGATGGTTCTGGGCAAAGTACGGGATCGTGTCCAGGAAGAGCACCAGGCCTATGGCCACCCCGGCCTGGGGCAGCATGCCGAATCCGAGGTACTTCCTTATTAACGGGTCAGACCCGGCGGCGACCGCCCCGAAATGGACTCCCGCAACCTTGCCCACTCCCCGGGCCACTACGAACACTCCCCCGAGAAGGAGGATAGCCGGGGAGGTGAGTACTCCAAGGTTCAGCTCCGTGCCGGCGATGGCGAAGAAGGCTGCATAGAGCGGCGGAGATATGGAGTCGAGGGAGGTTACGATCCTGTAGGTCTTTCTGGAGAGGTTGGCCATCATTGCCCCGGCCGCCATGCTTGAGAGGAGTGCACTGAGGTGGAATGTGTTGGAGATGGCGGACAGGACAAGGATCACCGAAAGGGATACTATCAGGAACTCGTTGACCCTGGCTCTCTTTCTTGTGAGAAGATGCAGGACCCATCCAGCGACGCAGCCAAGTACTATGGATGCCAGTATCTCCACCACGGCATGGAGGATCGATATCAGCATTCCCGAAGCCGCTCCAAGTGAGTTGGAGGCTATGGCGGTGACAGACGCGAATAGCAGTATGCAGCCTGCGTCGTCCAGGGCAACGATACCGTAAAGGTAGTCGACGAAGGGTCCCCTGGCCCTGAGGTCGCGGATGACGGCCACGGTTGCGGCGGGAGCCGTGGCCGAGGCTATGGCACCCAGGATCGCAGCGAATTCCAGCGCCATTCCCGCAAGTACGAGGGCGCCTGTGACCAGTAAGAATGCTGCGAAGAGCTGGAAGAGCGTGATTATGACCACGGGCCGTCCGATGGTCCTGAGCTTCTTCAGGCTGAACTCACTTCCTATGACCATTGCTATGAGAGCGAGGGCTATCTCGGTGATGGAAGCAAGTGTGGCATCAAGGTCACGGTGGACCAGACCTATCATGGAGGGTCCAAGAAGAAGGCCGGCGAGGATGAATCCGGTGATGGCGGGAAGCCTGATCTTCTCCGCAAGTCTGCCCATGAAGAAGCTTCCCATGAGCAGTATGCCCACTCCGAAGACAAGATGACGGCTGAAAGCATCCCGAAGCTGAAGCAGCCAGAGCGATACATCCTCCAACGCGACACCTCCTGAACAGGCCTGTATAATGATCCTCATAGAGGCCTCATGGAGGCCTCATGGAGGCCTCATGGAGGGGAGCGGTACGATTCCATACGGGCCCGTATATAAGAGTGCAGAATAATTCGCTGCGGGGTTACGGTCAACCTTAGGGATTTGTAGCGGAAAGTCTTATATTCCCGTGATCGGTCAACCAAAAAGCACTCGGGAAAGGCAGAATGATTTGAACCTGGAAGAGATTCAGAACGGTTTTGTAAAGTTGTCGGACAGGCTCGCAAGACTCAAGGAGGGTCTTTGACTTCGCCGGACTGTTGCGACGACAGCAGGAGTTGAACGGAGTTATGGCCGAGCCCGGGTTCTGGGACAGCCGGGAGGCGGCTATGAAGGTTATCGAGGAGAACAACGTCATTCAGGCCTGGCTCGAGCCCATCGGTGAGATTGAGGGCAGGCTTGACAATGTCCGGGTAGCCATGGAACTCCTGGAGTCCGATCCCGACCAGGACCTGCTTGCCGAGAGTGCTTCTACCATTTCCAGCATAGACATGAGGATGGACCGCCTGGAGTTCATCCAGATGCTCTCCGGGAGGCACGACCGGAACGATGCCATCCTCACCATTCGTTCGGGTGCAGGCGGGCAGGACAGTCAGGACTGGGCCGAGATGCTGATGAAGATGTACATACACTGGGCCGAGAAGCAGGAGTACGATGTGGAAGTGCTCAGCGTCAGCGAGGGAGGCGTCGAGGGGGGCATCCGGGAGGCGGTAATGGAGATAAAGGGTCCCTGGGCATACGGATACCTCAGAGCCGAAGGGGGCATCCACAGGCTTGTCCGGAAATCACCCTTCGACCAGAATCATCGACGCCACACAAGCTTCGCATCCGTGTTCCCCCTTCCGGATATCGAGGATGACATCGAGGTGGAGCTGAACGACGATGATATCAGAGTGGACACCTTCCGTGCCAGCGGAGCCGGGGGACAGCACGTGAACAAGACCTCCTCCGCAGTGCGGATGACCCATATCCCCACCGGCATCTCGGTGACCTGCCAGAACCAGCGCTCCCAGCACAGGAACAGGGAAGTGGCCAGGAGGATACTGAAAGCCAGGCTGTTCGAACTGGAGGAGGAGAAACGCCGTGAGGAGAAGGCCAGGCTCGAGAAGACCAAGAAGGATGTATCCTGGGGGAACCAGATAAGGTCGTACGTGATGCACCCCTACCAGATGGTGAAGGACCACCGTACTGGAATGGAGACCTCGAACATAGACGATATCCTGTCCGGAGGGATCCAGGAGTTCATCGAGGAATACCTGAGAAAGAGCAGTCAATGAACCGGGAAAGCAGTCACTGATGGTGAACGAACAGAGCGATATCAGGAGAGAGAAGCTGCAGAGGATAACCGAACTCGGGATCGATCCCTATCCTCCAAGGTGTGCGGATGCTTTGCCTGTAGCCCGCATCAGGGAGGGAGGAGAGACCGAGGAGAGCGTCACCGTGTCCGGAAGGCTCACAGCAAGGCGGGAACATGGGAAGACCGTCTTCGCCGACCTGAGGGACACCTCCGGGAGCATACAGGTCTATCTTGGCATGAAGGTGCTCAGCGAAACGGAATGGACCCTTCTCGGACTGCTGGACCTGGGGGACTTGGTGCAGGTCACAGGTCCGGTGTTCGTCACAAGGACGGGGGAGCTGACCGTGAAGTGCCAGGAGCTCACACTGCTCTGCAAGAGCCTTAGGCAGCTTCCCGTCGTAAAGGTCGACTCACAGGGAGTGGTACACGACGAGGTCACCGACAGGGATTACCTGTACCGTCACAGGTGTGTCGACCTTCAGGTGAACCCTGATTCCATGGAGCGGTTCGAACGGCGGAGCAGGATCATCTCCTCCATGCGGTCATACCTGGACGAGAGGGGCTTCCTGGAAGTGGAGACCCCAATACTGCAGCCCATATACGGGGGTGCAGCTGCGGACCCCTTCGAGACAATGTACGGGAGCATGGACCAGAAGTTCTTCCTCAGGATCGCCACCGAGCTGTACCTGAAGCGTCTGGTGGCAGGCGGAATGGAACGCGTATACGAGATTGGCAAGGATTTCAGGAACGAGGGAGTGGACAGGACCCACAGTCCCGAGTTCACGCAGCTGGAACTGTACGAGGCTTACGCCGACTATACCGTGATGATGCGGAGGTTCGAGGAGATGGTGGCGGGGGCTGCCGAAGCATCGGGTACAGGTACCGGTATCACGATCGATGGCACAGCCCTCAGTCTCAGGCCTCCGTTCCAGAGGATAGGCTTCATGGATTCCCTAAGGAAGGCAAGCGGGGAGGACCTGTTCTCCTGGGAACCGGCCGAACTCGAGGTGCTGATGGAGGAAAAGGGTATAGCGTGCGAGATCCCAGACCGTATAACTATGCTGGACAAGCTGTTCGATCATTTTGTAGCACACAGGATAATCAACCCGACATTCGTTGTGGATTATCCTGTGGAGCTCTCCCCGCTGGCCAAGAGAAAGCAGGGCGACCGGACCGTGACTGAGAGGTTCGAGGCCTTCATAGCCGGTCTGGAGCTTGCCAACGCCTTCAGCGAGCAGAACAACCCTGTGCTCCAGCGAGAGATACTGGAGGAGCAGGCTCGACTCAGCGCTCACAGAGAGGGCACTCTTGACGAGGATTTCCTGTACGCGCTTGAAGTCGGCATGCCTCCCACCGGAGGTATGGGGATAGGTGTCGACCGCCTGGTGATGGTGCTGACCGACACAGCCAGGATCAGGGACACGATCCTTTTCCCCCATCTCAGACGGGTGGATCAATGAGACTCGGCCTTGCCGCCAGGGTAGCGTGGCGTCAGATACTGAGCAGGTCCAACTCCGGTTTCGTGAGGACTGTATCATTCCTTTCCATCATAGGCATAGCCATAGGGGTTGCCGCCCTGATTATCCTGAACTCCTTCATGGACGGTTTTTCCGGCACGATCCTGAGGAACCTTTCATCCATAAGCCCTCCCATGGAGATAAGGATACCCGGGGGATACACATTCGGTCCGGAGGAAGTCGCACAGGCAGTGAGCATTACTATGGACCGGCCAGAGATCACGGGAGTCTCCCCTGTGCTGGAAAAGACCGTGGTCATTGCAGGCAGCAGCGGGGATGTGGCAGGGGTCAGGATGAGGGGAGTAGACTGGGATGTAGAACCTGACCTCGTCCAGGGAAGCAGGCTGGCCGATCTGCGCATCACGGGAAGAGGTGTCGTCTTGGGTACCATTCTGTCCGAGAGGCTTGGTGTATCCAGGGGGGACACCGTCAGACTGGCCTCCACCGATGCGACCCAGTTCTCGTCCATGGGGCGACTGCTCGTGGACACCATAGTGTCCGTTCCTGTGAGTGCGGTGACGGACTTCGGGATCGAAGAGTACAACTCGTCGATCGTGCTCACGGACCTGGCCACTGCATCAAGCCTCTTCCGGCAGCCCCTTGCCGCCACCACGCTGAGCGTGGGTCTGGAGGAGGGTGCGGATCCCGTTGCGATCTCCGCCGAAGTCACCGGCACCATGCGTGAGACCTACGTGAACGGGAACATGGAGTACATGGTCTGCGACGCGTTCATCTCGACCCACCGGAACCTCTTTGCAGCTCTGGGTCTGGAGAAGACGGGAATGACGATAGTCCTGGCCCTTATCGGGGTGGTCGCACTGCTGAACCTTCTCAGCGCCCTTACTATGATAGCTATCGAGCACCGCAGGGACATCGGTGTACTCAGGTCCATGGGTGCCACACCCGTCATGATAGTTACAACGGGTCTGCTGCAGGGAGGAATGATTGGGGTGGGTGGTGCTCTGGCCGGGAGTGGGTTTGCCGTGGCGGCCATTAACCTGATCAACAGGTTCTTCCCCATCAGGCTGGAGAGCAGCGTCTACTGGGTGGATACTCTTCCAGGCAAGATGCAGCCGCTTCTCATAGTCTCGATAATCGGTATCACCGTCCTGGCCTGCCTGGCTGCTTCGGTATTCCCGGCATTGAGGGCGGTAAGCATCTCCCCGTCAATGGCGGTGCGGTATGAGTGAGACCCCGGTCCTCTCAGCATCGGACATCTGGAAGTCCTACGGCAACGGTGATGACATGCTCTCGATCCTCAGAGGAGCACGGATCGAGGTGACAGCAGGAGAAGTAGTCTCCATAGCAGGTCCAAGCGGATCGGGCAAAAGCACTTTCCTTCATGTATGCGGCATACTCGACCCTCCGGACCGTGGTACAGTCACGGTGGGAGGCGTGGACGTCTGGTCGATCAGCGAATCGAGAAGAGCCTCCATAAGGAACAGTGACCTGGGCTTCGTCTTCCAATTCCATCACCTTCTTGACGAGTTTACTCTCCTGGAGAACGTGGCCATGCCATCCATGCTCTCAGGCAATTCCAGAAAGGATTCACTGGAGGCCGCGGCTTCCCTTCTCGAAGAGGTCGGTCTGTCCGGAAGGGGGGACCACTTCCCCTCCGAAGCCTCAGGGGGCGAGAGGCAGAGGGCCGCGGTGGCCAGGGCACTGATTCTGTCCCCTTCAGTGGTTCTGGCCGACGAACCCACTGGTAATCTGGACTCAGCCAGCAGCAGAAAGGTGGAGGACCTGATGCTCAGGCTTGCCGAGAAGAGGAATCAGGCCTTCGTAATAGCGACCCACAGCATGGAGCTTGCCGCCAGGGCCCACAGATGCCTCGTACTGGACGAGGGTATACTTCGGAGCTCAAAGGCATGACCATTCCGGTTCCGGCGAAACATGCTCGATTGCAGGTTTGACGCTGGGTCGCTATTTTAGGAACAAAGAACGCCCTTTCTGAATAGAACCAAGCCGAACGATATTTCTGCAGAGAAGGAGGAGACTTGTCCGAGAAATTGACGGAGAAAGCCCACGCCGCTCTGGAGATCTCCGTGAACGAGGCGGAGAGGTCAGGACAGAGCAAGGTAGCGTCGGAGCACATCCTGTACGGCCTTATATCCGTTAAGGGCTCAGCTGCCCTTATCATCCTCCATGAGCTTGGTGTCCGCATAGGTGTACTCAGGACCAGGCTGGAGAACCTGATGAGAAGACCCGTGGCCAACGAGATCACCCTCAGGGAGATCGGCTGGACCACCAAAGCGAGACTGGTCAGACGGGAGGCCATTCGCAGGGCAGTCAGCAGCGGTGCTTCGGAGACAGGCACGCATCATCTTCTCCTGGGCCTGCTCTCAGTCGGGAACTGCCAGGCTTCCAGCATTCTCAGGGAGAAAGGCGTATTCCTCAAGGCAGCTGAAGAGGTGGCTGCGGAACTTCCTCCCCACATCGAGTCAGGAGGGACGAACGAGCAGCAGAAGAACACACAGGAGCTGCCGGGCATCGACTACTTCTGCAGGGACCTGACCAAGCTGGCCCGGGAGGGCAAGCTGGATCCGGTCATCGGCAGGGAGAGACAGATAAACAGAGTGATGCAGGTGCTGTGCCGAAGGAAGAAGTCAAACCCCATACTCATCGGAGAGCCCGGTGTGGGGAAGACGGCCATCGTGGAAGGGCTGGCCGGCCTCATATCTCAGGGTAAGACACCGAACCTGCTGGCCGGCAAACGTATACTGGCCCTGGACATGGCCGCGGTAGTTGCTGGAACCAAGTACAGGGGGCAGTTCGAACAGAGACTGAAGAAGCTTCTAAGTGAGGTGGCTGAATCCGGCGATATAATCCTTTTCATCGACGAGGCGCATGTGCTGGTGGGAGCCGGAGCCGCCGAGGGAGCCATGGACGCGGCCAACCTGCTCAAACCTGCCCTGGCCAGGGGTGAGCTTCAGTGCATCGGCGCCACCACGCTTGACGAGTACAGAAAGAAGATCGAGAAGGACGGTGCCCTTGAGCGTCGTTTCCAGCCGGTACCCGTGGACCCTCCATGTGTCAGTGAGACGATCGAGATCCTGGAGGGACTGAGAAAAAGGTACGAGGAGCACCACGGCACCACGTACACCGATGAGGCCGTGCAGGCGGCCGCCAGGCTTGCGGCAAGGTACATCAGCGGCAGGTTCCTTCCGGACAAGGCAATTGATGTAATGGACGAGGCTGGGGCCAAGAACAGAGTCGCTCACTGCACTCTTCCGGATCACATCAAGGAGATGATGAACTATCTGGCCGATCTCAGGAAGAGGAAGAAGGAAGCATCCCAGGAGGAGGATTTCGAGGGGATACTCAGTCTCCGCGAGGAGATAGAGGAGAAGGAGGAACAGCTGGCGGATGAGCGCACCACATGGCTTTCCAACGTCCATATAACCCCGGTCTCTGAGGAGCAGGTTGCCGAGGTGGTGGCTGACATGACCGGCATCCCGGTAAGCAGAGTGGGGAAGAGCGAGACCGCCAGACTGCTTGACCTGGAAGACAGGCTTGAAGCCAGGATCGTCGGCCAGAAGGAAGCCATAAGCAGCATTACAAGTGCTATCAGGCGCAGCCGTGTGGGGCTTCGGGATGTGAACAAACCCGCCGGCACGTTCCTGTTCCTGGGTCCGACG
>CAZXEF010000068.1:0-13294 GCA_964639605.1 uncultured bacterium | reverse complement strand
CAGCTGCAGGTGATGAGCTGCTTCCACTGGCCAGGGAGAGGAAGCTGGGGACCATTGCCATGAAGCCCATTGCGGGGGGTGCCGTGAGGAACGTGCTTCTCAACCTTCGCTTCATCCTCACTTCGGGGATCGATGTGGTGATACCGGGAATGGACCGGGTGGAACAGATCGAGGAGAACCTGTCGGTGCTGGATCGACTGCAGCCCCTGAGTCCCGCTGAAATGGAGGTCCTGCTGCAGGAGAAGGAAGAGCTGGGGGAGAGTTTCTGCCGGCGCTGCGAGTACTGCATGCCCTGCCCCGAGGGACTGAACATCGCATTCCTGCACCTGATAGGGGCGTACTATTTCAGGTACGGTGTCAAGGACTGGGCGTGGGATCGCCTCCAGGGTCTTTCGAAGAAATACCAGGACTGTATCAGTTGCGGAGAGTGCGTTATGAAGTGTCCCTACGACCTGGCCACGCCCGCCATCTTCGAGGACCTCGGCCGCCGCATCTCTGAGGACCGGGAGATAGGTGACGCATGACGGTACGGATCTGTTCCTAGTCCTGGATACTACTCGTCCATGCCGTAGTAACCCATGGAAGCGGCTGTCGCGAAATCCGCCTCGGCTGATGCAGCGTCGCCCAGCGCTTCGTATGCCTTGCCCCTGCTGTAGTATGCCTGCGCGAGATAGGGGTCTATCTCCACTGCGTGGCTCAGGTCCTCCAACGCCTGTTCGTAGTCCCCTGTCTGCAGGCAGGTCTCTCCGCGGTTGAGGTAGGCGGTATCGCACAGGGGGTCTATCTCTATGGCGCGGTCGTAGTCCTGCATGGCCAGGTCGGGGCGGTCCATTTCGCTGTACATCCAGCCCCTCACAGCGTAGTACAGCGGGTTGCCCGGATCCTGCGACATGAGTACCTCGAGATCGCTCATCGCGTCGTCGTAGCGCTCCAGCTGAAAGTAGAGGAAAGACCTGTAGTAGCGTATATCAGGGTCAGCCGGGTCTATCACCACTGCTGAGCTGTAATGATCAAGGGCCTGCTCCAGCTGGCTGGTCTGAATGTAGAAAACCCCAAGGCTCAGATGGGCATCCAGGTTCTGCGGGTCAAGCTCCAGAACCTTCTGGAGATCCTGGACGGCCTCCTGCACATACCCCATACCGGCCAGCAGCTCGCCCCTGATGCTGTACCTGTCGGGATTGTCGGGGTCATGGGCGATAGCTTCCGTGAAATCCTCCAGTGCCTGATCGTACTGACCCATAAACGCATATGCCGTGGCTCTGTTGTTCATTGCACTGGCGGTATCGCATCCCAGTTCAAGGGCCGTATCCATGTCCTGTACTACGGACTGGTAATCGCCGAGTTCCAGGAAAGCCGCGCCACGGTTCAGATAAGCCTCCCTGTCCCCGGGATCCAGGGAGATCACGGCGGAGAAGTCTTCCAGGGCGCTTCCGTACTCACCCGTATCCAGATAAGCCCTGCCCCGGTTGTAGTAGAGCACGCTCCTGGACGGGTCCAGCTCGATCGCTTCGGTGTAGTCCTCTATGGCAAGCTGTATCTGGCCCAGCCCGAAGTACGTATCGCCCCTGTAGCAGAGGCTCTGGGCTGATCCAGGCATAAGCTCCACCGCCCGGTGGAAGTCCTGGAGGGCAAGCTCGTACTCCCCAAGTTTGCCGTAGAGGGATCCCCTGTTGCGGTAAGCCAGGCCGTATCCGGGATCGAGTTCTATAGCGGTTGAAAAATCGTCCAGGGCACCCTGGATATCGCCAAGAGTCTCCATCGCGTTGCCTCTGTTGCAGAAGGCCTGTGCGTTCCCCGGATCCAGTTCGACTGCCCTGTCAAGATCCAGCATTGCTTCGTCAGTATTGCCAAGGATGCTCAGCACAGCTCCCCTGTCGCAATAGTAATCGGACTCGTAGGGGCTGAGTATTATGGCGTTATCAAGGTCATCCAGCGCTTCCTCGTATTCCCCGTCCCGGTAATAGGTGAGAGCCCTTCCGTAATAAGCCTGACCAAGGTCGGGGTTGATCTCAAGGGCGCTGGAGTAGTCCTCCCGGGCGAGATCGTAAAGACCCATAGTGTAGTAGATCATCCCACGGTTCAGGAAGGCCAGTGAATACTCGGGATCAATACTGATGATCTCGGTGAAGATCTCTATTGCCCCTTCATTATCTCCCCCCCGCATCTGGTCGACTCCCTGGGAGTTCAGTTCATCCAGCTCTGAAACATCCGCCATCAGGGATGAGCAGATGATGAGCAGGAGACAGATCGGTATGAATCGCCGAATCGAGTAGTGCATGTTCAGACCCCTTTCAGATAATCAGTTACAGTACGGCGGAAGGGACAATGCTATTCATTACCCGCCCTCAGTTCCGAGACGGTCTGCAGATCTGCATCGGCCAGCTCCCCATCCCCCATCATCCGGTACCCGAATGCCCTGTGCTCGTAGTATGCGGCTGAGTCAGGGGCCAGCTCGATGGCCTTCGACAGGTCCTGAATGCCTGCCTCCAGGAAGCCCATCTCCAGATTTACGCTTCCTCTGGCGGCAAGGGTCCGGGGGTTGTAGGGATCCAGGCTGAGTGATGTGTTTAAGTCCTCAAGGGCGGGGGTCCAGTCTATGAGAAAACCATGGGCACCGGATCTCGTGAGGTACAGCTCCGCGTTCCCCGGATCCAGCTCTATCGCCCGGTCCATGTAGGCCACAGCCTCCTCCAGCCTGCCCTCGATGGAATCGAAGAGGCCGGGATCTATATCGGCGCCGGCGTTGTAACTGCGGCGCATGATGGAGAGTATCTCGATGATGCTTCCTCCGTATGCGGCGTATGAGTCATCTTCCGCCGGGCCGAGTTCGATGGCCGTGTCCAGGTCATGGACTGATGCTTCATATTCACCGATCCGGGCATTGACCAGGGCTCTCTGCAGATAGAGATCGCCGTTATCGGGTTCCTCCTCGATGGCCCGGGTCAGCATCTGACGATGGTTTTCCGTATCGATGTCTTCTCTTATGCGCTGTATCATGGTCTCGGTTTTATCTATCAGGTCCTGTGACACTCCATTCGTGGTTCCCAGCGCCATTGTCAGCTCCTGGCCGGCTACGTTGCTCTCCCCACGCTGCAGATATACCATGGCCAGTGCGGAACGGGACAGGAAGGAGATCATGTCCGGGGCAGCCTCAGATGCCAGGACCGATGGGTCCTGGTCGAATTCGAAGATCATACTGGTGAAAGGGACATCACTGTCTGTATCATTCCCGTTCACGATCACGTCGCAGCGGATGTCCCACCTGAGTGTGTCGGTCAGCGTCCCATCCCCGTGGAAGACCAGGAAGGAACCTGCCAGCAGTTTCCTCAGGAAATCGATGACACGTTCTCCCTCGGATACGTCCACGAAGTCAACCTCTACTGCGGGATGATCTGCGTAGACCGCCTCCAGCCATCCGAGAAGGGCGGCTGTTGGAGATCCTTCTTCCGGGTAGTCCGCATCGAACCTGGTCACGATCACCATGACTCCCGTTTCAGAACCCTGGTACTGAGGAACTGCGATAGCCAGACCGGTTACCAGCAGCATCGTGATCAGGAGCAGGGCTCCCTTCCCGCCTGCCAGCGGTCCCGCCGCTCTCACTTCAAGATTTCTGTCCATTAAGAATCCCCCTTTTTCCGTTTTCCGGCAGGACAATGCCTGATGGGCTGTTCATGACGAGATCACTCCGCGAATGCGGATTCGGTATTCTTCGGGGCTCCCGAACCATCCGGATATGAGCTTCCCGACTCCGGACGGTAGCCGATGCAGTGGATCTGCTCGGCAGTTCAGAACGATACCGCCAGGACATGAGGTGCGACGAGAATGATGAAGAGGTATCTCATGGAAGTCCCACCAAAAACTAGCACATTAATAGGAATAAACACACTGATAATCATATAATACTATTGAGCAAACCAGGCAATGCAACGTCTTCCACGAACCTATTCTGTATTCCTAAATAGCTTTGCAGTAGCGATATGGACAAAGCTGCCCATGTTCCGGAAATTGGGGTATCCCCCAATAAACATGATCATTTATATTGCATTCAGTATTTCGGGAGGGGCGGAATGACGGGTTGATATTCCCCGTCCTCATATCCTCGTCACGATCCATGTTCGGCTCCTCGGGAAGGGCTGATATCCAGAGAGGAGTTGTCCTGTGAAGAATGGTATCATGGCTGTACGGATGGGCGCGGTCATCTTCCTCTGCTTCAGTCCGGGCCTTCATGCGCAGATCTTCCCTGGTCCTGTTCCCGGTATGGAGTTCGTGGAGCTGCCCGGCGGAGACTTCGAATACGTCAGGATCGAGGATGAATTCGGGAACGTAGTGTCCTCCGGGGACAGCATTCATATCCGTTCCTTCCAGATAATGACCACCGAGGTCACTCAAGCCATGTGGGAACATGTGATGGGGATCGATGTGGATGTCTACCTGGATTCCGCGGGAGTATCCAGTGTGGGTCCCGACTATCCTATGTGCATGGTCAGCCTGGAGGACTGCATCGCCTTCGTTGATTCTCTCTCGAGCCTGGACTCCCTCTACCTGTACAGGATCCCTTCCGACCATTTCTGGAGCTACGCCTGCGCAGCCGGAACGTATACGCCGTTCCCCTGGGGGACGGACACTCTGGATATCATGGCCGCCCACTGCTGGTACTCGGGGAATGCCGGGAACAGCCTCCATCCTGTAGCTTCGCTGTTTCCGGATCAGTGGCATCTCTACGACGTGTGCGGCAACGTTTTCGAATGGACCACCGTCAGCGGCGGCGTGGAGTTCGAGGACCCGGAGACGGGCAGGACGGTAACGGGTCAGGTTCTGCGGGGCGGATCGGTCTACTCCAGCGCGATGCATTGCCGGAGGGACTACTGGCTCCGGTCCGACCCCGGCGCCGAATATTCGGATGTGGGTTTCCGTGTCATTCGCAGGCTCAGGTCGGATGGCTGGGAAGATATGGGTCCGTCTCGAAGCCAGGTTCTGGACAGCCTGCTGCACGAGGACAGGTTCGCCGTCTTCGTAGAGCCCATGCTCGCCGTCGGAGGCATCAGCCATGACTTCTACGAAGATGACATGGAACAGTTCGGGTACGATGTGAAGAGCGGATGCGAGCAGGATGCCGCTTACATAAGGGCCGGGCTGGGAAAGCACTTCGGACGTTTCGGAGCCTTCGTATATGGAGAGGTGGGACACATTGGTCCGGGATCCCTGATCGATAATCACGGCCCATGGATCCTGCCCGAGGTGCTTCTGAGAATGAACGTTTTAGCCGGAGGCGTCGAACTGAGGTATTTCCCCGCAAGGATCAGATTCGGGTACGGAAGCTACAGCGGACATGCCGAGATTGACAACGATACAGCCGGGGCTCCGTTTCCCGGCGGATCATGGAGTACGGACATCGTTGACGGCAGAGGCTTCAGTTTCGGTGTCGGCGTGCACATCCCTGTGTCGGAGTACGTTGCGGGCGGAGTGGAGTGGTCCCAGCACTTCATTGATCTGAAACTAGCGGAAAGCGGTACCGGAGTGGAACCGTCAGAGCACACGGCCAGGCAGTACGAAGTGCGTTTCTTCGTGAATTTCCAGCTGCCCTTCAAGTGGAGTTCGATCTTTTAACCTATCCTGGACAAGGGGTAATCACATGAAGTACTTGTTCCTACTGCTGCTGGTCGCGACAGCCGTACAGGCAATTCCAGAAGGGGTCGATCCTGAACCTCATGGGACACAGCTCTTTCCATGCGCAATGACAAGGTACTCCGATCCGATCAAGATCAGCGGTGTCCTGGGAGTGTCGTTCGAGCGGATGACGGGATATCGAAGCTACAGGGCTTTCTTCGTCCAGGTGGAACCCGGCTTTGGAGGGGGAAAGCTGAACCTGGGCTACCGCCTTGGCGAGACCCAATTCATGCCCATCTGGAACCTGGGCCTGAGCGCCTCGGCGCTCCAGACCTGGGGCAACCCGCTGGGTGACGTTGAGCCGGAGCAGACTTATATGGGCCTCGAACTCTCAGGCGCTTTCTTCGTTCTGGGGATGAACTTCGGCGCGTTCAAGCACGTGGCGGGTGACGACGAGGCCCACGACTGGATCTACACCCTGGGCGTCGGGGTCGGCATCTGAGGAGGTCTGTCCCGCCGTTCCCATCCCCATGTACGACCAGGCCCTGCTTCGGTCATTGTATGACATAGAAGTTGCCCGGTTCGCCCCTGAGGGATTCACTGTTCTAGACCAGTGTGACCCTGCCGGCTCCTGATATGTGCTTGGTGACCTTTTCAGGCTGTCCGGCACAGGTGACCCTTCCGGCGCCGGCTATGTTCACTGAAAGCTCGTCCTCAGCGTAGAGTTCAACGTTCCCCGTACCGGATATTCTTACAGACGCCGTTCCGGCGGCAAGTTCAAGGGCATGCACCTTCCCCGCTCCGGATATTTCCAGCTGAAGTGTGCCTGCTTCTCCGGACGCCTTTATCTCCGCGGCACCACTTACGCCTATCTTCAGTGTATCCGATCTGATATCCGCAATGGTGACATCGGCGGCTCCGGATATGCCTATTCCATCAAACTCCGGGACAGATACCGCAAGCAGCACACCTGCCTTTGAGGATACGGACCTGGTGAACCTCACCGAGAGTTCTCCACTTCTCACCCGGGTTTCAAGGTACTGGACAAGATTGTCGTCGGTGGTCACGGAAACCGACTGAGGCTCGCCGCAGCGGATCTCGGCCCTTACTTTACCGCTTACCTTGAGGGTACTGAAGGGCTTCAGTTCACGTGACTCGGTAATCTTCACTCCGCTTCCCTTTATGCTCGGGCGGAACACAACGCCGGAAAGAACGGCAAGGGGCACAACGACCAGCAGAATAATGAGCACCACCGCCAGGACGAGCAGGACTCCTGTGATGACGGCAGCAAGTAACGGGATGAGGACGACAATCACAAACCCCACCAGAACCAATGCCGACAGAACAGCCCCTACGGCGATGATCGCTCTCAGAACAGGATTATCGATAATGCGGCCGCTCATTGCAGTATCTGACCCCTTATCTGTGATTGTCTGACAAACGACGATACTTCTCGGAACCCTTTCCGGTCAACAGTGTGCGAAGGTTTGTCTCCGGTGAAGGGTCTCTCTTGCTGTCGGTTTTCCGGCTCGTTGACCGGTCGAATAGGTCCCTGTATGATGTAATCTGGAACTGGAATTGACGAAATCGTACGGGGGGCTAGGACCTTGATAAGCAAAAGCACGAAGCAGATTGCGAAAGATGCGAAATACAGTTACCTGTAACCCGGCAGGACAGCCGAGATGATCGGGTTCATTCTGCTCTCAGTGTTCTTTCTGTCTATATCGAACGTTTCTGCCGCACTGGATGCACAGACCGTATCCTACATCCCTTCGGAGGGTCTGGAGCAGTTCATAGTCGAGAGACTGGACCTGACGACATTCCGGAATTCCCTCGGACCCGCAAGGAGACCCGGTATGCGCCATTTTTCGGACATGGGACTTACACCGACCGAGATGTCAGAGGGCAGGGTCGTATTCGAAACGGAATCCTGGTTCTACTGCGTGGACGTGGTCGAACGCAGGGACGTGAACGGGGACGGTATCGAGGACCTGCTGATCCGGTTCACGGACGATTCCATCGGTGGAACCTACCTGACCGTGTACGTGTACCTCCTGACCTGTCTTTCAGAGGATTCAGACCTTGTCGCTTTAGCTTACGGCCCGTCGGGATACTATTACGATGAAAGAGATCCTGAAATGACCGAAGGAATAGTAGTTCCTCCCAGCGAGCAGAGCAGGACCGGGACCGAACCGTAAAGGTACGTCAGCCGCCTCCGCCCAGGATCACCACCGATCGAACCAGACTGGACCCCTGTGCTCTGAGCCTCAGGTAGTATATACCCGAGGATAACAAAGAACCCGTATCGTCCCTTCCGTTCCAGACGAGATTCTCATCCCCGCCTGTGGATTCGATGTCAATGGTCCTCACGACCCTTCCGGAGATGTCGTATATGTCCAGGCTGTAAACGCCTGCCTCCGGAAGGAAGCACCTTATCCCGAGGGTGCCGAAGCAGGGAGACGGCCCGGCCTCCAGGGACATGGGTCTTCCCGCGGCTGCAGGCCCTTCAGCCAGAGAAGTTGACCACTGGTACAGGTAGGGTGCCATGTTGAAGCCCGTCGCCGTTACGGATACCAGCGCGGAATCCTGGAAGGAGGGTATGTCGAAGGTCACGCTGCCGGAGGCGTCGGAGTAATAGGAGTCCATCCATGTTCCGGACAGTGAATCGTTTATCATCACCGCAACCAGGGCTCCCTCCAGGGGAACTCCTCCCGCGAGCACGTTGAAGGTATGAATCCCCGGCGTCACAGGCTGGGGATGGTCGACGGTTATCATCGTCAGCGGGGAGGTATCGTAATAGATGTCCATCTCGGGACAGCCGAAGACCATGTGCATATGGTTGTTGTTGATGGCGGAAGATCCGAAGTAGGCGTATACCTCTGCCTTGGACCAGTCCGTCACCGCTCCCATGTGATGGATGTCCTCCTGGAAGTATCCCTTGAATATCCACTTGACCAGTGAGTCCGCGGCACCGTAGGGACTGTTCGTGGTTGGACCCATGACGCCTATCGCGCCCCTGGGCGAGTTGATGTCGCCCTCTCCCAGAAACGCCTCGCAGAGACAGTAGTTCCCGTCGAACATGCCCACCTGGCAGGCCACGAGAGCAACCCAGGGCAGCTTCCTCCCGTTGTTCAGAGCGGCGACGTCGGCCACTCCGATTCCCGGGGGGTACATGTGTGTCACGTCCCCGTGTCCGCAGAGGCCGATGATCGTGTAACCGCTGTCAATTGAGTCGCTGAGGGCTTCGATGGTGGGCGTGACGCCTCCGCTCTCGCAGAACCACAGGACCTGGAGTCCTGCGGCCATCATGTACTCCACGTAGTCCCAGGAATTGGCGACGAACTCCGTGTGACCGATGCTCATGCCCTTGTTGAACCAGCTCTGGGCGGGCTCGTAGGGGTACATCTCGTGTTCGGTAATCTTCCACGCGATGTAGGGCAGGTCGTCGGTGTCGGACCCGGAAAGCCGGCCTACATGTATCGAAGGAACGCACCCCGATCCCAGGACGCCGTAGATATTGTCGGCGGAATGCCCGCTGTACTGCGGGGAGGGGACCACGTACTCGTCACCGACTATCAGGATGTATTCCGGTGGATTGGGCCATGTTGCATACGCGTTCTCTATCCATGCGTCGATCTCCGTAGGGGTCGATCCTATTGCCGGTACCGTGGCCGTCTCCACCTGGAGACCTTTCCTGGTCTTCCAGTCGATGAGGTCCTGAACCAGGTCTATACCCTCCTCGGAGGAAATGACCAGGTAGCTGCCGTCCACAAGGTCGCTTCCGAACTCCTGGAAACCGAGCACTTCCCGGTAAAAGGGCAGGAAACTGCGCGTAATTCCTACTCCCGCCCTGGAAAGCTCGTTCTCGCCGGGCTCTTCGGTGGTGCAGATCCTTGCTGTGACGCTGGTCGTCAGGATCACTTCGCCCGTGGAAGGGTTCCAGCTCACGGGCAGATAGCTTACCCATGCCACCCGGAGGTCCCTGAGAATGGACACGGTCTCCAGCCTGACAGGTTCCTCCGGCCAGAAGGCATCCCCCTCGTAGAAGTCCCCGAAGATCCTCAGGGGCAGAGGCTCCTCGCCCCTAACCCGCAGGGGCTGGAAGGGGGGAAGCCTGAAATTCCCCAGGGAAACCGTCTGGAGGTCCAGGACCTGGACCTCCACCGAACCGCGGTCGGGCACCAGGACCATCCTCCTTATCGCCGGCATGTCCGGCAGTCCGACGTCGGCGGAAATGCCTTCACCGGGAACGCGGAACACCGTGCCTTGCCCGAAACCTTCCAGGTAGTAACTTCTGCTCTGCAGCTGGTCCAGGTTGAACTCGACGGTAACGGAGCCGTACTCAGAGCCTGTGACCGCCGCCCTGGGACCGGTTTCCGGATCATTGTAGCAGGATCCGACCGGACCATGTAGAGCTGCAGGGAAGAATATCAGCGACAGTAAAACGGATATTAATGACATGGCCCACCCCTATGTATGAGTTCGTAATTCAATGTCAGTTATATTCCCCGCCCTGCGGGAAGTCAAAGGAGAGGGATCCGGGTGTATGGGTCGATGCCCTTCATTCAGTCAGCTGCACCAGCCTCGACGAAGCCGCCCTGTCCCCCTGACTTACCGTCACCACATAGATGCCCGAAGGCAGCGGGGTGCCGCCGTCGGATAGCTGTATGGTCCCGTGGTCGAAGGGATCCAGCTCTCTCCTGATCAGCAGTCTCCCGGAAATGTCGAACACACAGAGCTGTGCGGGCCCGTCGTCCAGACCCGCCACGCAGATAGTCGGGATGCCTGAGGAGGGATTGGGGAAGATGCTCATGACCGGAGGTCGAGGCTGTGGTTCCGTCTGCTCCTCGATGACGGTCTGGTAGGCTATGGAGAAGTCATCTTCGGATACGGCATCGGTGGTGTCGGAGGAAGTGTATGCGGTTATGCGGACCCTGCAGGTGGAGGAGTTCTGGCCGGGCACGCCCCACTGGTAGGTGCCGTTGTCCGGGATGCCCTGTGCTATACTGGTCCAGGGACCCGAGGGGCCGCTGGCGGACAGGTCTATGTCGATGAGTGCCTGACCCTGGGCAGGGGGAACCGCTGTTAGCCAGCGTATCTCTCTTATGGATCCGGAGTACATGAATTCCCCGCCGTCGGGGGTGATGAGTTTCGTGGAGAGGGCGGCGGGTTCCTGCCAGGGGGAGTAGAGCCGGAGCTGGTTCCTGTCCCACATGCCTTCAACCAGCTTGCCTTGTATGACTATGTCCTCCCTGCCGTCATGGTCAACGTCCCCATCCACTCGCATGGCCGAGGCGTCGCCGGAGCCGGGCATTGTCCAGGTGGCGTCCGGCGTCCATGCTCCGTCGCCGTCGCCCAGGTAGACCGTACCCACGGGATCGTCGTACAGGACGAGGTCCAGGTTGTCATCGTCGTCAATGAACCCGAACTGGACGCAGTCCACATAGACACCGCCTGAGGGCAGACCGGTGGAGTAGTCCTCCCACTGGCATGTTCCCGTGTTGTAACTGTATACCCTTACCCCCGAGTCGGAACCCAGGGAGCAGACGATGTCGTCCATGCCGTCATTATTGAAGTCGCCGCAGTCGACCGAGACGTAGTTAAGGTCCGGTATTCCCGCCTGGTTAAGGTTGAAGGTAAAATATCCCTCGTTGAAGTAGACCTGGGTTCCCCACCTGGTGCATACGAAGTCCATAAGGCCGTTGGCGTTGAAATCACCGGTCTCCACCGTGTAGTTGGAATTCCAGCCGTCGATGAGCCACTCCTGCGACCAGGTTCCCGTGCCGTGGTTCTCGTACACCCTGACCCCGTTGTCCGCCCCGAAGGACTCGCATACTATGTCCACCAGGTCCGTGGCGAACATTCCCCAGTCCTCGCCGCCGGAGGCCAGGCCTTCGTCCCACTGGGTCCACCCGGAGCCCGTGCCGTCGCCGAGGGCGGCGCCCATTATCTTGTCGCCGATGCCGCTGGATGCGTAGTCGTGGTGTATCCCCCAGGCAAGGTCCATGTATCCGTCGTTGTTCAGGTCGCCGATGGCGCAGCCGCCGTAGCCGAATTCACCGGTCTGGACCACGGGCCAGCTGTCGCCCCCGTCACCCAGCCATACCATTATCCCGTGTTCGTCGGAGTTGATGAAGGGCGAGCCGTGGTCGCCCACGGAGACTATATCAAGGTATCCGTCACCGTTGATGTCGCCTATCTCAAGTTCCGTGTGGCCGGATTCCTTCAGTGGGAGTTCGAGACCCGTCGATCTTGATATGAGAGTTACCGCTTGAAGGGGAAGGGTGGTGAGCAGGACGATCACGGCAACTGTTCTCATGGCGGGCCTCCTTCGAGTAGTGTCACGGAGTGTAAACATCTCATATATGATAGCAGTCGGGGTGTTAAGGAGTCAAAGGACCCGAAAGGCCGGCATCCGGAAAAACAGAGGACAGGAGTCCTGCTAGAGAAGATGAGCCGGCCGGCAGGGTTTTGATGGACCTTCAGAAGACCCCGATCTCCTCCCTTGTGAATATGTAGTCCGCCGGCTTCTCTTCACTCTCGTGGCTGATGCCGAGGTTGCCTAAGCATTCATCATCAATTGTGACCGTGGCGGTCTGGACACGGGTATCCGCGAATACAGTCAGGAGCACCTGCATTCTGGCGGCGATCAGGACTATGTCCCCGGGTCCGTAGATGTTTCCCTGAAGCCGGACATCCGCGTGACCGTCCCCGAAGGACACACCGGCTATGGAGAGGTCATCGCCGGTCCATGCATTGCATGTGTCGTCCAGCATGGACTGCAGGGCCATGGTGATCCGAAGTGCGGTATCCTGTACGCTGTCTGCATTCATCTCTTCAGGTACGAGTATCAGCTCGTCCTCCAGTATGGTGAGGCTTCTGTCAGGATAAGGTCCCCCGCCGGGCTCAGCAAAGCGATAGTAGATGATGGGAGCCGTTGACCGGGGCTGAGGTTCCCCGATCACCGTATGCTGCTCCGCTATAATTTGATCGTCGGCAGGCAGGCTTGCCCTCTCATCCGCTCCTCCGTCGCCGCAGCCCGCCGACAGGATGACGGAAGCGGCAGCCAGGAAAAGAAACATCCCTTTCATTGATCCCCTCCGATTCAAATTGATCCTGTTCGCTGCCTGTCATGGGAGATATCACGGGAGCGAACGGACCTATGTGCAGTTAAGCCGCTATCTGACTATGAAATGCAGCAATACTCCGGTATCAATGATACAATAGGTATTCAGCAGCCGTCAACGAGACGACCGGACCTGGAGCATGTTCTCGGAAGGGTTCTACCTGGGTATCATATCGTCGAGCCGCTGCTTCGCGTCGGGGCAGTTGTCGTGGATCATACCCAGCTGCTGGCAGGGATAGTCGGCGCAGATGCCGCAGGAATCCACCTGCCTGGACAGGGCGCACTGCCTTATGGGGCAGCCGGTGCTGCACCAGGGGAACTGGATGCCGGTGCTGATGCATCCCGTGCAGTTGATGTCGTCGGGTTTTATGTCTGCCTCGTGCTCGCTGGACCATTCGCCGGCGGTCTTTATTCTCAGCGCCTGGTCGTCCGTCTGATAGGCGATGAAGGCGGGACAGCCCTCACAATCGAGTCCGCAGTACGCTATCTTGCTCATCGCGACCCCTTCTGTTCGAGTGAGAAGTATGTATACATATGTACACAGGAGGTGTCAACTCCCTT
>CAZXEF010000067.1:0-13297 GCA_964639605.1 uncultured bacterium | reverse complement strand
ACTGCTCGTCCATGTAATAGCCCGTGAGGTTTATCTTGGTCTTGGGGTTGGGCTTGTAGGTAAGCTTGAGGTTGCCGGACCATCTCTCGAGCCAGTCGTTGAAACCGTACCCGTACCTGCCGTCCTTGCCTCCGCCGGTCTCCAGCCACTCGCCGGAGAAGAACATGTTCATGTCGCCGGGGATGTCCAGGCCGATGGCGGGAAGAAGGTAGCTTGTGAGAGGCTCGGGTCCGCCCAGTGTACCCTCAAGGTTGAACCTGGCCTCGGCGAAGGGGCCTACATTGGCCCATCTCCAAGGGTATGGATCATCCTCGTTGGTAGGATCGATTTCGGCGGGGTCGACTCCGCCCCAGTGCCAGTCGCTGGCGAGACCAAGCTTCTGCCAGTTGTTCCCGTTCCAGTCGAGGGAGCCTGTGTACCTGTTGCCGCCCTCGCGTGTAACGATGTTGATCACACCGGACTGGGCGTTGCCGTACTCGGCTCCGAAACCGCCGCTGATGACGGCTGTCTCTGCCACGCCGGACATCGGAACGCTGCTGGTGAAACTTCTGCTGGTGGGGTCTATCTGCGCCACACCGTCGATCATGTAGGTAACCTCGCCGCTGCGGCCTCCGCGCAGGTGCAGTCCGCTGCGGTTCGTGGCGCCGGCCTGCCTGTTCACCACGTCGGCTATGCCGGCAACAGGCAGGGTCTTGATCTCATCACGTCCCACCACATGGAATGTCTCCGTGGCGTCCATCATGATAAGTCCCCTCGAGTCGGTCACGGTGATCGTGGTGTTGCCCACGGTGGCCAGGTCGAGGGAGAAGTTCATGGGAGTCGTCTGGTCCACTACGACCATGACCCCCTCTGCTGTCTTTTGACTCATACCAATCATGCTGGCCTGTACCGCGTACTCGCCAGGCTGAAGATTGATAATGAAATACTCTCCATTAGCATCCGTCATTGCGCCGTAAGCAGTTCCTACGACCATAACGGTGGCACCGACGAGAGGGCTGCCGGAGTTATCGGTAACCCTTCCGGCTATCTTACCAGTGGTACCTGCCGTTACTGACAGAGCCACGAACAGCACAAGTGCAAAAGACAGGATCATCGCTTTTCTACGCACCGCTGTAGCTCCTTTCCTCTTTCCGCACCTCATGGTGCGGACGTAATACCCTTCACAGCGCGAAAAAGCTTCTTTCTTAACACCTCCCCTTCGCTTCTTCATGAGCTGTGCAAACTCTTACTGAACAAAGGCTTATTACAGTTCTAACCGCTTCTGAGAATACACCTCCTCAGTTCTCTGCATACCATCCGAATAGACCATACGAACGGCCCTTCCCTGCGTCAAGCCGGTCGTTTGAGGCATCAGCCGCCTATCCCGAGCAGCCTGGGAATGGTCGGCAGCCAATCCTCAAGAAGGAACGTGCATCTCCCTATCAGAAGGCTCAGTCTGGCCATGATCGTGTAGCCGAAACTGGCCCCGAAGGCTACCATCAGGATGGTGATACCCAGATTAGCGGTCTTCCCGGTGAACCCCGTGTGGGCTTTTGAGAAGAAGAAGTACACCAGACCGCTCACAACGCCCACAACCAGCACCAGGCTGCTGAACACGCTCCATACACCGCCGGTGGCAACGGAGAAGATTGTGCCCTTCACCTGGGCCAGTGCGTTGGACTGGAAGAAGGTGAGCATGTTGAGCCCTGCTCCCGTACCCACGATCATCCCGAGGGCCAGCCTCGAAAGCCCGGCGATCTTTGGGACCATCCGTGCCAGCATGAACATCGCGAACAGGCCCGGGATGACCCATATCCAGTTGAAGCCGCCGTCCGGCGGGAACATGTTCTGCCACCAGTTCGGTATGAGGACGTTGAATATGCTGTAGATCACCCAGTAACCGGCGCTCATCCCCACGAAAAGGTGCTCGGCGAACTTGTAGAACGGGTTGTCACGGTAGAGGAAACTGTACAGTAACAGGGTCACGATGGCCCCAAGCCAGATTCCGACTATCTCCCAGTTCATCTGGCGCCTCCCCTCTTCTTCTGCATGAAGTAGGCGACGTTGCCTATGATGATGAAGAGCATTATCGCGATGTGGGCCACCGACTGGGGCGACATTCCCCTGATGGCCTGCCCGTTATCGATTCCTACAAGGGTCTCGTAATCCGCTGCTCCCTTGAGGCCGCCGAGAAGCCCGACCATCTGCTCCGTCTGCAGGTAGGTGTAGAGCTGGGGCGCGCTCACAGCGGTGCATCCGCCGCCAATGGGAATGTCGTACCTGTCTCCCGCCATCATCACCCAGGCGATTATTCCAGGGTCACCCGCGGACAGCGAGATGACCAGCTGGATGTCATCCAGATTGTTGATCCCCTGGAGCATCGGTATCTCCGACCATGGCACATTGTCCCTGTCGGTGGGGAAGATGGCTCTCATGCTTGTGCCCAGGCGGACTATCATCACTCCGCCGCCGGTCTTGTAGCCCAGGTTGACCCAGTCCTGGTACTGCTCCTTGCCAAGGCTGTCCGAAAGGGAGGACATGGCGTCCTGGCCCAGGGCCGCACCCTGCGGCCAGAGGGCCATTCCTATGATCTTGTGACCCTTCTCGAACAGGTGCCTGACCACGGCCTCGGCCATGGGCTGGAGCTCGGGCATGGTCGAGGGATCGTAGTCGAAGCTGATGATGACATTGGAGCCCGGAGGCAGTGAGTCCACGAACTCGAAGAGGTCCCTGCTGGGCTCAGCTCCCACGATATTGGGAATGATCAGGTCGGTCAGGATCGGTATTATCACCGAAAGGGCTATAAGGACGAAGATTATCCTTCTGTCCAGGTTGCCGATTTTCGTAAATATGTCAGCCATCAGTCAGCACCCCCCAGGTAGCTCCGCTCGATGCCGAAGATCATGCGGAGCGAGGTGGCGACCACGCCCATGGCTGCCCCTATCATCACGGCCCTCTGGCCGGCGGTGTTTGGGATGGCCATCAGCCAGACCTTCGCAAGTGGTATCTTGTCCCAGATCATGGCGCCGATGGGCACCTGGCCGAGCATTACAAGGAAAGCGGATGTGAGCAGCAGCGTCGCCCTCCAGTTGGATGCCCTGAAGGCCCTGAAGGCGGCGGAGGCCACGAAGAAGGCCAGGAGGCTGAACATGGTGGCTCCCATGGGGGCCACCATGTTCATGAACAGGTAATCGAAGGGCAGGTTCTCCGTCACTCCGTAAAACAGGCCCAGGATTATCATCACAAGGAAACCCACGATCGTCACGGGGCTGTACTTCCAGTTCTTCAGCTTCAGCCTGATCTTCCTGAAATGAACGTGCAGCAGGTTCGCGGCACCCAGGAATATGGCTCCCGAGGCCACTATCATGTACCATTCCTGAAGGTTATCCCCCAGCAAGGCAAAGGGCTGGTGGGGGATGAAGAAGTTCAGGATCATTATCATGCCGGAAGTGAAGGTTATAGCCAGCGGGATTATCAGTCTCATGCCGGCCTCCTAGTTCACTGTAACGAGGTCGCGGAGGAACTCCGCCACGCTCTCGAGAGGGGGCCAGAACTGCCCTATGGTTGCCGCTATCACACCCACGACTATAAGGACTATGAAAAACAGCTTCGCCGCGTCCTGGCCCTTGAGGCTTCCCAGCAGCTTGGGCTCCCTGGAGAGGTAGGCACTGGCGGCGAAAAGCTCCTCACCTATTAGCGTGTAGTCGCATGCGGCCACGAAGAAGGGTATCTGGCTGGGCATGGCGGTGCCGGCTATCTGTATGGCTCCCACGCTCCTGCCGGTCTCCGCCAGGATGAGGCTCTCAGCGTAGAAGGTCCCGAGCAGGAAGATTGCAGCCGGCTTCTCGCGGACGATTATCCCGTCCACTCCCGCCGCGTAACCGAACTGGTCGTCGGTGAGGTAATTTATACTTTCCTTGTTGTACGCGTCGGGTCTTCCCGCCTGGATGTACCCTTCCTTCACCACTTCCTGGGCAACGCTCATCACCACGCTCCTGCTTGTCGGTACAAGAAGCGGGGAACCGTACTCGGCGGTCTTTCTTGCCACCCTGCCCAGTATCACCATGCTGGCGATGGTCTGTATGTCGTCCATGTCCATGATGCCGGGAATATAGAGGACCGGTTTGCCCATCTCGGTGGCCCTGCCCACGGCGTCGTCCACGGCGGCCAGACCGGCTATCTCCCTTATGAAGAGTTCCTTGCCCCTCTTCCCTGTCTCGATGTAATAGAGGATTATGCTCATCAGTATAATGAGGATGATCATCATCCCCACTCTGCCGCTGTAGAGCCACTGGGCCGAGGGCACCGCCGAGACTTCACCCGATGCCCCGGCGATCTCGCCCCTGTAGTAGGATACGATGCTGTAACTGTAAGTGGTGCCGTTGAGCGCCGTAGTGTCGCGGTAGAGGAGGGTGCCGGTGGGAAGTACCGCCAGAAGCTCATCTTCCCCGGACGGGCCGGTACGGATGACTCCAAGGGAGTCGGGGACCGTCCCCTCGGCTTCCATCAGCCAGGTGATGTCAACATTCCCTCCGGCATCGTCGGGCGTGTCCACCGCCTCGAGTTCCATGGCACTGCTCACCACCGGCGCCAGAGCTGTACTCCGGATCTCATCCCCAGGGGGCGGACCGCCGCTCTGGGACATGGCCGCTCCCGCGGTGAGCATCAGCAGGAGAAGAATCACGGCCGGTAACCTGTTCATGTTCCCTCCTTACATCTCAAGAGGAAAGCGCCCCTGGATGTACCCGGGGGCGCCGCGCTAATCATAATCCGAACCCTGCCGGTTCGCACGGCTATTCCTCGATCAATTCCACATTGGCCCTGGGGACGGTTACGGTCACGCCGTCGGGGAACTTCACGTCCAGGACACGGACCTTCGCCTCTGAATCAAGGACCTGGAGTTCAGCCGGCAGGGCGGCCACGGTTCCCAGCTTGCCGAAGTAGGGGGCCCTGATGCATCGCACCCGGGAACCTATGTCCATGGCTCCCGCCTGCTTGTCCGAGGACCTCTCCGTCTCCTCGCCCTGGACCGGGATGGCGACCTCGGGTCTCATTACCCCGGCCCTGATCTGGGTAGCGCCATTGACGCTGGCCAGCATTCCCTCCCTGGACTTGAGCAGTTCAAAGGTCTCACTGGCCATGGTCATCCTTCCGAAGCCTTCAGTGAGGATGAGGGTGATGCCCTTTTTCTCGTGACCCGTGATGGCCACTCCAAGGTCGTAGCCCAGGAACTCCTTCAGGTCCTTGTCGTCGAAACCGCCTACGATTATGGCCTTCACTCCAGTCTTGATCGCCTTGTTCAGGGTGCCGACAGAGACGAACGAACCTCCAAGAAGCACCTTACCGCGGCAGGAGTCGTCGATCAGGTCCGCCGTGAGCTCCTTCTCGGGGCCCTCCGTCAGCACCTTGATCTCACCCCTGATCTCTCCGCCTACACCGAAGATGCCCTGGACGAAGGTCGCTACGGATTCCACTATGACACCCTCGTTCTTCAGCACCTCCGTTACTGTACCCTTGAGGTATGCGTCTATCTCCACGGGGATGGGCGGCTCCCTGAGGACGGCCTGCCCCGTTATCCTGTTGTAGCTCTCGAAGACACCCTCGATAGGGGATCTGACAGTGTTCTTGAAGAGGCCGAACAGCCCCTTTGACTGCCCGAGGACCTCTCCTTCCTTTATGACTGAACCTTCTTCCGCATGAAGCAGCTCGGGTATGTCACCGGGAGGAAGGCCGAGGATGTTGGCTATGTTGAGCATCTTGACGTTCCCCGGCAGTTCGGTCCTGGCCACCACGGTCTCTGCGGTAACGGCGTCTCCCACTTTCACCAGGGTCTCTCCCGTAAGGGGGAGCCTTCTCTCCTTGCGAACCACTGTCCGGTTGGCGACCCTGAGCCCGGGTGTATATGCGAATGCCATTATTCGCCTCCCTCCAGGCTGATGAATCTCTTCGGATAGATATCCAGCGCCATGGACCATTCCTGGAGCTTCTCTATCCTGGCGGAATCGTCCTCGGGAAGGAGGAAGGGGTTTCTTCCCCTGCCGTCGAAGATCAGGCCCACGACGCCTCCCTCTAGCTGCCCGGTCCATTCGTTCCCGGGACCTGCACCCACATCCAGGTTCTTTTCGGGCCTGATGACGGCTTCCACCTTCTCTCCCACGCCCAGGGGCTTGACCAGCATCCTGCCCTTCTCGATCCTTATCTCGGAAGAGGAGCCGTCACTGCCGGTGAGGGTCACCTCAGCAAGGACGGAGGCCTTCCTGTTCTCCCCGGAGGGGGCCACACAGGTCCCCAGTCTGATGAGGCAGTCCTTGTCGAAGACCTCGGTGGCTGCTTTGGGAAGCACTTCGGAGAGAACGCCCAACTGGGGCATCATGAATATCGAGTCCACGGCCAGCATGGTCACGCCTTCCGGAAGGAAAGCGTCTATGAGCATGAGTGCCGCCTGGCTCCTCCTGGGAGCGTGGGAGAGCACACCTCCGGAACCTATGAGAAGGCGGAGGTTCATCATGTTCACCAGGGTGGCGCCGGTCTGGGTTTGCTCGAAGGCGTCGCCTATGGTCCTCTCCTGCGCCACGCCCTTCAGACCGGTGGCCAGCTCCTTGTGCTGTACCAGTGCCAGTCTCAGAGCCTCCCTGGCAATGGCCTGCTCGACGATGAGCTCCTTCAGCATCTGGGGAATGGTGGTCGGCCGGATCATCTTGTTCCTGATCCTGTTCCTGAGGTCGGCCTCATCCATGTGGAACGGGACCCAGCGCATCACGTTGTCGAAGCCCGTGCTGGCAAGGACATTGGAAACGCTGTAGCTCATCCCCAGGTTCGCGGAGACGGTGCGGTTGAACACCGTTTCATTCTCGATGCTCATGAATACGCTGAACACGTCGGTAGTGGCTCCGCCTATGTCAACACCCATCACCTCTATGCCCTCGTTCTTCGCCACGGTCTCGATGAGCTTTCCCACAGCCCCCGGAGTTGGCATTATCGGGACCTGTACCCAATCGCCGTCGACGTAATGGCCGGCCCATTTCATCAGCCTGGGATATCCCGGGGCCTGCGCCATCACGTGCTCCATGAACAGTTCGTGGATCGTATCCCTTGCGGGTCCGAGGTTCTCCCTCTCCAGAACTGGCCTGAGGTTCTCGACTATTTTCAGCTCCATCTGTTCGCCGAGTTCTTCCCTTACCAGGTCCCTGGCATCCCTGTTGCCGGCGTAGATGATGGGAAGCTTGTAGCCTATCCCGAACCTGGGCTTGGGATCAGCGGCCTTCACTATCTCGGCAAGCTCCACTACATGGTCTATGGTGCCGCCGTCAATACCGCCCGAGAGCAGTATCATGTCCGGCCGGAGTCTTCTTATGTCCGCCACCTTCTCGTGGGGCAGACGGCCGTCGTTGGAAGCCACCACGTCCATGACTATGGCCCCGGCACCCAGCGCCGCGCGCTGAGCGCTCTCGCCGGTCATGGTCTTCACGACCCCGGCCACGGTCATCTGCAGTCCTCCACCCGCGGAGGACGTTGACATGTAGATGTCGACGCCGTCCGGGCTGTCCGGCGAGATCAGCACCCCCTCATCACCGGGCTTGAGGAATATCCTGCCCTCAAGGTCCTCTATCTCGCCCACCGCGTTGAGCACACCCTTCGTCACGTCCTCCGCCGGAGCCTCCACCGTAGTCGGCGCCTCTCCCCTCCGGATGAGACGGTACTCACCATCCTTCTTCTCTATCAGAATGGCCTTGGTGGTGGTACTGCCGCAGTCAGTCGCCATTATTCTGGTGATCTCTTTGCTGGCCACCGCCATCTACCTCCTTGTCATGATTATCGCTCCTGCGAAGCAGCCGGTTCCAGAAGGTCCTCCTGCCGTTCTTCCGGCGGGCTTCCTTCCGCTCCTGCCTGCGCTGTATCTCGCGAGCATTTTCCTCTTCTATCGCAACCGTGAGTTTCTCGACGTTATCCCGGTCCTCTATCATGCGGACGAACTTGTAGTAATTCCCCGTCCGCACCACCAGTGACACTACCGGGTTGGCGAATATAAGCAGCTGGTTACCCAGGAAGGAAAGTGGTTTTATGGTCTCGAGGAAGATGACGGCCGGCACGGTAAGCTGGCGCTGCACTATCTCCCTGGCAATGCTGTTCATGAACTCGGTGAAGTCCTCGTCGCCATCCCAGTCGACTATGTCATGACTGCCCGGCGGCATGTGACCCGACGTATTCAAGCACTTCCTCCCTGTTGTTCGAGAACTGCACCGACAGACCCCTGAACTTAGCAAGCCTGGTGGGCTGTGGGAAGGGGCTGAGCAGGACACCGTACCTGTCCGGCACGAAGCTCTTCACCTGGCTCCACTTTTTCTCCTCGGTCCCGAAGAGCGATTTTTTCCTCACTCCATCGCTGTCCATGGTGAACCTGACAGGCAGGAAGTACGTCCAGCCTGAAAGGAACAGGACGCTTACGCCTACGAAACCCCACCATGGATTATTGTCCATGACCAGGGTAGCCACCACACCGGACAGAAGTATTACGAAAACGTATGCCACCGTAGCCGCCGGCCGCTCCCTGGCCGGGTGGGACACCCACTCCAGGATACCGCCCGAACCTTCTACTGTGCTTCCTATTCCGGATCTCCCTCCTCCGCCGCAGGTTCCACGAGGCAGAGGTCCTTGACCGCCTTCACCTCGTCCAGCCTTAGTACCGGAGTGTTGACGGGGGCATCGGTGACCAGATGAGGTTTCTCTACTGCTTCGGAAGCGATGGAGACCATGGCGTCCACGAAACGGTCAAGTTCCTCCAGTCCCTCGGTCTCGGTCGGCTCTATCATCAGTGCCTCGTGGACGATGAGAGGGAAATAGATGGTGGGCGCATGGATGCCGTAATCCAGCAGCCTCTTGGCAATATCCAGGGTCTTTACGCCGAGTTTCGCCTGCCTGTCTCCCGAAAGCACGAACTCGTGCATGCATGGACCATTGTCGAAGGGATTGTCGAAATGATCGGACAGTCTGGCCTTCAGATAGTTGGCGTTGATCAGGGCTGCCTCGCTGACCTCGCGGAGCCCTTCAGCCCCCAGGCTCATTATGTAGGCGTAAGCCCTGTAGAGAACGCCTATATGTCCGTGGAAAGCCAGCAGCCTTCCGAAGGAATCCTGACTCCTCTTCAGCCTGAACGAACCGTCCGCTGCCCTGACCACCACCGGTTCGGGAAGGAAGCCGGCAAGCTTCCCGTTGCAGGCCACCGGACCGGATCCCGGCCCTCCGCCGCCGTGCGGGGTCGAAAAGGTCTTGTGCAGGTTCAGATGGCAGACATCGAAACCCATGTCCCCGGGCCTGGCGATCCCCAGGAGGGCGTTCATGTTGGCCCCGTCCATGTAGTTCAATCCGCCAGCCTCGTGGACTATCGATGTGAGCTCCTCGATATGGGACTCGAACAGACCGAGGGTGTTGGGATTCGTCAGCATGAAGGCGGCGGTGTTGGGCCCCGCCTTCCTTCTCAGATCCTCGGGGTCCACCAGTCCCTGTTCGTTGGATTCCACTCCCACCACCACGCAGTCCGCCAGGGTGGAGGTCGCGGGGTTGGTCCCATGGGCCGAGTCGGGCATGAGGACCTCGTTCCTGTGAAGCTCGTTCCTGCTCTCATGGTAGCTCTTGATGAGCATTATCCCGCAGAACTCCCCCTGGGCGCCCGCGGCGGGCTGCAGGGATACTCCCTGGAAGCCCGTTATCTCGCAGAGCAGCTCTCCCAGGTGATGCATCAGCTCCAGGGTACCCTGGACATGGCTGTCGGGACAGAGCGGGTGGATACCGGCCAGCCCTTCCATCCTGGCAAGGTTCTCGTGAAGCTTGGGATTGTACTTCATGGTGCAGGAGCCCAGAGGGTACATCCCCTTGTCAAGATGGTAGTTCATGGAACCCAGGTTGATGAAATGCCTCATCACCTGTCCCTCGGAAGCCCTGGGAAGCCCTACGCCGCCGTCACCCTCGCGGTTAAGGTTCTCCGGCAGCCCTTCATGGGCCGGTACATCCAGCCCGGGGAGGGATACCCCGATCCTGCCGGGGCTGCAGATGTCGAAAATGGTCTTCATGATGCACCTCCCCCGCAGATTCCCGAACTCAACCGGACGTAATCGTCCAGCCGGGCCCTGTTTATCTTCTCAGTGGCGGTGATGAGCATGGCACCCTCTCCCAGCTCCGGAAGGGGTACCCCCGCCAGTATGCCCTCGTCCATCATCCGGGCCCTCAACTCCTCGGCGGGTACCGGGAAGGACAGGACGAACTCGCGGAAGAAGGGTGTATCCCCGAACATCCTGCGGACACCGGGTATCTCCAGCAGTCTCCCCTCGAGGTAATGGCTCCTGTGGTAGCACTGCGAAGAGACTTCCCGGAATCCCTCCTCGCCCATGAGCGAGAGGTATACGGTATTGGCCAGGGCCATCAGCGCCTGGTTGGAACAGATGTTGCTTGTGGCCTTCTCCCGCCTGATGTGCTGCTCCCTGGTCTGGAGGGTCATCACGTAGCCCGTCTGCCCTGCCCTGTCCTCGGTCCTGCCGATTATCCTGCCGGGCATCTTCCTCGCCAGTTTCACCGTCGAGGCCATGAACCCGGCGTAGGGACCTCCGTAGGAAAGGGGTATGCCCATGCTCTGGCCCTCTCCCACCACTATGTCGGCCCCGGCGTCGCCGGGGGAGCGGAGGAGGGGAAGGGCCACAGGGTCGGCTGCGGCGATGAGGAGCCCCTTTTGCCTGTGGACCGTCTCAGCCAGTGGTTCCAGGTCCTCCACCAGTCCGAAGTAGTTGGGATACTGGACCAGGATGGCTGCGGTATCGTCCCCGGCCAGTTCCTCCACGACCTTCAGGTCGAGTGTGCCGTCGCTCCCGAAGGGGACCTCGTCAAGCTGGAGGTCCTTCCTTCTTATATATGTCCTTATGACTCCAAGCCATCTCGGGTTCAGGGAGCCGGCCACAATGACCTTCTGTCTTCCTGTAACCCGCATGGCCATCAAGCAGGCCTCGGCAGCGGCCGAACCTCCGTCGTACATGCTGGCGTTGGCCATCTCCATGCCTGTCAGCCTGGCTATCATGGTCTGGTACTCGAATATCGCCTGGAGTGTCCCCTGGCTCACCTCCGCCTGGTATGGAGTGTAGGCGGTGTAGAACTCGCTTCGAAGGAGGATGTGGTCCAGTGCCGCAGGGATGAAATGGTCATAGGCGCCGCCCCCGGCGAAGCAGACCATGCCCGCTCCCCGGTTGCGTCCTGCCAGTTCCCTGAAGGCCTGCACCAGCTCCATCTCGGACACGGGACCGGGAATATCCAGGGGCCTGTTCATCCTGAACTTCTCGGGGACGGGCGTCAGGAGGTCCTGAAAGCTCTCGGCGCCGATGACGCGGAGCATGTCCTCCCTGTTGGTCCTGCTGTCGGGTATGAACCTGCTCATCGGCTACTCACCGATGTATTCGGAGTACTCTTCCGCGGACTTCAGTCCTTCGAAACCGGAGGGATCTTCGGTCCTGACCACCACCAGCCATCCGCGGCCGTAGCAGTCCTCGTTGATAAGGGCGGGTTCGTCTTCGAGGGTCTCGTTCACCCTTGCCACCTTGCAGTCAAAGGGTGAGTAGAAATCCTCGGCGGTCTTCACGGCCTCCAGGGAGCCGAGAACTTCTCCGGCGCCGTACTCGTTCAGGCCCGGGAACTCAACCATGACTATCTCACCCATCTGGTCCTGGGCGTAGAATGTGAGCCCCATCATGTACTCGCCGTCTCCAAGGTCCTTTACCCATTCGTGCGTATCGGTGAAGCGAAGGTTCTCCGGAACGTTTGACATCTCTTCCTCCTTGAATCTGATACATGCTGCCGTTTAAGCTTGACTGTGAGTGCCGACCCGTAACATGCCTGTGATCACCGGCTCGATCTACTTGCGACTGCCATCCTTGTAGAAAGGAAGCTTCACGGCCTTCACCGGTATCCTTCTCCCCCGCACCTCGGCCTCCAGCTCGGTGTCCACCTTGTGATAGCCCTTCTCCACGAAGGCCAGGCATACGCCGTGGCCGAGAGCCGGCGCTATGGAGCCGCTGGTCACGATGCCCACCTTCCGGTTTCCGTCGAACAGCTCAGCACCGTGACGGGGGAATCCCTTGCCAAGGACCTCCAGCCCGATGATGTACCTTGACGGTTTCTCCGTCTTCTGTCTGGCCATGACCTCGCGGCCTATGAAATCCTTGTCCGTCTTCAGCTTGACCACCCAGCCCAGTCTTGCCTCGATGGGCGTGGTGGTATGGTCTATGTCATTGCCGTAGAGAGGGTAGCCGACCTCAAGCCTGAGTGTGTCCCTGGCTCCAAGGCCTATGGGCTTGATGCCGAATTCCTTCCCGGCTTTCATGACTGCGTCCCAGACCGCTTCGGCATCCTCGGGTTTCAGGTAGAGTTCGAAACCGTCCTCTCCCGTGTAGCCGGTCCTGGCGATGAGGGCCTTCCTGCCGGCCGCTTCCCCCGAAACATGGTGGTAGTACTCTATGGTGCTGAGATCGGTGTCCGTCAGCTTCTGCACCACTTTCTCAGAATCGGGCCCCTGGACAGCCACCAGTGCGGTATCCTCGCTCTCGTTGGTCAGGTCTACGCTGTAACCCGCCGTATGGTTGTTAACCCAGGCCCAGTCCTTCTCTATGTTGGAGGCGTTCACCACCATGAGGTATTCGTCCGGGGATATCCTGTACACGATGAGGTCGTCTACGATCCCTCCGTCGGGGTAGCACATGGTGGAGTAATACGCCTGTCCCGCCTCCACATCGGCATCGTTGGTCAGAAGGTAATCCAGGAACCTGCAGGCGTCCCCGCCCCTGACCCTGAACTCGCCCATATGGGACAGGTCGAAGACTCCGACTCCCTTTCGCACAGTGTTGTGCTCATCCTGAACCGACGTGTACTTGATGGGCATGATGTACCCGGCGAAGGGTTCCATCCTGGCACCGAGACTGACATGTCTGTCGTAGAGGGCGGTCTTCTTGTTCATGCGGCATCTCCTGTACTAAACTTGTCCCATGGATTATTTCATGAAATATACGGGGTGAATTTACCTAAACGGGAGACGAAATGCAACATTGGAGCAGACCGGGAAACAGGTCCGGAAGATCCGTCCCATGTCCGTGAGCCTGGCTCCGAGGCTGGTGGGAAAGCTGCGCAGAGAGGCCCGGCGAGCTGACGACAAGGACTTCCTTCAGGTGCTCCTCGCCGAATCAGTTGCAAGAAGGTGGTTCCTTCAAAAAGGTCTGCCATGCTGGCGGACCAGGCAGCCCCCTTCCAGTCATGGAAGGTACGGCCTCGTCTTCCCTTCCGGCAGGAG
>CAZXEF010000066.1:0-13361 GCA_964639605.1 uncultured bacterium | reverse complement strand
GCCCCGATTATGAATTTCACGTCCTGGCTCCCTTGAGAGCCGCCAGTGCGGGGAGCTCCTCACCCTGAAGAAGTTTCAGGGAGGCTCCGCCTCCAGTGGAGACAAAGCTGATCCTTTTCTCCAGTCCGGCCTCGGTAACGGCCCTGACTGAATCTCCCCCTCCTACAACGGTGAACGTACCGTGTTCGGTGGCTTCCGCCATAACGGAAGCGAGGCCTCTTGTCCCCAAGTCGAATGGAGGTATCTCGAATACTCCCATGGGGCCGTTCCATACCACTGTGGAGCTTCCAGAGATGACCTCACCGAACTCGGCCACCGTTCCGGGGCCTATGTCCAGGCCCATTTCCTGGTGGGGCATGGAGTCTGAGGGAACGGTCCTGGCCTGATCACACCTGTCCGTGGATGGTGCAACGACGATGTCCGATGGGAGCAGTACCTCGACACCCATCTCCCCGGCGTCGTCCATTATCTTCCTCGCGGCGCCCAGCCTGTCCAGCTCCAGGAGACTGCTGCCCACCTCCATACCCATCTCTTTCATGAAGGTGAAGGCCATTCCTCCGCCAATGAGCAGATGATCGAGGCGGGGCAGGAGGTTGTCGATAACGGGGATCTTGTCCGATACCTTGGCACCTCCGAGAACAAGGGTGAAGGGTCTTGTCGGGTTTGAAAGCATCTCATCGAAGACCTCCAGCTCCCTCTGCACAAGAAGTCCGGCGTAACCTCCCCCGAGCATACCGGGCACTCCGACCATGGAGGCGTGGGCTCTGTGGCTGGTCCCGAAGGCGTCGTTAACGTAGACGTCGGCGTTGCCCGCAAGCTGCCTGGCGAACTGCTCGTCACCCTCCTTCTCCTCGGGGTGGAACCTGAGATTCTCCAGGACGAGTACGTCGCCCGGCTTCATGGAGGCCCTGAGTGTATTCACCCTGGCGCCTATGCAATCCGGGGCGAAGGTGACCTTCATGTCAAGGAGCTCCTCCAGCCTGTCCGCCACGGGCGCCATGGAGAGTTCGGGATTCCTTGCTCCTCCCGGCCTGCCCAGGTGGCTTGCCACCACCACCGAGGCTCCACTGTCCAGCAGCAGCCTGATGGTGGGAATGACGCCCCTGATCCTGGTATCGTCGGCCACCCTGCCGTTCTTGAGGGGCACGTTCAGGTCGGCCCTGAGGAACACCCTCCTGCCGGCAAGCTCGGTGTCCCTGAGTGACGGGTACTTCACAGTCCCACCTCGATCATGTACCGGGTGAAGTCCACCATCCTGGAGGAGTAGCCGTACTCGTTGTCGTACCAGGAAAGCACCTTGACCATCCTCGGGCCCATAGTCCTGGTGACAAGTGAGTCGAAGATCGAGCTGAACGGATTGCCGATGACGTCACTTGAGACCAGGGGCTCCTCCGAGTACTGAAGGACTCCAATGAGCTCACCCGAGGCGGCATCCCTCATGGCGCCGTTCACGGCTTCAACGGTGGCGTCGCTACTCAGGTTGCACACC
Source organism: uncultured bacterium (assembly GCA_964639605.1). Taxonomy (GTDB): domain Bacteria; phylum Fermentibacterota; class Fermentibacteria; order Fermentibacterales; family JCC-6; genus Aegiribacteria. The sequence goes on along the minus strand of CAZXEF010000066.1, from coordinate 11,872 downwards.
AGGTCGACCAGTGAACCGTCCGTGACAGGTACCCTGACGGCCATGCCGTCCAGCTTCCCGTTCAGGTCAGGTATGACCAGGCCAACGGCGGCGGCGGCTCCCGTAGTGGTGGGGATTATGTTCACAGCCGCCGCCCTTGCGCGCCTGAGGTCCTTGTGGGGGAGATCAAGTATCCTCTGGTCGTTGGTATAGGCGTGTATGGTGGTCATGATACCGTTCTCGATGCCGAAGGTGTCATGAAGGACCTTGGCCACCGGGGCCAGACAGTTGGTGGTGCAGCTGGCGGTGGATATCACGTGGTGGCTTTTGGGATCGTAGAGCCTGTGGTTCACACCGTATACCACTGTAAGGTCGGCACCGGGCTTGCCCTTGCCCGGGGCGCTGAGGAGTACTTTTCTGGCACCCGCCGAAAGGTGCATGGCAGCCTTCTCCCTGGACCGGAACAGACCGGTGGATTCGATGACCACCTGAACGCCCAGATCCTTCCAGGGCAATTTTGAGGGATCGGGCTGGGAGAGGACAATGAAGCTGTCACCCCCGGCTTCTATCCGATCGCCAGAGACTCTGACCTCGCCCGGGAACCTGCCGTGTACCGAATCGTACTTGAGAAGATGTGCCAGGGTCCCGGGATCTGTGAGATCGTTCACAGCAACGATATCTATATCCGTGTCCTTCAGGGTCTGCCTGTAAACAAGCCTTCCGATCCTGCCGAATCCGTTGATTGCAACCTTTGTTCCCATTTATCCGCCTCCATAACAGCTTTGCGCATTGATCTCGACTAAGTACCGTCATTCCAACAGAGCACCATCATCATCCGAAGAACAGCTTAGCAGTATCATAATGATCTTCGGGCACGGTCTTCAATTTACCCACAGCTTCATTCAGGTCGACTGCCACGATATCAATGCCCCGAAGAGCTGCCATCTTCCCGAACAGTCCCTCTTCGGCCATCTCCACGGCTTTGACCCCGAGCCTCGTCCCCAGCACCCGGTCAAAGGCGGTGGGGCTCCCTCCACGCTGGACATGGCCGAGCACGACGTGTCTGGTCTCGAGGTCCGTCCTGTCGGCGATCTCGTTCTTGAGCACCTCCCCTATCCCGATGCCGGTCCCCAGCTGCACATGGCCGAAGGCGTCCTGCTCCGCGGAATGCATGACATGCCGCTGCAGTTTCGAGTCCATGGCCCCCTCGGCAACGGCGACGATGGCGTACCTGTCTCCACGGGCGTACCGCTCCTTCAGTATCTCGCAGACCTTGTCGGTATCGAACTCCTCTTCGGGGATCAGGATGATGTGGGCTCCCCCCGCCATGCCCCCGTGAAGGGCTATCCAGCCCGCATGCCTGCCCATGATCTCGACCACTATGACCCGCTCATGGCTTCGGGCCGTTGTATGAAGCATGTCCAGGGCCTTCATGACGAAGTTGATGGCGGTATCGAAACCGAAGGTGAAATCCGTGGCGGAAAGGTCGTTGTCAATCGTCTTGGGAACCCCGATGACAGAAATGCCCTCTGAATTGAGCCTGCTGGCCACCCCCAGTGTATCCTCGCCGCCCATGGCTATCAGGCAGTCCAGCTTCATGTCGCTGTATGTCTTCTTTATGTTGTCAAGGCCGTTCTCTATCTTGAATGGGTTGGTCCTGGAGGACAGCAGTATAGTCCCCCCCTCCATGTGGATGTCCCTTACCCTTTCCAGATCAAGATCGATGGACTGGTTCTCGATGGCCCCCTTCCATCCTCTCAGAAAACCCGTTATCCGGTGGTCGTTCTTCCTGCCCCTTACGGTTATACCCCTGATGACGGCGTTGAGTCCTGGAGCGTCCCCCCCGCCTGTCAGTACTCCTATGTGCATTTCATCTCCCCTGTTCAATTCTCGTTGTAACCTTGCGTCATTCTTCTGAGCAGCTTTCCGGCCAGCTCGGTCAGCTCCGGGATGGACAGCGACTGCCCTCCGTCGGAAAGAGCCTTGTCCGGATCGGGGTGTACTTCAAGCATTATACCGTCTGCACCGGCGGCCAGGCCTGCAAGGGCCAGGGGCTCCAGAAGGTCCCTTCTTCCGGAGGCATGACACGGGTCAACGATGACGGGATACCCCCCCAGCATCCTGGCCAGGGGGACAGCGGAAATGTCCAGCGTGTTCCTGGTCCAGGGCTCGAAAGTCCTTATCCCCCTCTCGCAGAGCACCACCCTGTCATTTCCCTCCTTGACCAAGTACTCGGCAGCCATGAGCCATTCCTCGATAGTGGCCATGAAACCTCTCTTCAGGAGCACGGGCTTGTCGACCCTTCCCAGCGCCGAGAGAAGCGGAAAATTGTGCATGTTCCTGGCTCCCACCTGGATCATGTCCACGTAGTCCAGCGAGGGGTCGATCTGGTCCACGGCCATGACCTCGCTGACAACGGGTATGCTGAACTCCCGTCTGACCTTGTCGAGGAGCTGAAGCCCTTCCACTCCCAGTCCCTGGAACGAATAGGGAGAGGTCCTGGGCTTGAACGAACCGCCCCTCAGTATGGAGACTCCGGACTTCACCGCCGCCATCGCAATGGTCCTCAGCATCTCGAGGTTCTCCACGGAGCAGGGTCCGGCGATGAGGACACCCCTGCCCCCTCCTATGATGACGTTGCCGACCTGCACCGAACGGACTTCCATGGTCACCTCTTCCCCAGTTCGCTGATTATGAACCGGATGATGTCCATGACGGAGCTGTCAGGTATGGGACCCGCATTGTGCCCCATGGCGTTGTCCACCTGTTCGTCCACCCAAGTGGGGTCGAAGCCCCCGCCGCCGATCATTCCCATGAGCTCGGCCCTCTGGTTCAGGAGTCTAACCAGCTCCACGTCCAATCTAAGCAGTTCGCTCCGGAAATCGGGGGCTATATCCCTGGTGCCCACAGCTTTTCTGTCTATCTTGCCGTTGGCAGTCCTGGGAAGCCCATGAACGAAATTGACGAGTTTTGGTATCTTGTGTTCATCTATGTGCTGCCTGAGAAAATTCCTCATCTCGGCCACGTTGAGTTCCTTTCCCGGACGCAGGACAATGTAGGCGGAAGGTATCTCACCCCTTGTCGGGTGGTCCCTCCCTACGACGCAGGCATCCACCACGGAAGGGTGCTTGAGTATGGCGAGTTCCACCTCCAGAGGATAGACCTTCAACCCCGCGACCTTGATGAGGCCTCCCCTGCGCCCCAGGAATATCAAGCGGCCGTCTTCCCGTCGGAAGATGTCGCCTGTTCGATACCAGCCGTTCAGGAAAGCCTCCTCCGTCTGGGGACGATCCCCCAGATACCTGTTGACCACGCCCTTCCCCGAGATCCACAGCTCTCCGCCCCCGTCCCCGCTGATCGGCTCTCCGGAAAGGTCGCGCAGCTCAATCGTGTAGCCTTCCACCACCCGGCTGAAACCCTGGGTCCCGCTCTCGCCGACGAGACCGACTCCCGCGGTCTCGGTGCTGCCCCATACAGGAACCATCTCCACACCGGTACTGGCAACGAAACTCTCCATCAGTTCCTCGGAAACATGCATGCCGCCGGCTTCCGCCAGACGGACCCTGGAGAGGTCGGAATCGCTCCTGCTCCAGAGATGAGAAAGGGTCATGAGCTGCGTAGGGAGCGCCATTATTGTGGTGACCCCCTTGTCCGCCACGACCCTAAGGAGGTCCCTGGGATACCTGTGCCCTGTGAGCACGGTCCTTCCGCCGAGGTACAGGCCTCTCATGAAGAGCTCATGGGGATGGCCGTATACGCCGAAGAGCGAAGTATGGACGTCTCCCGCCGTCAGGTTCATGGTCCGGATGACCCCGGCTGTATTGGCAAGGAGCTGACCGTGGGTGGTGGGGGCTATCTTCGCCTGGCCCGTGGAGGCTGAGGTCACGTTGAGGTAGAACTCCTCGTCGCTTCCTATCTCCGGAAGGGCGGTGGGAACTTCCTCTCCCGCCAGCGCATCTTCGCCGATGAAGAGCGTATCTTCATCCTGCGAGGTCTCGTAGTCCTCACATGATGACAGCACCAGACGGTCTGACCATCTACCGAACACGCTCTGCCTCTCCTGGACGGGCCAGTCGGGATTCAGGGAGACGAACCTGGCTCCCACCATGGAGACGGCGGTGAACATGCAGGGGAGCAGCACCGATTTCCCCGAGACCACTCCTATCACATGACCTCGTCCGCCTCCGGCCTCATGGATCCTGGATGAGATGTGCAGTGATATCCGGAACCAGTCGGCATAGGTTATCTCGACGCGGTCATCGCACAGTGCCGTGGCGTCAGGTGTCTGTTCAGCCCATTTCTCCAGCAGCCCGTGTACCGTTCCCGGCATCTATTCCTGTTTCTCTCCGCATTCCGGGCAGAATTTCGAGTTCGACGGAACATCCGCACCGCATTTTCCGCACTTCTTTCCGCCGTCGAGCTTTGCTCCGCACTCAGGGCAGAACTTCGCGCCGGGTTCCGCGGCGGCACCGCATGCCGGGCACTGGATCCCGAGCACTTTGCCGCATTCAGGGCAGAACTTGCCCTGGGGGACGCTCTTGCCGCAGAACGGGCAGGTGATCATAGGGGCTCCTCCGCCCTGGCCCCCCCCAGCCATGGTCTGGCCCATCATGTTGGCCATGGTCATACCCATCCCGAGCCCCGCTCCCATGCCGACTCCGGCACCGGCGGCTCCACCGCCGCCTTCGTTGGCGGCTGCATCACCCATGGCGGTCGCTGTCTTGAAGCGAAGGTACTGGTTCATGTCGCCCAGTGCTCCCATGGCGCTTCTCTCGTCTATTCTGGCCTGGACCTCCTCGGGAGGAGTGATGGCCTGTACGTAGAAGTCCACGAGCTGAATGCCGTACTTGCCGAAATCATCTCCCAGCCTTGATTTCGCCAGGGTCCCGATCTCGTCGTAGTACTGGGCCAGGTCGAATATGGTCTCCAGGGTCTCTCCAAGAAGATCAGCCAACCTGGAGATTATCATGCCCTTGAGGAATCCCTCTATCTCATCGGTCGTGAACCTTCCTTCCGTGCCCACCAACTTGTTGATGAAAAGCTGGCTCTGCTCCACCTTCATCGAGAAGCTTCCGAAGGCCCGTAGACGCACCATGGAAAGTTCCTTGTCCCTGAAAATTATGGGTTCCTTCGTGCCCCATTTCATGTCAGTGAAGGTCTTCTTGTTGACGTAGAACACCGTGGCCCTGAACGGGGAGTCCTTCCCGGAGAACAGGGTACTCACCAGTCCGGCCAGTATGGGTATGTTCTCCGTGGTGATGGTGTGCCTGCCGGGACCGAGAATGTCCATCGCCTTGCCATCCCTGAAGAAGACGGCATCCTGGCTCTCTCTTACAACGACCTGGGTCCCCAGGCGGAACTCGCCGGAGCCCCCCTCCGGTATCCTGTGGACGATCTCCTTACCGCCATCGTCCATCCACTCGACTATCTCCATTTTTTTGAACATGGTCCGTCAACCTCTCATTGGACTAATCAACCGGCTGGTTATTCTCCAGGTCGATCATCAGTTCGCTGCGCTCGGACATCTTCTTGCTGAACTCAACAAGGATGTCAACCATATTGTCTATTTGCTGCCGGAGGTCCGAACCCGCCGCTGCAGCAGCCTGCAGCGCTCCCAGTGATTCCTCCAGCTCCTCGATGTCCTCAACGAGGCTTATGTCGAAGGCGTAAAGCTTGTCCAGCTCGTCCTCACGCACCTTGTGCATGTCGAACCAGCCCCTGTATCCCCTGGAGGCGAATCTGATCTCATCGGTTACCCTCTCCAGCCTCTTCAGTATCCTGTCGAAATCGGTGACCGATTTCAGCGCAGCCGGACCCCTGAGATCGGCGGGTATCTCGCTGATATCGGTTCTCAGGCTGTCGAGCCTGCTCACAAGGGTCATCCTGAAGAGGTGGTCGTTGTCGCGCCTCTCCTCCTTGCTCTTGTAACCCTTGTACCCCGGGATGAGGCGAATCGCCTTCTCCAGGAATCCCAGTTCTCTTCCCTCGCTCATAGCGCTTCCTTTCTTCAGACATGCTTCTCAGTAAACCTGCGAACCATAAGTATAACACTAATGAATGATGTCGATAAGGTCACCTTCCGGGTATGGACCTTATGTTGGCCAGGTGGCCCGAATGGGTCCTGGCGAAGAGGTGCAATCCGGTCCCGTCCTCCCTGCTGACGAAGTAGAGGTATCCCTCGGTGGTGTCAGGATGCACGGCGGCATCTATGGAGGGACAGCCGGGAGAGCAGATCGGTCCGGGGGGAAGTCCCTGGTGGATGTAGGTGTTGTAGGGATCATCTATTCGAAGATCGCTGTACAGGAGGACCTCTTTGACCTCTCCAAGGGCGTACTGCACGGTGGCGCAGCTCTCGAGTTTCATCCCCAGGCGGAGCCTGTTCAGGAAGACGCCGGCCACAAGGGCCCTCTCGGAATCAACCCTGGCCTCCCTCTCCACTATGGAAGCCAGGATGATGGTCTCGCAGACTGACAATCCGGTGTTCTCAGGGCTCGCTTCCATGTCATCCGTCCACCTCTCCATGCCTGTCCGGACTATGCGGGCCAGGATCTCCTCCGCCTTCAGGGAGTCCGCAAACTCGTAGGTCTCGGGGAAGAGGTAGCCCTCCAGTGCCGGAACTCCCAGAGAAGAGAGAAAGACAGTGTCGGCGGCAAGGCTGTCCAGAACCGGACGGGGAATGGATGTCGAGGTGGAAATGATTTCCATTGACTGGTCAAGGGTCAGCCCGGGGGCCAGTGTGACCCAGCTGGTGGCCACAGGGATGACATCGCCCCTGGTCAGGATCCCCAGTATGGAGTCAGACCGCATGGAATCGTCAAGCAGATACGTTCCCGCCTGAAGGGGAGGCTTACCCTCCAGCCTGGAATACCGCCAGAGAAGGTAATACCTGCACCTTACCAGGCCCGAATCGCACAGTGCTCGGGAGATCATGTCCGCGCCCCATCCTCTCTCCACCCTGAAGACACACCGGACACCTCTGCCCGGGGTTCCTCCGCACCAGCTCAAGGCCAGAGCGAAAGCGGCGGCAAGCATCACCGTCACCAATATGACGATTACGAGTTTTCTCTTCATGGCAACCCGAGGTACCTTTTCAGAATGATCATTGCAGCCAGGGAATCATCCCTTCCATTCCTTCCTCCGGTCCTTCCCATTGTCTCGCCGGCCTCGATCGACGACCCGGTCTCGCTGACGAGTTCTACGGCGAATCCCTTCCCCTGGAGAAAACGGGCCAGCTCCTCGACCTCACGGGACAGGTCGGTGGACCTGCCTGAGGCGGACAGCGGAAGTCCCAGCACCACTGTACCATCCCCGCTCATCTCCTGGATATCCCTGAGCCTTTTAAGGATGCCTTCCCAGGTGGTGTTGAGCAGAGGGTCGAGAGGAAGCACCACACCGGACCGAGAAGCGGCGAAACCGGTCCTTCCCCTTCCGTAATCGACCCCGATATAAGTCAAATCAGAAATCCCTCCTGACCAGGCTCCTGTAACCCGATCTCGTGAATATAAGCGCGGAGGCGGCGGTGAGGACCGTCAGGGTCCCCAGGGATATCCTCATCGTCCTTAGAAGCGCTTCCGAAGGGAAACGGGCGGCGAATGAGTTCCTGAGCGTGAGCCCGAGGATCGTGATGGATACCAGTACGTATGCCATGGAAGCGAATGCCGAGATTATCCCGCCCTGGCTGCTGGCTATGTTCGCGGCACTCCCCTTCTCGAACCTCGGGAAGACGGCGCCGAGACCGACATTGATGCTGACGAGGGCGGTACACATGAGGGTCAGGGATACGGCGGAAATCGCCACCAGGGTCCATCCGGCACCGATCTTCAGCGTGGACCAGATCCCCAGGCCCACGATGAAGGGAGTGATGAACATGAAGGATTCGACCCACTTGCTCTTCAGAAGCAGCGCCCTTCCCCGGGGAAGCTGCAGGATGTAGCTGAGCCCGGGACCTTCGAGACTGATGGAAGGGAAGGTGAACCTGACCAGCAGTGTCGCTGTGACGAAACAGGAGAAGGAAAAATTGAGATATACAAGGATGGCTCGCCAGAACTCCTGGCCGATATTCGTGGGGAAACGGTTGATGTTCATGGCATACACAAGGAACAATCCAGTGAGCAGCAGAAGCTGGCTCCACTGGACCGGGTCACGGAAGAAGAGCAGGACGTCCTTGCTTAGCATGGTCCTGAAGCGCCCTCCGGACCTGAGGAAGACGCTGCTCCCCCTCTTCCTCGAAGAGGCCGATCCCACCGCCGAGTACATCCTCCTGAACCCGGGGCAGATCATGAGACACGCTATCCCCGAGGCAGCGAGGGCCTCCGCCGTCAGTATGCCGGTGTTCAGGAGCCCCGATGACCAGTCGCCGCCGTCGATGGATATGATCGTGTTCGCGAAAAGGCTGTGAGGCCAGAACCTCCCTCCCGCCACGGGGAGGTCGGCGACGAAGCTCTGAAGGGCGTCCAGGGCGGTGTCTTCCTCGGCCACCATGCCGGAGGGGTCGGAGTTCCGAAGGATGAGGATAAGACCGGCCCCCACAAGGAGGCCGAGCAGACCCGCCGTCCTCCAGATCCTGCCGCTGCTCCTGCTCAGCCTGATGGAAGCCCCGAGGATGATGGTGCCGGAGGACAGCCAGGTGAGCATCAGCAAAGGAAAGGTCATGACCGCTATCACTGTGGCCAGAGGGCTGGCTTCCAGGGAAACGCAGAAGGCGAGGACTATGGGGACGCCGAGGAGGAGAATGGCCCAGCCGGCGTTGAACCAGCTTTCGATCCCCCTGAAGAAGGCCGTGAACCTGTCCATTACGGGCATAGTCAGAAGGAAGGAGGTCTCCCAGGACCTGAAGACCACAGAGACACCGCTGATGAAGGACGATATCCCGATGAAGACCCCCAGGGTCATGAAGGTCATGGACATGAGTCTTCTGGCCAGAGCTATGCCGAATCCCGCAAATGTCTCCTCGAGACCGTATATGTATCCGAAGAGGAAGCGGAACAGCAGGAAGACTCCCGGGACCAGCACCGCCATGGTGACGAGGCCGGCCACCAGCTTCAGCCTGTTGCTGCTCCACTCGGAGGCTACGGCCCCCCTGAGGCTGGCTGACTTCAACCGGTACAGCAGTCGGATCTTCGATAGCATAGGGGATAAATACTACCTCCGGCCGTCCCGTCACAGTCCCTTCGTGAAGGTTGGACAGCAAAGACCAGGCTGGATAGATTACGGGGATCCGAAAGGAGAGCTGCATGAAATGCCCCAACTGCGGAGCCCAGATAGGCACCTTCCAGGGGGAGACCCTTACGTGTGAATACTGCAGGTCGACCTACCATGCAAGTGAATTCGACAAGAGCTGGAAAGGCACTTCGGTCGAACCCGCAGTGAAGGAGGTCCACCACTACCACCATCAGGAGGCCCCCGACAGGCTCTCCGTAGGAATGGGTTGCCTCGTCTTCCTGTTCTTCCCCCTTGGATGGATAATCTATTTCCTCTACCGCGACTCGTCCCCGTCGAAGGCCAGGACCGCGTTGATCATCGCCGCTGTTATGACAGTGCTTTTTCTGATCGGTATTTCAGGCGGGGGAAGATAGGTCCTGTACGCACCTGCATCACCCCGAACAGGCCCGACCGGCCGGGGGAGGTTACATGGAAGAGAAGTTCGATTTCGACAGAAGGGTACTGATGTGCGGCAACTGCGGCGCACCTCTGGAGACGGGGTTCGCAGGGGGTACGGTCAGATGCGAGTATTGCGGAACGTCGAACCTGTTCCTGCCGCGGAAGGAAGAGCCTGTGGAGCCTCTGGCGGCAGCAGTGGAGATGGACGAGGACACCAGGATGGAGATGCTCCGGCGCCAGGACGGCAGACAGCCGGAGATGCCCCAGGAGCTGAAACCCCTGATCTCCGGCGGGGAACTCGCCCCCTGGAAGGTGAAGGAGGCCCTGTCCCTCTGGAGTTCCACCTGCAGGGAGCTCTCCACAGGCAGTGATTACTCCGATGCGGAACTCCTCTACTATCTGACCATCATCCTATCCAACCACTATTCGGGGAAGGAGGACGACCTCAGGGAGAGGGCCCTCTACGAAAGCGCCCTGGAGGTCCTCACCCTTCCACGCCACCGCCAGATAATGCGAGGGTTCCTTGCCAGGAACGCGGCCCTGGAGGGGGACACCGAAGCCGCCAGGAAATGGCTGGCTCCCTGCAACCCCCGTTCCGAGGACCTGGAGACCGACAGCAGCTACAGGATATCCATGGCGGACATACTCACGGTGGAAGAGGACTGGGAAGGTGTTCTTGAGCTTCTGGGACAGGATATCGATAAGGTCCCGATAACGGCTTCGCTTGACGGAAAGGCCATTGTCCAGAGGGCAAACGCCCTTGAGAGGTCAGGCAGAACGGAGGAGGCGGCCCGGCAGCTGTACCTCTTCATGGAGGTCAACGGCAGCCTTGGCAGGAAAGCCCTTCGTAGCATCGTGTCCATATATTCGGATTCCGACCTCCAGGTCTGCCCCGAGAGCCTTCCGGAGGCCGAGGCAAAGTACCACGAGAGCAGGGGGAACGCAGCCTCCAGCATGCAGAACCCCGGATGCTTCGGCCAGAGCTTCGCCATCACCGGAGTCTTCATGATAGCCCTTGGATTGTTCCTGGGCCCGATCCTTGGCTCAACAGGCGCCGACACGCCGCTGGGTGTGAAGATCATGCTCTTCGTCATAGGCTGCATCTTCCTGGCCATAGGCGCACGTCAGATCAGGGCGGGAAGGAGGGTTTCGCGGCTTGTCACCCGGGGCGTGGAGGGAACCGGAACAGTACAGAGCATGCAGCCCACCGGATGGAAGATAAACGATGTCCCGCAGTACCTGCTGGAACTGAAGGTGGAACTGCCCGGCAGTACTTCCTTTACCGCCCGTGCGAAGATGACCATCCCGGATAGTGAGAAGGAGATGTATTCGCCCGGGGCACAGGTCACGGTGATGGCTGATCCCGAAGATACCTCCAACATTACGGTAATGGACTGATCCCGGTCATGAGTCCATGGGCCTGAGGAACCCGGACCCGGCCGAGGCAGGCGGTTACGGCCTCATCGCCGCCTCCTTCGCCCTTCTCACGAGGCTGGTCCACTTCTCGGGTTACCTTCTGGGAAACCGGACGGACCTCTACTACTGGCCGGTCCTGGCCTGCAGGAAGTTCGAGGCGGCCGCGGAGGCCATCCTCCAGGGAACACAGGTTTCCGGCCCTTTCGTATACGCCAGTCCGCTCTACAGGTACCTGATACTGCCCTTCTACGCAACCGGGACCGGCAGGGCCGGACTCTTCATCTTCCAATCCCTGCTGGGCGTACTGACCGCCTGGATGCTCTTCCGGATAGCAAGGAAGGCCGGTGCGGGACCCGGGACCTCGCTTGCGGCTTCGATCTGCTGGAGCCTGTATGCCCCTGCCGCCTTCTTCGAGCTGACGATCCTCCCGGTAGCGGTCCTCACCGCCCTGGTCACGGCATTTACTCTGCTGCAGACAGCTGAAGCCACTGGAAAACTGAAACCTCCACTGTACGGTCTTATAGCGGGTCTGATGGCCGGCCTCCGTCCCCCGTTCATTGCGCTTCTGGCAGTACCGGCCCGAAAATGGCTGAAGGAGCGGCAGTGGAAGGTGCTCATGGTGTCATTCCTTATTATGCTGCTTCCCCTGCTGTTCCTGTCCATTCGGCACAACAGCCTGGGAGGCGGGTTCTATCCCTTCCCCAGGACCTCGGGGACCAACCTGGTCCTGGGGCACAGCTCCGAATCCTCCGGCTACGGTCCCCCGGTACCCTCCCTTGGCCTCGTGGAGACCGGACGGGGCGACATTCACGACGTGGCGGCGGCGGTAGCGGCGGAGAGGGGCCACACCACCCCGGGTGAAGCCGACAGGTACTGG
>CAZXEF010000065.1:0-13470 GCA_964639605.1 uncultured bacterium | reverse complement strand
GAAGATGGTGCCCGTGATGAGCGTGACCACGGTCTGGATGGTGAACCCGATCCCAGGATGGGGCACTATCATCATACCCTGGCTGTTGAGGCCAATTAGGTACTGGGATATTCCCAGACCCTGTATCAGGGCCAGCACCACCGTCCCGTACCTGGTTATCTCCGTCATCTTCTGCCTGCCTGCCTCACCCTCCTTCTTCAGCCTCTCGAAGTAGGGGAAGACCGAGGTGAGCAGCTGGATGATGATGGACGCGGAGATGTATGGCATTATACCCAGGGCGAACACGGAAGCCCTCCTCAGGGCTCCTCCCACGAACAGGTCGTACATTCCCATGAGCCCGCCGCCCTGGCTGAACGCCCGGCTGAGAGCGTCTCCGTCGATTCCGGGAACCGGAATGTGGCCCCCTATCCTGTAGACGGCCAGAAGAAGGAAGGTGTAGAATATCTTCTTTCTCAGCTCGGGTATCTTCAGGATGTTCTCGAAACCACGCATCAGTCAAGCACCTCCACGGTGCCCCCGGCGGCTTCTATCTGGGCAGCCGCGCTGGAGCTGAAGGAGTGTGCGCACACGGTGAGCGACTTCTTTATCTCTCCTTTGCCAAGGACCTTGACCGGCTTGAACCTGGAGGATATGAGACCCGAATCCTTCATCACGTCAACGGTGACAACGGTATCGGCTTCGAACCTGTCCAGTTTTTCAAGGTTCACTATCTGGTACGTGGTTGCGAAGCGGGTGTTATTGAAACCCTTGTGGCTCATACGCCTCTGTATCGGCATCTGGCCGCCCTCGAACCATGGCTGGATGCTGGCCCTGGCCCTCTGGCCCTTGTGTCCCTTGCCGCTTGTACCGCCTTTACCGGAGCCTCTGCCGCGACCTCTCCTGGAGGAATCCGAAGTGGCTCCTCTGGCGGGTCTCAGGTGCTGCAAGCGTCTCATTTGTCAACCTCCTCGACCTCCAGCAGATGAGCAACCCTGTTAATCATGCCGCGTATCTCCGGCCTGTCACGGTGAACCACCGTCTGATTAAGCCTCTTGATACCAAGGGCTTCAAGGGTGAGCTTCTGAACTTCCTGCCGGCCGATTGCGCTCTTTACCTGTGTAATTCTCAGTTTCCTGTCAGCCATCATTACCCCTCCTGGCCACTGCAGCCTGCCTGAGGCCGCCGACCCTGTCTATCAGGACAAGGTCCTTCAGGCCTTTCATTGTGGCTTTGACCACATTGTGGGGGTTATTTGAGCCCTGGGATTTCGTCAGCACGTCCTTGATGCCGGCGCACTCCATCACGGCCCTGACTGTTGCTCCAGCTATGACCCCCGTACCCGGGCTGGCGGGACGGAGCATCACTTTACCCGCACCGTGCCTCCCCAGGATCTTGTGGGGAATGGTCCTTTCGTCGATGAGAGGGATGCTGATCATGCTCTTCCTCGCGTCATCCTGGGCTTTCCTGATAGCCTCGGGAAGCTCGGTGGCCTTGCCCAGTCCTACTCCGACCTTGCCCTTGGCGTCGCCCACGGCTACTATCGCGTTGAAGCCGAAATTCCTGCCGCCCTTGGTCACTTTCGCCACCCTGTTGATGGCTATGAGCCTGTCGATGAGGCCCGCTTCCTCAAGCTTGGATTCCCTCTTGTTCCTGTTGGGACTGTCCTTGTTGTCCCGGCTGTCCCGGCTGTCCCTGCTGTCCCTGCTGTCCTTATTCCTGTTATCCAATGTCCAGCCTGTCCCTTCTACAACCTGAGCCCGGCTTCACGGGCATTCTCGGCCAGAGCCCTGACCCGTCCGTGGTAGGGATGACCGCCGCGGTCGAATACCGCATGCTCGATGCCCTTTTCCCTGGCCTTGTCGGCAAGAAGCTTGCCAAGCCTTGAAGCCTGCTCGGTCTTTGTCTCCTTCTTGACCGCTGCGAAACTGCCTGCTTTGGTAGTGAGGGTGAGCAGGGTTTCCCCGGTAAGATCGTTAATAAGACTGGCTTCCATATGCTTCAGTGATTTCCTGACTAGCAGCCTTGGTTTCTCGTCCGTTCCATACAGCCTTTTCCGGATATGAAAATGCCGACGTCGGAGGCGCTGCTTTCTGGTCAATCTCGCCATTTCTCAGTCTCCTCCTGACATTAGGTTATGGTCTTTACTGCCTTGCGCTTGACATACTGGTCGGAATACCTGAATCCGATGAGGTTGTAGGGCTCCACGGGTTTTATGCCGTAGAGTTCCGCGCTGAATGCGCCCACCAGCTGTTTGTCAATGCCGGCTACGGTCAGTGTGAATGCGTTCTGGCCTGGCTTTATATCTATTTCCAGGCCGTTGGGGATCTCGAAGAGCACCTTGTGCGAGAATCCCAGCTGCATTTCAAGTATCTTGCCCTTCACTTCCGCCTGGTATCCCTTTCCCTGGACCTCCAACGTCTTGCTGTGGCCATCGGATACCCCCTGAACGCGATTGGCCAGGTGAGCACGGGTGGTTCCATGAAGCCTTGTCAGCTCCCTGGTGTTCGATTCCCTGCTCACAAGGATCTGTTCGCCTATCTCCACTTTGATACCCCGGGGTACTGTCAGTTCCACCTCACCCCTTGGTCCCTTGATCTTGATCAGGTCCTTCTCCGCCTTGACGGTGACCTTCTCCGGTATGGGAATAGGCAGTCTTCCTATTCGTGACATCCTCTTACCTTTCCTTACCAGACATGCAGCAGCACTTCGCCGCCAACATGCTGTTTCCGCGCCTCAGCGTCGGTCAGAACACCCCGCGGGGTCGTGAGAACGGCTATTCCCTTTCCGCCCATGACCCTGGGGATGTTGTCGGCGTTCGTGTACACCCTGCATCCGGGTTTGGATACTCTTTTAAGCCCTACTATGAGGGGCTGTTCATTCCTGTAAGCCAGATAGACCCTGAGTATTCCCTGCTTGTCGTCCTCGATGAGCCGGAATCCCCTGATGAAACCTCTGTTGTAGAGGGTTCTGGCTATCGAGGTCTTCAGCTTCGAAGCGGGAATATCAACGATCTTGTGTTCAGCCCGGGAAGCATTCCTGATCCGGGTAAGCATATCAGCTATAGGATCTGTCATCGACATTGTTTCGCCTCCCTACCAGCTGGCCTTGCGCACACCGGGAACAAGGCCCCTGTTGACCATATCCCGGAAACATATCCGGCAGATGCCGTATTTTCTCAGGTAACCCCTGGGCCGTCCGCAGAGGGAGCACCTGTTGTACTTCCTGACCTTGAACGCGGGGGTCCTCTTCTGTTTCTCTACCAGAGCTTTTCTAGCCAATTTATCACCACCCCCTGTTATCCCGTGCTCTTACGGAAGGGCATGCCCAGGAGCTTGAGAAGCTCCAGGGCTTCCTCATCCGTATCGGCACTGGTCACTATTGTAATGTTCATTCCCCTGAACTTGTCGATGCTGTCTACGTTGATCTCGGGGAATATCGCCTGTTCCTCTACTCCGAAGTTGTAGTTGCCGCGTCCGTCGAAGCCCCTGGGTGACAATCCCCTGAAGTCCCTGACCTGGGGTATGGAGAAGGTAATGAGCCTGTCCAGGAACTCCCACATGCGGTCACCCCTCAGTGTGACGAAGGTCCCAATGGGGGTGCCTTCTCTGAGGCGAAACCCGGCAACCGACTTCTTGGCCTTGGACACGACCGGCATCTGACCAGTTATGGTGGCCAGCTGCTCGGTGGCATTCTTCAGATTGTTGGCGTTCTCCATGGCCTCTCTTCCGAGCCCCATGTTAACCACCACTTTCAGGATGCGGGGGATACGATGGATGTTGTCGTAATCGAACCGCTCCCTCATCCTGTTCCGCAGCTCGTCTTCGTAGACCTTCTCAAGTCTTGGCAGCGTCCTCACTGGTCACCTCCTATCCGGTCGAGATGGTCTCGTTGCACGCCTTGCAGTGGCGCTGTATCCTGCCCTCTTCATCCCTTGCATGAGAGATCCCTGCAGCTTCTCCGCAGCCGGGGCAGACGACCTTGAGATTGGAGACGTGTATCGGCGCCTCCTTCTCTATTATTCCCCCCTGCTGATTGCGGGAGGATGGTTTCGTATGTCTCTTGATCATGTTCAGTCCCTCGACTATTGCCCGGTTCTCCTTGCCGAAGACCTTGAGGACCTTGCCCTGCTTGCCCCGGTCCTCTCCGGTGATTACAAGGACTTTGTCTCCTTTTCTGATATGCATCATATCACCTCCGGAGCCAGGGACACTATCTTCATGAAATGCTCCCTGAGTTCCCGCCCGACAGGCCCGAATATCCTCGTGGCCACAGGCTGGTAGGAATCGTCGAGGATGACAACGGCGTTGTCACCGAACCTTACGGATGTACCGTCTTTCCTGTTGAGTTCTTTCCTGGTCCTGACGATGACGGCTCTTCTTACTTCCTTCGCCTTCACGGCTCCATCAGGAAGAGCGTCCTTCACCGAGACCACGATCACGTCACCTATGGATGCGTACCTGCGCCTGGTCCCTCCAAGGACCTTGATGCACATGACGGTTCGAGCGCCGGAGTTGTCCGCAACCTTCAGTCTGGTCTCACTCTGAATCATCGCGACTCCTCCTAACGAGCCCGTTCCACAACATCGAGAACCCTCCAGCGCTTCGTCTTGGACAGGGGCCTGGTCTCGGCGATGGTTATCCTGTCTCCGATGCTGCACTGGTTCTCTTCATCGTGAACGTAGTACTTCTTGGTTGTGTGATAGCGCTTCTTGTAGACCGGGTGCGCCTTGACCGACGCCACCTCTACGACGACCGTCTTGTCCATGGCGTTGGAGATTACGGTCCCGGTCAGGACCCTTCTTTTTCCAACTCTTGCTTCAGCCATTCTGTCTTCCTTCCCCGGTACTGGATTCAAGTCCCAGATCCAGCTCTCTGAGAACTGTGAGGGTCCTGGCCAGATCCTTTCTCGCGGTCCTTATCCTCAGGGGATTGTCAAGCTGCTGAGTGGTGCTCCGGAACCTAAGGTTGAATAGTTCCTGCCTGAGTTCCCTTGCATGCTCCGTCAGCTCCTCCCGGCTCATGGATCGAAGCTCGTGAGTTTTCATCTAAAGCTCCTCTCTGTCTCGCACCATGAACCTGGTCTTGATGGGGAGCTTGTGTCCCGCCAGTCTCATGGCCGATTTGGCCAGCTCGACGGGCACGCCTTCCAGCTCGAACATCACTCGTCCGGGTTTGACAACAGCTACCCAGTGGTCGACGGCGCCCTTTCCCTTGCCCATTCTTGTCTCAGCGGGAGTGGAAGTAACAGGCTTGTCAGGGAAGACCCTGATCCAGACCTTGCCGCCCCTCTTCACGTGCCTGGTAAGGGCCACTCTGGCCGCCTCTATCTGAGCGCTGGTGATCCAGCCCGGTTCCAGGGCCTGAAGGCCGTACTCACCGAAGGAGACGGCGCCGCCCCCCTTGGCCTGGCCCTTCATGCGACCCCTGTGCTGCTTCCTGTATTTGGTCCTCTTTGGCATCAACATCGCCGATCACCTGCCGTCCGAGGCGCCGGATACGGGGGGCTCATGGATCTCTCCATGGTAAACCCATACTTTGACACCGATGGTGCCGTAGGTTGTAAGGGCAACGTCCCTTGCAAAATCAATGTCGGCCCTCAGGGTGTGCAGGGGTACCCTTCCTTCGTGGTAGGTGTTGACCCTGGACATCTCCGCTCCGCCGAGACGACCCGCGCAGGAGATCTTCACGCCTTCCGCACCGTCTGTCATCGCGTCCCTGATGGCCATTCTCATTGCCCGCCTGACGGAAACCCTTCCCTCGATCTGACGGGCGATCTTGTCGGCCACCAGCACCGCGTCACATCTGTCTTTCCTGATCTCCTGCACCTTCGTCCTGACAGTCTTGCCGCCTACAAGCACTTTCAGCTCGTTGGTTATCCTGTCTATGTTGGATCCTTTGCTGCCGATCACCTGGCCGGGTCTGGCGGTCCAGATCACAACTTCCACTTCCTGGGGCTTCCGCAGGATCTCTATTCTGGATACCCTAGCCTTCTCCAGCCTGGATCCCAGGTATCTGCGAATGTCGGCATCCTCCTTCAGATACTCTGAATACTTCCTGCCCTTGGCGAACCAGGTGGAATCCCAGCCGCGGCTGATACCAAGACGGAGGCCGACAGGATTGGTTTTCTGACCCATACTATTCCTCTCGTCCCTGTTCGGTTGTCTCTTCAGTGTTGACAACCGTCACCGATATGTGACTTGTCCTGTGTCTGATCTTGGTCGCACGGCCGCGTGCCCTGGGTTTCCATCTCATGGTGGTGGGACCCTCGTCGACTATCACGTTCTGGACGACCAGCTCATCAACATCCAGACGCTGTCCCTCCGCCTTGACTATCGCATTGGCCACGGCGGAATCCAGTGTCTTCTCGATTATTCGCGAGGCGCTCCTGGGGACGGTCATCAGGATCGACAGGGCCTGGTTTACCGTCTTTCCGCGGATAAGGTCGGCAACGTACCTGGCCTTGCGGGGAGGGACCTTCACGAACCTGGCTCTTGCTATCGCCTTCATCCTTTCCCTCCCTATACCTTAGCCTTTTTCGGCTTTCCTCCGGAGTCGGAATCCCGATGTCCCCGGAAGGTCCTGGTTGGGGCGAACTCGCCCAGTTTATGACCGACCATGTTCTCGACCACATAGACCGGAACGAACTTGCGACCGTTGTAGACTGCAAAGGTATGCCCCACGAATTCGGGAGGGATGGTGGATCTTCTGGACCAGGTCCGAATGATCTTCTTCTCTCCGGAAGCCTCCATCACGCTGACCTTCTCGGCCAGCTTTTCCTGGATATAGGGACCCTTCTTCAATGAACGGGCCATAACCTACTTCCTCCTTTTTCCTGTGGGTCTCCGCCTGGTTATCAGCTTGTCAGACGGCTTATTTCTCCTGGTTCTCAGGCCCTTGGCCAGCTGGCCCCACGGAGAGCACGGATGCCGCCCTCCGCTGGACTTGCCTTCCCCGCCTCCCATGGGATGGTCGATGGGGTTCATGGCCACGCCCCTTACCTTGGGCCTGCGTCCCTTCCAGCGGCTGTTACCCGCCTTGCCCAACACCACCAGGAAATGCTCGGGATTACCCACAGTTCCCATTGTGGCCATGCAGTTCACGGGAACCATCCTGGTCTCCCGTGACGGCATCTTCAATGTAGCGTAACTGCCCTCGCGGGCCATCAGCTGGATGGACGTGCCGGCGGAGCGGGCAATCTGTCCGCCCTTTCCCGGCTTAAGCTCCACATTATGGATCGTTGACCCGAGGGGGATCCGGGAGAGGGGGAGATGGTTGCCGTTCTCCGGGGGGGACCCGGGTCCGGACACGACCGTCTGCCCAACCTGAAGCCCCTCCGGGGCTATCATATACCTCTTCTCTCCGTCGACGTAGTGCACCAGGGCTATCCTGGCCGAACGGTTGGGATCGTACTCGATGGTGGCGATCCTGCCCGGTACGCCGAACTTGTCCCTCTTGAAGTCAATGCTTCTGTAGCGCCTCTTGTGACCGCTTCCCCTGTGCCTCGAGGTCACGCGGCCCAGATTGTTCCTTCCGGCGTTGCTCTTCATGGGGGCCATGAGAGATTTCTCACCGTGGTCTCTGGTGATATCATCGAACCCGGGCGAGACCTTGAATCGAGTCCCGGGAGTGGTCGGCTTCCATCGCTTCATGCTCATATCAGCTTACACCCCCTCGAAGAAATCGACCGTATCGCCTTCGGCGAGGGTGACTATGGCTTTCTTCCATGACGGCCTGCGACCGATATTCCTGCCCAGACGCTTCTTCTTTCCCTGCATCCTCATTGTCCTTACATCTTTTACGTGGACGTCGAAGAGCTCCTCCACAGCCTGGGCGATCTGTCTCTTGGTGGCGGTGGGGATTACCCTGAAGGCGTATTTGTTCGCTCCCTCCCTGAGAAGCGTGCTCTTCTCCGTCATCAGCGGTCTTATAACTATCTGCCTTGCGTCTTTCATATCAGTCTCTCCTTCAGCAGTTCTATGGCCTCTTCGGAAAGAAGAACCACTTCAGAATTGACCAGGTCGTGAATTGAGACGCTGGAAGCATCCGCAGTCTTCAGATTGGGAATGTTGCGGGATGCCCTCTTGAGCATTTGATCACCATCCTGCACCAGGAGCAGCGTCCTCCTGTCCTGGCACTCATGGTTGTGGAGCAAGTCCGCCATTTCCCTGGTCCTGCCGGTGGACTTCAGGTCCCTGACCACCCTGAGGTTGCCCTCGGCCAGTCTCTCGCTGAGAATACCGGCCAGAGCCTTTCTGCGAACCTTCCGGTTCAGTCTGATGTTCCATTTTCTGGGTTTCGGTCCGAAGGCGACACCGCCGCCCCTCCAGATAGGAGAGGACAGGGAACCGGACCTGGCGTTTCCAGTGCCCTTCTGCCGCCAGGGCTTCCTGCCTGACGCCTGAACCTCGCTTCTTCCAAGTGTGGAAACCGTTCCCTGACGGGAGTTGAGGCTCTCTGCCCTGACAGCCTCCCACAGGATGTGGGTCGAGACGTTCATCCCGAACATCTCCTCAGGCAGGTCGGTGTTGCCGACCTCCTCACCCGCCATGGTGTATACCCTTGCATCTGCCATGACTAGATCTCACCCCCCGATCTCTGCTTCCTAATCAGAAGGTAACCGTTCCTGGACCCGGGAACCGCTCCCTTGAGTACCAGGAGGTTCTTTTCAGTGTCGACCTGTACGACTTCCAGATTGCATACGGTCACTTTCTTTCCGCCATCCCTGCCGGGCATCTTCTTGTTCTTCCACACCCTGGAGGGGGTGGCGCACTGCCCGATGGAGCCGGGGACCCTGTGGGACTTGCATCCATGGGTCGTGTCGCCGCCGGAGAAACCGTGACGCTTCACCACACCCTGGAAGCCCTTGCCCTTGGATAGCCCTGTTACGTTCACCTTCTCGCCGGGAACGAACATGGAGACATCGAGAAAGTCCCCTAATGACACCTCCTTGGAAGGCATCGGAACTTCACGGAACCGTGAGACCGGGGGAGCCCCGCTCTTTTCGAGATGACCCAGCACAGGTTTGATCAGACGCTGTTTCTTCTGGTTCCTGTAGCCTATCTGAAGCGCATCGTACCCGTCGGTCTTCACTGTCTTGATCTGGGTGACAGGGTTGGGCTGGGCCTCCAGAACGGTCACGGGCACAGATTTACCGTCATCCCTGAAGACACGGGTCATACCTATCTTACGAGCCATTATTCCGCTCATAGATCACTTCCCATCGCTGAAGTCCCCATTTTAGGCGGGGGGACGAGCGTTTCTTTGTCCCGCTTACCGGACAACCGCCATTGACCGGTAAAGCGTCGTTTCTCTTAACCCGGAATAACCGGGTCAGTTAGAAAGAACAGTAAGGTTAAATCTCGTTCATCTCCACATCAACTCCGGAGGGCACGTCCTGTGACCTCAGAGCGGCTGCGGTCTCTTCATTGGGATCCAGAATCTCGATGAGACGCGAGTGCACCTTCATCTCGAACTGTTCCCTGGATTTCTTGTTCACATGAGGACTTCTCAGCACAGTGACCATCGATCTCCTGGTTGGAAGAGGGATCGGCCCGGATACGCTGGCCCCCGTCTTAACAACGCTACGGACGATCGCCGTGGCAGAGCGGTCGAGAAGCCTGTGGTCGTATGCCCTGAGCTTGATCCTCAACCTGTTAGCTTTCAATACACTCTCCTATTCTCAATCCTTGCCGGACCCTAACCGAGCCCGAGTATGCCCATCTGTTCCAGTATGCCCCGTGTTATGTTCTCCGCAATTCTATCGTACGAGCTGAACTGCATGGAGAACCCGGCGCGACCCTGTGTTAAAGAACGTAGGGCGCTACTATAACCAAAAAGTTCCGCAAGGGGTACCCTTGCCTTTATTGACTGCACCTCTCCTCTTGGTTCCATGTTCAGGACGCTGCCCCTCCTGGCGTTGACATCCCCTATGACCTCGCCCACGTAGTCGGAGGGACAAATGATGTCAAGACGCATCACAGGCTCCTTCAGAACAGGTTTCCCCTGTCTGAGGCATTCCCTGAAGGCCATGGCTCCAGCGTAGGCGTAACCGGTGTCTGAGGAATCCGTCTCGTGGAGCTGTGCTTCAAGCAGTTCCACACGGATGCCGTCAACTGGATAGCCTGCCAGTGGACCGGCTCCCACGGAACCCATTACACCCCTCTGGACCGCCTCGACGAAATGATGGGGAAATTCCTTGTCGCCCAGCATATTGACGAACTCGATGCCCGTGGTCACCGGAACGGCCTTCAGACGGGCATGACCGAAATGTCCCCTGCCCTGAATGGATCTGCTGAAGTCACCGGCACCCTCTGACCTCACGGAAATGCTCTCCCGATAGGAGACCTGCGGCCGGCCGGTCCTCACCTCTACACCCTTCTCCCTCTGTATCCTGCTGGCGATTATCTCGAGGTGAAGCTCACCCATTCCCATGATGAGAGTCTGCCCTGATTCCTCATCGATCCCCACCCGGAAGCTGGGATCCTCGCTCGCAAGCTCCGCGAGGGCATCCTCCAGGGCTTTCTCGTCCGAGGTGCTCATGGGTTCGATGGCCATCTGCATCACCGGTTCGGGAAACTGAATGGACTCCAGTACGAGCTGGTTGTCCTGGAATGTGAGTGTGTCGCCGGTAGCCACATCCTTGAGACCCGCAGCGGCTATGTCACCCGCCATTACGGAATCAAGGTGGGTCCTCTTGTTTGCGTGCATCCTTACAAGCCTGGTCAGTCTGTCCCGGTTGCCGGTACGATTGTTGAAAACATGCTGTCCGTCCTCGACCTGTCCCGAGTAGACCCTCATGAAGGCAAGCCTTCCCAGGTGAGGATCGCACTGGACCTTGAAGACAAGGGCCGTAAAAGGCTCCATGATGCTTCTCTCGATCAGTACCGGGGTCCCGTCCTTGAGATGACCGCAGATGGGGGGCAGTTCCGACGGAGCGGGGAGCCAGTCCACAATTGCATCCATGAGCTGCTGTACTCCGATGTTCTTGAGCGCGGCTCCACAGAGGACAGGTACGAAATCGCCGTTTATGGTGCCTTTCCTCAGCAGTTTCCTCACCCTCTCGGGAGTGAGTGTGCCCTGGAAGTACTCCTCGATCGCGGACTCCTCCAGCATGGCCACGGATTCCCACAGGATGTGCCTGGCCTCATCGAACTGCCCGGCATAAGCATCAGGTATGTCATCCAGGGTGAAGGTGGCTCCGAAGGAAGTCTCATCGAAATGGACCGCCTTTCCGGATATCACGTCTATTATCCCGGAGAATGTGCTGCCGCTGCCGATAGGAAGCATCACTGAAAGAGGCTTGGCCCCGAGCATGTCCCTCATCATCGAAAGCACCCTGGGATAGTCCGCCCCCTGACGGTCCATCTTGTTCACGAAGGCTATCCTCGGCACACCATACCGGTCCGCCTGGTGCCATACCGTCTCGGACTGGGGCTCCACCCCTCCTACAGCGCAGAAGATCGCCACCGCTCCGTCCAGGACCCTGAGGCTCCTCTCGACCTCGGCGGTGAAATCAACGTGTCCAGGGGTATCTATTATGTTGACCTTGTGTTTCTTCCACGTGCAGGTGGTAGCGGCGGACTGTATCGTGATGCCCCTTTCCTTCTCCTGGGGCATCCAGTCCATGGCCGCGGTCCCATGGTCCACGTCACCCATGCGGTGAACCCTTCCGGAATAGAAGAGAATACGCTCCGTGGCCGTGGTCTTGCCTGCATCAATATGGGCCATGATGCCGATGTTCCGAACATTGTCGGTCTGGTAACTGCCCATGGTAAGCAAATTCCTCCAGTTACGATACCGGTTGTACTCAATCGCTGGAGGAACCTTAAGAACGCGTGGTCCTACCAGCGGTAGTGAGCGAAGGCCTTGTTGGCTTCCGCCATCTTATGAGTATCTTCCCTCTTTTTGACGCTGCCGGCGTTTTCACCCCTGGCGGCATCCATTATCTCGGCCGCGAGTTTATCGGACATGCCCCTGCCGTTGCGGGAGTTTGCAAACTGGATTATCCACCGTATGGCGAGGGAATCCCTCTCGTGGGGCTTCACCTCCATAGGAACCTGGTAGGTGGATCCTCCCACACGCCTTGACTTCACCTTGAGCTGAGGCCGGACATTGCCCAGCGCCCTGTTGAAGACCGTTACGGGATCCTGCCCGGTCTTTTCGGTCACGATGTCCATGGCATCGTAGAATATCTTCTCCGCAATGGACTTCTTGCCCTTCTCCATGAGCTTGTTGATGAACTTCGCCATGAGCAGATTGCCGTACTTCCTGTCCGGTGCGACTTCCCGCTTCTTTGGCCTTGAACGTCTAGCCATTCGTCCTCCCAGAGATCCGCACGACTGCGCAAGGAACAGCACATCCTGCGGAACGCTTCATCTTATGCTTTTCGTGTGCCGTACTTGGAGCGGCCCTGTTTTCTACCCTCTACTCCCGAAGTGTCTTCCACGCCGCGAATGATGTGATACCTCACCCCGGGAAGGTCCTTGACCCTTCCGCCCCTGATGAACACAACGGAGTGCTCGTTGAGGTTATGATCGATACCGGGTATGTATGCCGTTACCTCAAAACCGTTTCGGAGGCGGACCCTGGCCACCTTCCGAAGGGCTGAATTGGGTTTCTTGGGAGTCGAGGTATAAACCCTGGTACAGATGCCCCTCTTCTGAGGACACCCGGTAAGGGCAGGTGCCTTGGTCTTGGATTTCTGCTTCTTGCGCCCTCTACGCACAAGCTGATTGATAGTCGGCAAACCAACTCCTTTCAAAGAACATATATTGCACCAAAATCGGTGCAAGGGGCCTTAAGTCTATACATCAAAATCGGTTTCGTCAATATCGAGCTCTTCCATGTCCTCAGAGAACGCGGGTTCCGGAAGGGGCTCCCCGTCGGGAAGTGCAAGGGAAATCCGGCGATATTTCTTCATGCCTGTACCGGCAGGGATGAGGTGACCGACGATGACGTTCTCCTTGAGACCGTACAGATAATCCACCTTTCCGGCGGTGGCGGCATCCGCAAGAACGCTGTTCGTCTCCTGGAAGGAGGCGGCGGAAAGGAAGCTGTCGGTGGCAAGGGAAGCCTTGGTGATCCCAAGGAGGAGGACGGCTGATGTTGCGGGTTTCTTGCCCTGCATCATCATGGCCTTGTTCTCCCTCTGGAGCACCAGTCTGTCCACCTGAGCGCCCTCGAGGAACTGGGTGTCGCCGGGGTCGTCTATCTTCGCCTTGGACAGCATCTGTCTGACAACGATGCTTATGTGCTTGTCATTGATGTTGACGCCCTGCAGACGGTACACTTCCTGAATTTCCTTCACGAGGTACTCCTGGAGTTTCCTTTCGCCGGAGATCCTCAGAATGTCCTGCAGCACCACGGGCCCGTCCACCAGCTGCTCACCCGCGGTCACCACGTCGTTTTTGTAAACATTCAGGTGCTTCCCGTGCGGGATCACATATTCCCGCTTCATGCCGGTTTTACTTTTGACAATGACCCGCCTTTGGCC
>CAZXEF010000064.1:0-13493 GCA_964639605.1 uncultured bacterium | reverse complement strand
CTCCCGTATGGAAGCTGCTTCCCCAGGGGCTTGAGTGGGAGATCAGGTGAACCCACTCGTAACCGGCAAGTAGTTCCTGCTTGAAATCATCGGCGCAGGTGCCCACCGGATCGTTCTTGAGTACTACGGTGGGATACAGGTTCCCAAGATATCCTGTGAGGCCGGTGAAGGCCTCCTCGTATGCCAGGGCCCTGTCCGGAAGGGTCAGGGCTCCCGTCCTGTAGGCGTGGTCCCTCGCGAAGTAGTCGTTGAGAAGGGCGGCTGAACCGCCGAATGTCAGGTATGTGGGCGTGAGCCTCCCCACCCATATCTCAGGAGCCCCGCCGCTGTAGGATTCGTACAGGCCGTCAGAATCGCTGTCTGTCCAGGTGCCGTTCATGTCCATGAGGTATACGTCCACAGGATATTCACCGTCTCCGCAGTCCACCCATCCTGTGGGGATGTCGCCAATGCAGATGGCCCCGGTCAGTCCTTCGGAGTACTCGGCGATGAGGTCGCTGCGGATGTCCGCCGCGGTACCGCCATCGATAAGCCAGACCTCCACGGTGTACCCTTCGTTCTCGAGGTCGGTGCGAAAAGTCGCCAGCGCATCTGTGATACCGTCGTTCAAGGCCTCCTCCACCAGAAGAACAACCTTATCCGCTTCGGGACCCGAGGCATCCAGGAAAACGGTCCTGCTGTAGGGACCCCTGTTCTCTGTGCTCTGAAGTCTCGTCCCGGTGGACATGGGCAGTCTTCCCCTCGGGTCCATGTACTGTATCGGGATACCCTCGGGAACCGCGAGAAGTGATGGAGCCAGTATCAGCAACGCTGTCAGCAGCGATATCGTGCGGCACATGATCCTTCTCCTATTCCAGTGAGCCTACTTCGGCCTCCACGGCCTCAAGTATCTCGCAGGATCTGATGACTTCGGCCATTTTCGTATGGTCCGGATAAAGGGGTCTGTCCTCACCCAGATGAGTTATATGCTTTCTGATCACTTCGTAGGCGGCGCGCACTCCGCGGCCGGGCTTGTGATCCCGCTGGTCCAGACCGTCGGCTGCGGCGATGAACTCAATCCCAAGTATGCCGCAGGCATTCTCGAGTATCTGATGGTTCTGAATGGCGGTGTTCATGCCCATGCTGACGAAATCCTCCTGGTCGGCGGCCGCAGGTATGGAAGCGCAGGACGAGGGCAGGGAAAGGGCCCTCTGCTCGACGATGAGCATGCAGGCGGTATACTGGCTGAGCATGTGCCCGCTGTAGAGACCCGGCTTCTCTGCAAGGAAGGGCGTCAGACCAACGGACAGGGCCGGGTTCAGTATCCTGTTCAGCCTTCTTTCGGACATGACGGAGACCATGGTTATTGCTGCTCCCATCATGTCCATGGGAAGGGATACCGGAGAGCCCTGGAAATTGGCGCCGGTGAGCACAAGGTCCTCCTCCGGGAAGAAGACCGGGTTATCACCCACACCGTTGAGTTCGATCTCCACCTGCTTCCTGGCGTAGGCCAGGGCGTCGTGGGCGGCTCCGATGACCTGCGGTGTACTGCGCATGGAGTATGCGTCCTGCACCTTCTTCTTTCCGCCCTTGAGAAGGTCGCTGCCCTCGATACACTTCATCATGGAGCGGGCGGTGCGGACGGCACCGGAGAATCCCCTGGCCCTGTGAAGCTTCTCATTGTATGGCTTGAAGTTGGCTATCAGTGCCTCCAGGCTCATGGCCGCGGCGATCTCCGCCTGTTTCAGCCACCTGTTCATGTCGTAGAGGTGAATGGAGTTCATGGAGTTGAGCACGTTGGAACCGTTTATGGTGGCCAGGCCGTCCCTGGCATGGAACACTTCCGGTCTGAGCCCCGCCCTCTTCAGTGCTTCGGCCCCGGTGAGCAACTCGCCGTTGTAGTAGGCACTGCCCTCACCTATTACGACAAGGGCTATCTGGGACATGGGGGCAAGGTCTCCGCACGCTCCGACGGAACCCTTCTGACAGACGAAGGGAGTGACACCCCTGTTGAGCATCTCCACAAGCATCTGTGTAATTTCAAGCCTCAGGGCCGAATGGCCCTTGGCATGGACATTGATGCGGGAGGCCATGGCACCGCGGACGTATTCCAGCGGCGCCGGTTCACCGATACCCGCAGCGTGGTTGTAGACCAGGTACTTCTGGAACTGCTTCACTTCCTCGTCGTTCAGGAGCGTCTCAGAGAACTCGCCGATGCCGGTATTGACACCGTACATTATCTCTTTCTGATCAAGCTTCTTCTGGATCATGCCCCGGCAGAATCTTATCCTCTCCTCGGCTTCCTTAGAGAGCTCCACCTTCTCGCCGTGCCTGGCGATCCTTACGAGTTTTTCGACGGTGAGGCCGGTTCCGTCCAATACGACTGCCATGAATGATCTCCTTCTGGGGGGTTGATAATTAGAGTGCGGATTACATCAATACGAATATAAAGAAACCCCTCCCCCCCGCAACATCAGGGACGCACCTCATTTCATGCACTTAGTTAACCATATATTATTATATTTCAACATAGTAAATTGTTATATATAAATTTAATTCTAAAATAACATTAGCTATAATAAGATTGGGTATTGATTCTCATCGGTTTGACATGTCGAAAGCCTTTGGAATATTTGCTCATGGAAGGACATCCGAATGAAAGGTAAGAAAAGATGGAGCAGGGCGAACTGAGCGATCGTATGCTTGAAAACGTGCGCAGGACCGGATTCCTGGTCATTACCGACGTAGGGAGCACGACCACGAAGGCACTCCTTCTGGCCAGAACCCCCGTGGGCGGTCTGAGGTTCGAAGCGAGCGCCGATGTAACCACCACAGTGGAGAAACCCCGGGAGGATGTATGCATTGGGGTCGGTGAAGCGATAATGAAACTGGAATCCATCTCAGGCGAGAAGCTTTCCCGTGGACGAGGGATGCCATCAGTGCCCTACCTTTCCACCAGCTCCGCCGGCGGAGGTCTTCAGATGCTGGTCTTCGGCCTCACCTCGGTAGAGACCGGGAGGATAGCGGAGAACACTGCCAGCAACGCGGGCGGGGTCGTCCTGAGGATGATATCCATCGATGATGAGCTGCAGGCCGTTGAACAGATGCAGGCCATCCAGAACCTTCACCCCGATATGATAATGCTGGCAGGGGGAACCGATGGAGGAGCGATCGCCGGAGTCGTCCGGCTCGCCGAGCTCCTGGCTCTTTCCGATCCACAGCCCAAGTTCAGACTGGATATGAAGATACCCCTTGTCTACTGCGGCAACATTGAAGCCAGGTCCTTTGTGAGCGAGGTCCTGGAGAACGTTTTCGAGGTCCATATAGTGGACAACGTTCGACCCTCCCTGGAGGAGATGAACATGGAACCCGCCAGGAAAGAGGTTCACAGGCTCTTCATGGAGAACGTAATGGAAAGGGCGCCCGGATACTCGGTCCTGAAGGAATACGTGATATCGGACATCCTTCCCACCCCGGCCGGAGTGGAAAACATGATGCGCCTCTATAGCGGTCATACGGGAGAGAACATCCTGATGATGGATATGGGAGGCGCCACCACGGACATCTTCTCGTGCATCACAGGGGATTACAACCGGACCGTGGCGGCCAACACCGGAATGAGCTATTCCATGGCGAACACCATGCGCAGGTCGGGGATCGAGCAGCTCATGAAGCACCTTCCACTGTCCTTCTGTACGGATGAGGTCCGCGATTACATCTACAACAAGACGATAGCTCCCACCTACGTGCCCAGAAGCGCCGAGGAGATCCTGGTTGAGCAGGCTGCGGCCATCTGCGGGATCGATTCTTCATGGAAAGAACATCTGGATACCTGCTATCAGATCAAGAGGACCGGCTTCCTGGACAGGATGAAGGCCAGGAACAGGAAGGAATTCGAGGAGACCTTCATGACATCTGAGAAAGAGACTTTCAACCTGTCGGACATCGACCTTGTCATAGGTTCCGGGGGTGTCATATCCCATGCGGAGAAGGAACGGGCCTTCTGGATGCTTGCCGAGGGTTTCAGACCCTTCGGGGTCACATGCCTTGCCATTGACCGGGATTTCAGGAGCCCTCATCTGGGAGTGCTTTCGGAGATCGACAGTCAGGAAGCACTGAGACTCTTCCATGAGGAGTGCCTGGAGAAACTGGGATGGGTCATAGCTCCCTTCGGCGATTTCGAAGAGGGCGACAGGGTAATGACGGTGATAAACACTGACACCCGGGAACTTTTCAGCATGTCATGGGGCGACCTGAGATATTTGGATCCAGGCGGCAGCCTGAAGCTCGAGCTGGAGGGAAACGCATCCCTTGGCGAAGCTGATAAATACCTTTCCACAGACCTCCCGGTCCTCATAGACTGCCGTAACAGGTTCGAAGGAGCATCCGGCAAAGTCCTCTCGGATTCAGGGATACCCGCATTCAGTCATGACGGTTACTCGGTCCTGAGGAGCCCGATCAAACCCGCCCACGGAGAGATCGAAGTTGGCGAATGGGAGGTCGAGAACCGCCTGCCCTACCAGGGAACAATCCACGTGAGACCCGGGGACCTGGTAGAGCCCGGCACGCTGCTGGGGGAGAACAGGTACAACCCTCCCAAGCTGTACATAATCGATCTGAACAGGATAACGGGTTACGACCGCCATCTGACACCGGAAGAGATCAGAGATGGTCTGCTTGTCAGGGAGGGGGACAGAATAAGACTGAACGAACCTCTTTACGAAGTCCACAGAAAAGGGCTGACAGGCTTCGACTTCACCTTCCATTCAACCGTAAGGGGCAGGATCACGAGGATAGAGAAGAACGGCCTGATCGTGGTGCGAGAGATACAGGATTACGACGAGAAGCCGCATGTAGTGGACATAGCCGGTCCGCTGGACATCAAACCCAGGCACATCGTAGGCTACCTCAAGCGAAGAGAGGGTGATTTCGTGGAGGCAGGCCAGATATTGGCTTCGGACATCTCCAGCGGTAAAGCGGCTACGGTAACATCACCCACCAGCGGTGTCGTGAAGAACATAGACCGGAAGAAGGGTACAGTCACGGTTCAGTTCGATATCGATCCTGTGCGTATGCTCTCCCATGTCTTCGGCGAGGTCACAGAGGTGATCCCGGACCACATGGTGCGAGTGCGAGGCAAGGGTTCAAGACTCTGGGGGATCATAGGATTCGGCGGACAGACCAGCGGTATACTCAGGGAGATCCGTAATATCGAAAGTGAAGTGCCGGAGAGGGACAGTGTAATTTTCACAACGGCACCGATTACGGTCGGATTCCTGAGACTGGCTGCCGAGTCAGGGGTGAACGGAATTATCGTCCCTTCAATACCGGCTACCCATTGGATGGATTACTGCGGCAGCGAACTCGGAGTGGCCGTGACGGGGGATGAGGACATCCCGTTCACACTGGTTCTCACTGCAGGATTCGGACATCTACAGATGGACGAGGAATGCGCGGAATTCCTGAGGGGTTCCGAAGGAAACTCCGTCTTTCTCTCGGGAAGGACTCAGATCAGGGCTGGAGTGACCAGGCCTACGGTAATCGTGTAAGGTCCTCTGCCAGATCCGGGTCCGTTCCCTGGAACCATCAGGCTGGTTCCAGGGAACGGTTTGTCACATCATGTCACGGTTTGGTCGCAGCTATTCCTGAACCTCTTGTAGCAGCCGAATATCACATAGATGCAGGGTTCCACCACAAGAGTGAGGACGGTGGCCACGAACAGCCCACCGATCACGGTTATGGCCATAGGGGACCAGTTCTCAGCTCCTTCGCCCAGGCCGAGGGCCAGGGGCACCATGGCCAGAATAGTGGTTGCAGCGGTCATCATTATCGGCCTCATCCTGGTGGTGGAGGCTTCCACAATTGCATCAATGAGGTCCTTGCCCCTCTTCCTGAGCTGGTTGGCGTAGTCGATCATCACGATCCCGTTGTTCACCACGATCCCTGCAAGCATCAGCATTCCAACGATCGCCATGACCGACAGGGGGGTGGCCGTAATGAACAGTCCCAGCACAACGCCTATGAACGCCAGTGGAAGAGTGAAGATGATGATGAAGGGTTCGAGGAACGACTCGAACTGCCCAGCCATGACCATGTAGACAAGCAGAGCCGCAACGACAATGGCAATACCGAGGTACATGAAGGTCTCTCTCTGGTCCTCCATCTCACCTCCCATCTCGTATCTGAACCCTGATGTATCAATGTTCCTTACAGTGGCCAAAACGTCGGAGGCCACCTCTCCAAGTGATCTTTCCCCGGACACGCCGCAGGATATGGTGACCATCCTGGCCTGGTTGGTCCTGGTGATCACGTTTGATATCATTCTCTGCTCAAGGGAGCCCAGGGAGATCAGGGGTCTTCCAAGGACTGCCGCGTACTCCAGGTCCTCCCTCGAATCCCTCATCTCCTCCGGAAGCCTGACATTGATGTTGAACTCTTCGTCATCCTCCCTGTAGATGCTGGCGTTGGTACCCTGGAAACCGTACCTGACATCCATGGCCAGCTGGGACTGGGTCAACCCGAGAAGCGACATCCTTACGGGGTCCGGAGCGAAGGAGTATTCCGGGATACGGTCCTCCATGGAGGTTGCAGGGTCGGCGACCCCGTCTATCGCTGAGATGGCTTCCTTTATCTCCTCCGCCTTCTGGTAGAGCCTATCTAGATTGTCACCGTAGAGGGATATCTCGATGGCAGCTCCACTAAGCAATGACATTCCGGCATTGGAAGAGTACTCTACTCCGGGCATTCCCCTGAGGACTTCCCGTATTCGATCCTGGTACTCGAACATGCTGGTGCTCCTCTGACTGGAGGACGTCAACCTCACACGGACCATTGCAGCGTTGGAACCGCTGGAACCGAAGATGGCCATCACACCTTCGGACTCACCCACCGTCGTGAATACGGCAAGCAGGTCTTCCGGATCCACAATCGACCGAATTGAATCCTCCAGGGCCCTGACAGTCTGGTCCGTGGTCTCCAGGCTGCTCCCTATGGGCAGTTCGATGTCCATCATGAGGAAACCGTCATCCGACTCAGGGAAGAACTCCGACGGGAGCTGTCCCATCATGACTATTGCCAGGACGAAGGCTCCGGCGGTGGAGAACAGGACTATCTTCTTGTGTCTCACGGCCCAGGATACCAGGCTGCTGTACCCGCTCTCCAGCCTGGCGATCATTGATTCCAGCCTTGCAGGGATGGTCCCGGGCCTGTGCTTGGGCACCAGTTTCCTGACCCAGGATGAGATCAGGGGAACCAGGCTGAGAGCGACAAACAGCGACACCGTCAGGCTGAATGTGATGGTCAGCACCATCTCCTTGAACAGCTGCCCTGCCAGACCGGGTACGAACAGTATCGGCACGAAGACGGCAAGGGTAGTAAGTGTCGATGCTGTGATGGCATTGGAAACCTCCAGAGCGCCGTTCACAGCCGCATCGAAGTGGGATTC
Source organism: uncultured bacterium (assembly GCA_964639605.1). GTDB lineage: Bacteria > Fermentibacterota > Fermentibacteria > Fermentibacterales > JCC-6 > Aegiribacteria. The sequence goes on along the minus strand of CAZXEF010000064.1, from coordinate 6,070 downwards.
CCCCGCTGCTCTGTGCCTGAAGATGTTCTCCAGCACAACTATGGCATTGTCCACCAGAAGACCGATGGCCAGAGCCAGTCCCGCAAGGGAGATCATGTTCAGCTGGACATCGGTGAAGTGCATCACGGCAAAGGTAACAAACACGGATATGGGTATTGCAATGCCTGCGATGAAAGAACTCCTCCAGGACCGAAGGAAGAACAGCAGGACCAGGAAGGCCAGTATGCTGGCCTGGATGGCGGTGTTGCCCAGGTTGCTTATGGACTGCTCGATGAATTCGGACTGGTCGAAGAGAATCACGGGTGTCAGCAGGCCCTGGTAGTCCCGCTCGATCTCGTTAAGCTGGTCCCTTATCCGGACGCACACGTTCACTGTATTAGCGTCCGATCTCTTGTTCATGTACATGGATATGGAAGGCTGGCCGTTGAACCTGACATGCTGGAGCAGCTCGGCTTCACCATCCTCCACCATGGCCACGTCGCGCAGCAGGACCGGAGATCCACCGTTCATCCCTACCACCAGCTGCTCTATCTCCTCGACGCTGTGGAAGGCGGACTCTATCCTTATGCTCATGTTCAGTCCGCCGGCGTCTATTCTTCCCGCCGGAGTGTTGTTGCGCACCGAGGACAGTACTCCGACGATCTGAGATACGGTTATGCCTGCATCCATCATGGCGGCGGGCTGTATCCGGACATTGATCTGCCTTTCTCGGCCTCCCACTGTGACCGCGGACCCCACACCGTCAAGACGGCTGAAGAGCGGTTCGATCTCCTCCTGGATCAGCGTCCTGAGATCAAAGTCGTTGAGGATCTCACTGCTGAAACCCACATAGAGAACAGGCTGCATGCTTGGATCCAGCGCGAAAATCAGCGGGTCGCTGGCGTCATCAGGCAGTATGGCCTTGAACATGTCCAGCTGTCTTCTGACATCCGTCTCAGCCTGCTCGAGGCTGTGTCCCCAGTTGAATTCCGCCGTCACAACGCTTATGCCCGGTCGGGATGTGGAAGTGACCTTCTTTACGTTGGAGACCCTTGCCAGGGCCTGTTCGAGAGGATCGGTCACCAGGTTCTCCATCTCTTCGGGACCGGCGCCCTCCATGGTGCTTAGCACCATTATCATAGGGAACTCCATGTCCGGGTACATGTCCACTCCGAGCTGCGTGAGACCGAACAGTCCGGCTCCGAATATCGCAATGAAGAGCATCAGGAATGTTACTCTTCGCCTGACCGACAGCTCGGGCAGTCTCATCGAGCCACCACTTCCACCCTGGCTCCGTCCTGGAGCATTGACTGACCGGCCACCACGAGAGAGTCACCGAATTGAAGCCCGTCCGTTATCCGCACCATCCCTTCGCTTGAGATGCCAACCTGGACTTCCCTGATCGCGGCTGTGCCATCCTCGATCACGACTACCTGAAAACCCGTCTGGGTCCGTCGGAGCACCGATTCTGATACGGCAATGGTGTTGTCGTAGGTCTCTGTAAGGACCGCCACCCTGCCGGCCATTCCGGGACGCAGCCTTCCTCTTGTCTCATCGAACCGCACTTCCACAGGAACCAGGCCGCTGACCTGGTCCACCGTTGAGGACGCCGAAGTGACGATACCCGGGAATGACTCGTTATCAAGGGAGCTGATGGTGATGTACGCCGGAAGACCGGAGTGTAGATGGAGCAGGTCCTCCTCGGGAAGAAGTATCCTGGCCACTATGGCCGAATTGTTCGATATGGAAACGAGAGGTGTTCCTGAGGATGAATTGCCCTCCCTCGCCCATATTCTCCCTATCTGTCCATCGAATGGAGCCGTGATCCATGAGTTCTCCCTTGCCGTACGCGCCTGCGCGTAACCGGCCCGTGCCTGGCTGAGCTGAGCCTGGGCTGCTTCCAGTCCCGCCTGGGCGGTCTCCACCTGCTGGGCACTCGCTCCTCCCACCTCGAAAAGCGACTGCAGCCGTTCGTAATTACTGGAGGCGTTGTCCACATTAGCCTGGGCGGCACTGATGCCTGCCACGGCACTGGCGGTGCCGGCGCTGGCCTGCTGGTCAGTGTTCAGACGAACAAGACTCTGACCCGCCGTGACACTGTCACCCTCGGAGACCATCACTTCCTCCACCTTGCCCGGAGTCATCGCGTAGATAAGGGCTTCTTCAAGCCCTTCGACCCTGGTGCTGGCGTAAGCTATGCTCGATATCTCCCGGGGCTGGACCACTTCCACGGTCACCCTTACGGGAGGCTTCTCCTGGGGCGACTGAGGGGCCGGACCGCAGCCGGAGAACAGGACCATCGTAATCGAGGTCAGAAGAATATGACGAAAGCTCCTGAAGTTATTCATTGATGTATCCTTCCATTATTCCAACAGATCTCATGAGTTCGGCTTCGGCGATCCTCAGGCTGTAAAGAGCGCTGGCGTGATTTGTCCTGGCCGTGGTAAGGGCCAGAAAAGCCTGGTCCATGTCCAGCCTTGTTATCATGCCTGCCTCGTATGAGACGCTGGCTATCTCCACTCCCTCCATTGCCTGTTCCACAGTTGAGCAGGTGGCGTCGGCACTTTCGCGCGCAGCCTGGAGGTTGTTCCAGGCGGAAACCAATGAAAGCTCCGTGACCTGGCGCACGCTCCTGGCGGATGCCATGGACGCAGTGCGCTGAGCCCTGGCTGAATTGAAGCCGGCTATATCGGAAAAACCGTTGAACAGCGGGATCTGGAGGGCCACGGACGCCGTCAGGTTCCTCTCGTAGTCGTCGATCTCGAAGTCCATGTCATTCCTTGCGGCCTGATAGTTGAGGCTTGTCTGGAAAACCAGTTGAGGCATGAATGAAGCTCTTGCCATGTCCACCCCGGCTTCGCCGACCAGTTGCATGTATTCGGCCGACTGAAGGTCCGGGCTGTTCTGAAGCATTATCTCCCGAGCTTCCTCCAGACTCCCGGGTAACTGGAGATCAAGCTGTCGGTCAAGGTCCCCCTCGATCCGGAAGAGGTCATCGTTGTCCTGGCCAAGTGCAACCGAGAACCCGACGAAAGCGTTCTCGAGAGCATTCTCAGCTGAAATGAGATCAGGCTGTCTGTTCTCCCAGGCGACCCTGCTCTGAAGCAGCTCGAACCTGGAAATAGTTCCCGCTGCGTACTTGAGCTCCGCCAGTCTGTAGCCTTCTTCTGCTATGTCAAGGGCCTCACGGGACACGTCCATCATCTCGCTTGCAAGCAGGACCCCGTAGAAAGCCTTTACAACCTGGACCACGGCGTCCATCTCGGTGGCCCTGGCCTGGTGCAGTGAAAGGTCCAAAGCCCTGGAAGCCATCCTGGAACCAGCCGGGCCCTGGGCCACGAATATGGGGATGCTGACCGTTATTCCAGCCAGCGACGTGTACTCCGAACCCATGGGAATGGTACCAATTCCCGGTAACGTAAGCTCCTGGACATCGAAGTTCCTCGAGAAGGCAAGCTGTCCGTTGATCTGGGGCAGGAACCAAAGGTCCGCATTACTGCTCTCCCAGCCGGCACTCTGGAATGACATTAGGGCAGACTGCACATCCCCCCTGTTCTCGAGGGCTATCCCAACCGCCTCCTGGAGGGTCACCCCCCGGACGGGCAGTGCTGCCAGCAGAAGGACCGTCAATAAGAATCTCATTCTACTCTATATCCTCTCTAGCCGCGGCGATACCGTCGAAAATGATACCAACCACCTCTTCAGGCTTCATTTCATCATGTTCGCAAAGTCTGTTGATCTTCTTGACCGTGTAAGATATCAGCAGGGAATTCAGCATCATCATCACTATCATCCTGTTCACTCCCGAAGTGACCTCGCCACTTTCGATCGCCCTGTCGAACATCGGGTCTATGAACTCCATCCTCATGATATCGAACTCTTCCTGCATCTCGTTAATCAGCATTCCTATGTTCGGGTCGGTTATTATGGAAAGGAAGGCGTTGGCGATCCCCGGGTTCTTCTCGACGAAATCAATCCTGAAGCGGACGTACCGCACCAGGTTCTCCCTCATGCTGATCGCAGGATCGCAAAGCTTCTGCATCATGGACCTGGCAACTTTCAGAAGATGCTCGGCAAGGGCCCTGTAGTAACCCTCCTTGTTATTGAAGTAATAGTATATCATAGGCTTGGATACACTGGATCTTTCAGCCACCTGGTCCATGGAGATCTCCGAGAAGGTCTTCTCCGACAGGAGTTCCACTCCTGCATTGAGAAGTCTTTCCCTGTTGTCACCGTTCAAAAAACCACCTCCGCCATCGTTATGAGCAAGAATTACTATTCTACTTACCAGTAGGTAAATGTCAAGTTATAACATAGTCACAATTCATTATGTTATTTACTATCATATATTTATCATGACATTACCCGATTTGTGAACACTTAAATCGGAATCCCTTTATCGGGCTGGATACCCGCCTGCGAACCCGGTCTGTTTGCCCTGCAAGCTCTAACAGATATATTCTGCTTTCAATTCTTTTCCACTTCAGGGGAGGTTCCATGAAGCCCGGTGTGTCTTTCTTCTGTCCTGCGTACAACGACGAGGGCAACATCAGGCGCACGGTGGAATCCGCTCTCGCTACTTTCCACAGCCTAGCGCTGGACCACGAGATAGTGATAGTCGAGGACGGCTCGCCTGATGACACCGCTGAAATTGCTGACAGACTTGCAGCGGAGTACGACACTGTCAGGGTGGTCCATCACCCCGTGAACAGGGGTTATGGCGGAGCCCTCAGGTCGGGGTTCGAGTCGGCCAGGAACTTCGAGCTGGTGACCTATACAGACGGTGACGGGCAGTACGATTTCTCCGAGTTCGGGCTTCTTCTCGATTCATGGAAGGACGGCCTCTGTGTCGTGGGATACCGGCTTGAACGGGCCGAGGGCTTCAGACGGGATTTCCAGAACAGGGTCTACGGACTGTTCCTGAGGGTATTGTTCGGCCTTTCGGTGAAGGATGTCAACTGCTCGATGAAGCTCTTTCAGCGCAACCATCTCGACAGTATCGATATCCGCAGCGACAGCTCCTTCCTGGACGCCGAGGTCCTGATCAAGCTGAAGAGACTCGGCGTGGAAATAGCCGAAGTCCCGGTGCATCACTTTCCGAGGCTTCACGGTCAGGCTTCGGGCATGAAGTTCCCAGTGATCATGGATACTGTCCACGACATGATCTCCTACTGGCTAAAGCGCAACTGAAAGCGCTCCGGACCGCAAGGCTCAGCTATTGTTTACCCTGAATCCGGAACCGTATATTGAGCAGTGAGTCCATGAAGGGCGGATGATGATGAGGGGCGGAAACGAGGCCAGGTTTCTCCGGATAGTGAGTTCGCACCTCTTCAGGTATCCGCTGATGCAGTGCGCCGACCTGTACAAGCTCCTCCATCAGGCGGCAATGGGCAGCTCCCACAGGATTTTAAGCGTCGGTTCCTCCCGAACAAGCCTCTACAGTGAAATCGAGAACCTGTCGAAAGGTCCCCCCGAACCCATGCTGGATGTGATCTCCGATGACGGGCTCATGGCCAGGATCAACCTGAGACCCTATCTGGCGGCCGGGGGCGATCCTGAGAGCCTTCTTGAAGCTTTCATAAGGACGTCGGTGGAACACAGTGGCACCGGAGCTAAACTGGAGAAGTACAGGGGCTGGGTGATCGGCATGATAAGGGAGGACCTTCTTCCAGAAGCACTTCTCGGGATCGATGATCTCATGGATGACATGTACGGATCGGGATACCCGGCGGTACATCACTCGGACGTTTACCGGACCAGCTACTCGCCGGCCTACAGGGTCATCCTGTCGGAACTGGTCAGGGACCTGTCGATATTCCCCGGCGAGGCACCGAATCTATATCACCAGTGATCGAGACATCGGCGGACTTCACCCAGCCGGGGGACCCTTCTCCAGCCGGCCCTCGGGATGGGTCGACCATGAACCACTCACCGTCGATCATGTCAACTGCAGCGGCTCCGTCGGCTGCACGGTTCGGCCGACCCCCTGGCGCAGAAAGTGCGAATGGCGTTGGCCAAAGGAGACTTTGCCCAGGCAGCCAACATTCTCAGCCAGTTGCAGAAGCAGAAGGCCGAAGGAAATCTCTCGGAC
>CAZXEF010000063.1:0-13785 GCA_964639605.1 uncultured bacterium | reverse complement strand
GTGAAGTTCCGGCCTCTTCCCGAACCTCTCCAGCCGGGATACGAAGTACCTCTTCTGCATATCGAAGTCGTCTATCATCGGTTTTGTCCCCCGTACATGGTCATCAGCCGCCCTTAAGCGTCTCGGCGTACTGGAAGAGCCCTCCGGCAATGTAGATGTCCCTGGCCACGCGGCTGATGGGAAGACCCCGGAAGGACCTGTCTCCGGAGGTGAGCGTTCCTTCCGTAAGGTCCAGCTCCGCCATTGCATGGTGGGTGAACGTTCCGTCTGGGAGCCCGGGAAGCTCGATTATCGGGAAACCGCTGTTGATGGCGTTCCTCTTGTATATGGCCCCGAAGGAGCGCGCCGCCACAGCCTGCACTCCCAGGGCCTTGAAGCAGTCCACCGCGTGCTGTCGGGAGCTGCCGGAACCGAAATTGTCGCCTGCCAGCACCAGGTCCCCCGGTTCGGCCATGTCTGCGAAATTCTGGTAGCCCTCGAGGTTTCCGAATGCGTACTGGCCCATCTTCTCGATCTCGGTGACTGCAAGATGCGCATTATGATAGATCATGTCAGTGTCGATGTCCGAGAACAGGCTCCCGTCCTGCCGCAGGACCCATAGCCTTCCCCTGAGCACCATCTCGCCGTTCATTATCTAACCTCCTTCAGCTGATGTAAGATACTCATGCCTGGACCTCCGGCAGGTCATGAACGGTGGAGATGCTGCCCCTGACAGCCGATGCCACAGCGGTGCCTATGCCGGCGAGGTAGGTTTCGCCCTTCCCCTGCTTGCCCTTGAAGTTCCTGTTGGAGGTGCTGATCTGAACCTCACCCGTGCCGGTCATTCCTATCTGTCCCGAGGCGCAGCCGCCGCATCCGGCGTTGCTGACTATTCCTCCGGCATCGAAGATGGTCTTGAGATGCCCCTCGGAGAGCAGCCTTGACCAGGTGGCCCTTGTGGCCGGGACCACTTTGAGCATGACTCCAGGCGCCACCTTCCTGCCTGTAAGGAGCTCGGCCGCATACTTCAGATCTTCGTAGGTCCCGTTGGTGCAGCTCCCGATGAAGACACCGTCGATCCTCACATCCGCCATCTCGGCTGCAGGATAGACATTGGAGGGGCTTGGAGGTGCGGCTATCATGGGGGGCAGACCTTCGATGTCCAGGCTGTACTCCCCCTCGTACACGGCATCCGGGTCTGCGTATAGAGCTTCACTCCTGTCCATCCCGAAGTACCGGAGCACATCGTCGTTGGGTGGGATCAGCGCGATGATGGCCCCCATCTCGGTAGCGAGGCTGGAGAGTGTGATGCAGTCAGAAAGGGTTGCCCGATCAGCCCATGGCCCGAAGATCTCAACAGACCTTCCAAGAAGCTCGTGCTCCCTGAACCTCCCCAGCATCGCAAGGGCCACGTCCTTCGCCTCCGTGCCCTTAGCCGGCATGCCCTCCAGTGTGACCTTCACGCTGGGCGGGACCTCGAACCAGACCCTGCCGGTCTTGAAGGCGAAGGCTATGTCCACATCGCCCATTCCCTGGCCGAAGGCTCCCACAGAACCCATGATGTTCAGGTGGCTGTCGGTCCCCACTGTGGTGGTCCCCGGTCTTCCGTACTTCTCCTCTATCACCACGTGCGAACCTATGCCTGCATCCACATCAAAAACCTTCAGACCCTGGCTTCTGGCAAAGTTCCTTATCCTCTGCTGGTTGTCTGCGTAGGGGATGGTGTTGGCCGGCACGTTGCAGTCGAATGTGAAGAAAGTCTTTCCCGGGTCCGCCACCGGATCCTTCCCTCCGTACCTCTCCAGGTTGGCCACCACGCTGGCACCGGCGAAATCCCTGGCCGTCCTGTTGTCTATTTCCATCCAGATCACGTCCCCTGCACTGCACTCTCCTCCGCCGTGGGAGGACAGTATCTTCTCTATAAGGGTTCTGCCCATCTCTGCCTCCTGGTAATGTCATCGTTCAGCCATTCGCCCCTTGGGTCCCTGCCGAGGACAACGCATCTCAGAAAGGTCTCCGGCAGTCCCTCATGCAGGTATTTCCTGGAATAGGCCTCCATGTCGAAGGGAACCCTCTGCCAGCTGATGGAGACTATCCCGGTCTCGTTGTCCACCTCCAGCAACGCAAGAGTGGATTCACCTGGAAGGGTGCCTCCCCCGACGCTGCCTGGATTTACGATCAAGCCCTCCTGCACCGACCTCAGGAACATCCTGTGAGTGTGCCCCAGGGCGAGAATGTCGCACGAATTGCGCCGGATCATGAAACCGTAAACCTCACCGGTTGCGTTCTCCCGGATACTGCCGGTGATGTTCCCTGGCAGACCGTGCACGCAGAGGATGTTCCATTTCCCCGACCGGTATCTCATTTCAGCCGGAAGCTTTCTGAGGAACTTCACCTGGGAATCGCTCAGCTGGTCCCGTGTCCACTGCAGGGAGTCCGCAGCCATGTTATCCCAGTGCACATTGTCGAATTCATCTCCCGTGGTCTCCCTTCCTCTTCCCACAGCTCTGTCGCAGTTCCCCTGGACAGTGTCGATCCCATGCCGGATCACGAAATCCACCACCTCCGAAGGGTATGGACCGTACTGCACCAGGTCCCCCAGGCAGACCACCTGGTCCACCTCCTGTGACGAGAGGCTCCTCCAGCAGGCCTGAAGGCCCGGAAGGTTGCCGTGTATGTCGGATATTATGCCTATCTTCAAGATATGAATGCCCTTTCGTACAGAAGAGCGTCCCGGACAAGCGCACCGTGTGCTTCGGGGTCCCCTGCGGCAAGTTCCATCAATGCATCCTCATCACGCGATTCCACCGCCTCCCTGATCCCGGTGCCCCCGGACAGGATGTCTATGGGCAGCTTGCGGTACTCGTACTCGTAGGGAGGATCCTTCCAGCAAGTGGGGGAATATTTAAAAAGTTCGAGCAAAATGCCCAGGCCGGTCCTCAGGGCACGGAAGGCATCTCTGTCGGTGACGTGGAGTTCGCATCCGCTGCAGAGCAGCCCGCTGTGCTTGCTGAATGTAGGGATGAATGCGTGTGGCCTGAGAACGGCCCCCCGGAGCCAGCGGGAGCCGTTCAGGCTTCTGCAAATGCTGTACCCGTCCAGCCACGGGGCACCGAATACCGTGAACGGCCTTGTTGTGCCCCTGCCCTCGGAGATGTTCGTGCCTTCCAGCAGGCACATGCCGGGATAGACCAGCGCCGCATCGGGGGTGGGCATATTAGGAGAAGGGTACACCCACGGGTAATCCTGCGGCAGCTCCCGGCCGTTCCATCCCTCGATCTCCATCACCAGAGGCCTGGACAGGGAATCGAAATCGGCGAACAGCCGCGCCAGTTCGCCTATCGTCAGTCCGTGCCTCACAGGAATTGGATAGAGCCCGACGAAGGATTCGAAATCCTTCTGGAGAGGTCTTCCCTCGATCACGGAAAGACCAAGGGGGTTCGGTCTGTCAAGGACCATCACCGGGACTCCAGCAGCATGGCAGACCCTCATGCAGTACGCCATGGTATATACATAGGTATAGTACCGGGAACCCACATCCTGAAGGTCCACTACAAGGCAGTCCAGGCCTCGGAGCAGCTCAGGGTCCGGCTCCCTTTTCCTTCCGTAGAGACTATGTACGGGTATTCCGTACTCGGGGTGTCTGTAGCCCTCCCATTCGATCATGTTGTCCTGCGTCTCGCCGTAGTAGCCGTGCTGAGGTCCGAGGAGCAGCCTGAGCTCAATGCCGGGCATTCCGGCAAGCACGTCCAGCGACGACCGGAAGGAGGAACCGGCGGCGGCGTAGTGGGAGAGCAGTCCTACTCCCTTACCTGGCAGGCATGCAGGATTCAGCCTATCGAGACCCGTCCTCATCGACGGCAGGCGTTCATCTCAGAACTCCAGCCGGTCGCCCCGGCGGAGGATGACGACCCTGTCGCTGAACCTCCTGGCAACGTCCCTCTCTATCTCGTGCCTCTCCCAGGGTTTTAGGTGGAAGGCGTACACAGGCACATCCAGTTTTCCAAGTTTCGAAAGCTCCGCCTCCAGAAGAGCGGGGGTAAGATGGTTGCTGGCGATGGCCACATCGATCTTCGAGTCCGGGAACGAGATCTCGGCGATTATCATTTTCAGGTCATCGATCTTCTTCGCGCTCTCCCAGATCGAGGTGGTGGGTCCCGTATCCCCTGTGTGAAGAATTGAGCCGGTATCGGATCTGAAGATGAATCCCCTGGCTCCCGCCCCGTGACAGACGGGTTCCGCCCAGGCTGATATTCCGCCGGGAAGATCGAACCACTTCCTGTCCTCGATGTCCTGGTAGACAAGCGTGGGTCCGCTGGAGGTCTTGATGCGGCTGAAATCAGGCCAGATGAGGTCGTTCATGTAATGCTTCCTGACTATCTCGAGACAGGCTCTGCTTCCCATGACCCTCAGGGGCTCATCCCTTATGGTCACCGTGGCGTCTATCATGAAGCCCAGCTCCAGGACATGGTCAAGATGAGCGTGGGTCAGGAGGACCATCTCAACGTTCTGCTGCTGAGACCCCGACAGCATGGAGGCGGAACCAGCGTCAAGAAGAACGGATTCTCCAATGAGCATTGAACACAGGTAGCAGCCGTACTGCTTCGATCCATCCACTCCGATGATATCCAGTTGCACTTCCCCTATCCTCTCCCGGCGATCACCCTGGGCAGGAACGGGCTGATACGGGTGACAACCTCGTAATTTATCGTACCCACCCATTCCGCCATGGTCTCCGCGGATATACTCTCCTCCCCGTCCCGTCCCAGAAGAACCACCTCGTCCTCCAGACGGGCATCGGGAATATCCGTGAGATCGACCATTATAAGATTCATGCAGACCCTTCCCAGTACCGGGGCCCTCTTCCCCCTCACCAGAACGTGGGCCGAGTTCCCGCATTTCCTGTCGTAACCGTCAGCGTACCCGACAGGCAGGACCCCGAGCCTTGTCCACCTGCTGGTCCTGTACGTACATCCGTATCCGATATAGCTCCCCTGGGGCAGCTCCTTGATCTGGACCAGCCGGGTCTTCCAGGAAAGCACAGGACGAAGGTCCGGAACCATCCTCCCTACTGATCTGGCAGACAGGAAGGTCTCCCTGGAGGGCCACAGGCCATAGAGGCCTATCCCCGTCCTCAGCATGTTGAAATGCGTCTCGGGGAAGAGTATGGTGGCTGCCGTACATGCTGCGTGGACGACTTCCGGAAGGTTGCCGGTCCTTCTGAGCTGGTCAAGCGCCCCTCTGAACTCCGAGAGCTGTCCCTCCGCGTAGTCATGGTTCAGAGTGTCCTCTATGTTGGCGAAATGTGTCGAGAGGCCTTCAACCACTATTCCGGGCGTTCCACGGGCAAGACTGACGAAGCCGGGGACTTCCGAGGGAAATATCCCCTGCCTTCCGGTGCCGGTCTCCACCTTCACGTGAACCCGGCATGTCTCTCCTGGGCGGAGCACCCGGCCAAGCTCCTCGATGGTCTCCGTGTTGTAGACCGTGAGCCTGAGGTCGGCTTCCACTGCTTCCCGGAGCCTGTCCAGCAGAACGTGCCCCAGGAGAAGGACAGGTTTACGGACACCCAGGGACCTCAGCTCGAGCCCTTCGTCGAGGCAGTTCACGGCGAACCAGTCGGCGGAGGGAAGCAGCGTGACCATCTGCTCCACACCGTGGCCGTAGGCGTTGGACTTGACCACGGCGCAGAACAGTATCCCGCCCTTGTCAGAACATGAGCGAAGCTGGCTTAGGTTCCAGTCCGGGGCAGACCCGTCTATTTCTACCCACTTGAGATGTTTCATGGCATAATCTATAAACAGCATATATTGTCCATGCAAGGATGAAATACCGGAAGGATCCCCAGGGAAGGATGAAGGATATGTCTGAAGTCTACTTCCTGCCGGCTGAAAAGGCGAAAATGAAGGGCTGCTTCGAAGAGCTGCTGGTCGGTATCCGCTCCCGATCCGTCCTGCGCCCAACGGACCTGCTTGCCGTGAAGCTCCATCCCGGGGAGGAGGGCAACACTTCCTACGTCAGGCCGGAGGATGTGCTCAATGTCATCACAGGTTTCGCACCTGTCACCGAGAGGGTATTCCTCACCGATACCACGGTGCTGTACCCCGGGAGGAGGAGAACCGCCCCGGATTACCTCAGGCTGGTCAGGGAGCATGGTTTCGGCTCTCCCCACACACCGCCCTTCATCGTGGCGGACGGGCTCCATGGAGAGGATGAGATACTCGTGGAGACACCCGATGGGTTCCACACGAAAGAGGCACATGTAGCTTCCGTGATAGGCGGTGCCGATGCCATGATAGTGATCAGTCATTTCAAGGGTCACCTTCTCACGGGATTCGGAGGTGCATTGAAGAATCTCGGCATGGGCTGCGCCTCCAGGGCCGGAAAGCTCTACCAGCACTCCTCCGTCAAACCCGTGATAAGCGCGGACAGATGCACGGCCTGCGGCATATGCGCCTCCCACTGCCATGTCGACGCGATCACCGTCGGTGATCGCGCAGTCATAGACATGGAGGTCTGTACCGGCTGCGGAGAGTGCCTGGGCAGATGCCCCGAGGGAGCCGTAAGGGTTAGCTGGAACCAGGACATGGACGTTTTCATGAAGAGGATGGTGGAATACGCCTGGGCAGCAGTCTCGGTGTCCAATCCGATCCTCTACGTCAACTTCGTCACATCCGTGGTGCCCGACTGCGACTGCATGCACGACACCGGCCCCGCCCTGGTCAATGACATCGGGATCCTGGCATCCACGGACCCTGTGGCCATCGACAGCGCCTCCCTGGACCTGGTCACCGCCGCCCCTCCGGCCAGGAACGCGCAGGTTAAGGCGGAGGCGGGTGAGGACAAGTTCATGGCGCTGCGGCCGGACAGGGACGGATCGCTCCAGCTTTCCTTGGCCGAGTCAATGGGACTGGGCTCCACCGAATACAGGCTGGTGAGAGTCTGCAGGTGATAACCTCTTCCCGTCTCCGGGCGGCGGTATACATGAGTCTGGGGGCCCTTTTCCTCTCAGCGGTCCCGGTGTTCATCAAGCTTATCCCCTCCGATTCGGGCATTCCCACGATCCAGAAGCTCTTCATGCGGGGTTTCGTGTCCACGTTACTCCTGGCCTGCGTCCTTCTGTCCCGGGGCATCTCCTTCCGCCCGGGGAATGGTGTCCTGCTCGGCGCGCGGTCATTCTTCGGGATAGCCGCCATGCTCACCTATTTCATAGCAGTCGAGGGTATGCCCCTGGCGGAAGCGGTAACCATCAACAAGCTAAGCCCGTTCTTCGTGCTGATATTCTCGTGGATATTCCTCGGGGAGCGCCTGGCGCGGATTCAGGTGCTGGCCATCGCCGTGGGGTTCTCAGGGGTTCTCGTGATCCTCAGACCAGGTTCGATACCCCTGACCCTGCCAGCCGCACTTGCCGTGGTCTCCGCTCTCTTCTCCGGAGCGGCGTACACGACGCTCAGGGCCCTCCGGAAGACCGACAGGCCGCTGCTGGTGGTTTTCTGGTTTTCAACAGCGATAACCGCCGTCTTCCTTCCCTTCGTCATCATTTCCGGAGTCCTTCCCTGTCTTAGGGACCTCGTTTTCCTCACGGGCATAGGACTGGCCGGCGCCGCGGGACAGCTTTTCATGACCAAGGCCTACAGGTTCGCACCAGGCGGAGAAGTAGCCATCTACGGATACCTCAGCGTTGTCTTCTCCGTGACCTGGCAGATGGCGCTCTTCGACTCCATACCAGGAACGGCGGTTCTGGTCGGAGCCGGAATGGTCCTTCTGGGCGGCTGGCTTAACTACAGGGGAGGCGGACGGGAGCCGGTCAGGAGCGCTGATTCCTGATAATCAAGTATATTCTGTCAATATCGATCGATCACCAAGCAGAGGGGATACTATGAAGAATACAGTCACGGCGATGTCATTCCTGCTCCTGGCGGCAGCCTGCGGAGGGGGAGGCGAGGAACCGACGGCGGCCGACCTTCCCACCATGCCGGTTGACACCCTTCACGTGGAATTGGAGATGGGCAGGGAGATGGGGGATTCCACTAATACCTTCAGCGCCATTGTGGCGGCCGCCATCGATGATGAAGGCAGGATACTCGTCCTGGATCAGGTTGAGTGCGCTCTGAAGATGTTCGATCCCGCGGGAGAGTACATCCGGCATGTTGCCCGGAATGGGAGCGGTCCGGGAGAGTTCGGATTCCCCTGGAACATGTGCGTATTTCCCGATGGACGGCTCATGGTGATGGACCTCATGAAACAGGGGTTCGTAGTCTTCGACGACTCCCTGGAATTCGTCGAGGAGCTCAGCCTCTGGAGCCAGAACCCTCCCTTCAAGGCCGCGGCTCTTACAGACAGCCAGTACGTGGCATATAAACTTGACCAGGATGCTGCGGACAACAGGATAACCATGACCAGGACGGTGGCGCTGTACACCTACGGCGAGGAGGAATGGGACAGGGTGTTCTGGCAGGATTCAATAGTCGCTAACATGAGTGATATCATTTCGGACCCTTCCATTTTCATCATTGATACCCTGGATCCGCTGAGTATCTGCGCCAGCGATTCCTACGGGGTGTTCTTCTCGCTGAAGGACGGCGAGGATTACACCGTCATGCGGTGGGATACCGCCGGTGAGGAGCTGCAGGACATCACCATGGACCTCTCCCCGGTAGAGAAGACTCCCGAGGAGATCGCGGCGGAGAGCACTTATGTGACGAATTACGTCGCCAGGATGTCGGGCGGAGGCGGCTTCCCCTTCGAGTTCAACCCCGATCCCTTCAAGGACATGGTCATCGGGCTGAACATAGGCCCGGACGGGAACCTCTGGGTCAGGCGGGGGACCATGGATACACCATTCTTCGATATCTTCGACCCTGCGACAGGAGAACTGCTTCACCATGTGGTGTTCCCCGAGGAGGGCTGGAGCTGGGTGACCGCCGTCTCGGAGAACGGGGTCCTGGCGTGGGAGGAAGATCCTGAGCTTGGCTACCAGAAGCTCTACCTGCTGGAATAGGGACGGAGGATCTTTATTCTCAAATCGTGAATAAAAAGAATCAATTCCAAATCCAGCTTCAAGAAAATTGAAATGCAATTGAACATTTCAAAAGTTGCTATGATATTTATGTTGATTTACTAGGATAAAAAAATATAAAAGCCTCCGTCCCCATCTACCAGGCGCTGCCGCCTGAACTGGACATGTAGTAGACGGGCATTGCAAGGCCCACCAGTTCTGCGTATTCCTCGGGCTTCCTTCTTTTTCCGAAGTTCAACATCATGGCGGGACCGTTCATCTCCAGTGTCTTGAACTGCCCCCTGTTCCGAAGGAGATGCTGGCGCATCTCGGGCCCCACTATCTGAGGCGTACGTGTCTCGTCACCCTTCAGTACGAATGCCTTGGAGAACTCAGGGTCCTCCTCGAAGTTGATGTCCTGAGCCCCGAACTTGTTGCCCATCCAGTCCAGGAAGGCCACCTGCCTCCTCATGAAGGTTCTCGGCAGGTCCAGCCCCTGCTTCTCCAGTATGCAGATTGTCTGCTTGTAGGTCTTGGAGGTGTTGCTCCTCCCCGTATAGGTCCTTACGGTGTACTGGTAGTCGGCAAGGTGCACGGTCACCCCCTCCGATTCCCACTTCATGTGGTTCTTCATCTTCCGGCTGGTGCCGGAGTTGAAGAGCTGGAAAGGGAAGAGGGTGTGCTCATCCGATCCTTTCGGCGTGAACTGCGCCCCCAGCCGGCCGGCAATGGTCTCCCAGGCAGCCGTCCTCTTCTTCTCCACCATCAGGACTATCCCGATTATTCCTCCCGCTATGACCAGGACAAGGATGATAGGTACTGCCAGGTCCATGTGAACCCCCGTTCTTCTGTACTCCTGTGCTTGTTGAAATTCTGCAGGAACACAATTATATGTGATGGCTCAAAGGTCAAGAACACTATTCTGGAGTGAAATGCTTGAAATAACCGATACCGTAAGAGTACCCGAGTCGGAACTGCAGTTCGAATTCGTTCTCTCGGGGGGTCCCGGGGGGCAGAAGGTGAACAAGACCGCGTCCGCCGTAGTCCTGCGTTTCGACGCCATGGGCTCCCAATCCCTTCCGGAGGAGCTCAAGGAACGACTCAATGAAGTTGCCGGCAATAGACTCACGGGAGACGGCTTTCTGGTGATCCACTCCAGGATGTACCGCTCACAGGTCCGAAACCGGGACAGCGCTGTCCGGAAGCTGGTCAAGATACTCAGGAGGGCCGCCCGGGAGCCCTCGGTGCGCAAGCCGACCAGGCCTACAGCAGCTTCAGAGAGGAAAAGGCTGGATGAAAAGAAGAATCGGGGCCGGCTGAAGCGGGAACGGAGCTACAGACCTCCGGAGGGCGATCAGGAGTAGCTGTTCCACTGCCCCGATTTTGGTATATATTCCACCTTGGCATTTTCATACCCTTGTAATGTGGAATGAGGTCCTTTGCCCCAGTTCAGGTTGTACGACGGAGAGAACTGCCCCTGCCCCTCCGACTGCAAGAGGCGGGGCAGCTGCGCGCAGTGCATGGCGTTCCACCATGAGCGGCACCAGCTCACATACTGCGAATTCCTGATGGAGAAGATGCAGAGAGGCGGTATGCCGGAGCGCTCCCTTCCCTCGGGCAGGGAGATCAGGCTCACGGATTACGGCCCCTGCGCCGGTTGAGCGGGCAAGCTCAACCCGACCAGGCTGGCCGGTATACTGGAGAAGCTGCCGCTGCCCGATTCCCCCAACCTCATCGTGGGGATGCAGACAATGGACGACGCTGGAGTGTACCTCATCTGCGATGATATCGCCCTGGTGCAGACCGTGGACTTCTTCTTCCCCATCGTCGACGAAGCAAGGAGCTTCGGCCGTATAGCCGCCGCCAACAGCATGTCCGACATCTGGGCCATGGGAGCGAAGGCAATAACGGCCATGAACATCCTTGCCTATCCGGCAGGTAAGATACCGCCTGAGATCATCGAGGAGCTGCTGATCGGTGCAGCCGAGAAGCTCCACGAGGCGGGTGTCGTACTGCTGGGAGGCCATACAATGGAACAGGAGGATCTCCTGTTCGGAATGAGCGTCACGGGAATAACCAGCCCCACCACGGCCCTGACCAACGACAACGCCAGGCCGGGTGACCTGATCGTACTCACGAAGCCCATAGGAACCGGGGTGTACTGCGACGCCATGCTGAACGGCGGTCTCACGAAGATCCAGTTCAACACTTTCGTGTACTGGATGGAGAGACTGAACAAGTACGCCTCGGAGATAATGCAGAGGTTCCAGGTGAGCTGCCTCACCGACGTGACCGGTTTCGGTCTCCTGGGTCACTCGCTTCCCGTCGCCAGGAACGCGGGGGTCAGGCTCGTTATCAACTCGGGGGACGTACCGCTTCTCCCCGGTCTGCCGGACCTTCTGGATTCCTTCAATCCCAAGGGTGTATGCAAGTGCGCCGATTACGTCGAGCCTCATCTGAGGATCGGGGAAGGCGTGGACAGGAGGCTCTACACTCTCTTCGCAGAGGCCCAGACATCCGGAGGTCTCCTGGCCACCGTGAAACCTGATCATGCGGATGTGCTGGTCAGGACATTGAGGGAACACGGTGACACTGAATCCACTGTGATCGGCGAGGTCCGGGAGATGGACGATCCCTCGGTCTACCTTGAAGTCATCTAGTATCTTATTCGAAAGCCCATCTCGCCTCCCCTGAACTCCATCTCCCGAACTGA
The DNA here is from genome assembly GCA_964639605.1 of uncultured bacterium. Taxonomy (GTDB): domain Bacteria; phylum Fermentibacterota; class Fermentibacteria; order Fermentibacterales; family JCC-6; genus Aegiribacteria. The sequence continues at coordinate 2,095 of CAZXEF010000063.1, read as the reverse complement.
AACGCCGGAGACCCTGGAGTGGGAAGGACCATGGGACGCCCATTCGATCAGTGCATTCACGTCATCATCCTCACCTTCGGCCAGTATCTCAACCCTGCCGTCCGGGAGATTCCTCACGAAGCCGGACACCCCGAGGCTCTCGGCCCTGTCCCGGGTGCAGGCCCTGAAGCACACTCCCTGCACCCTTCCACTGACCAGAGCCTTCACTCGTTTCATGCCCTCTGGACCGCCTTCCGGACCGAAAGGTATTCGGGGAGGAGCTTTGGATGAATATGATATTCCAGGTCACGGGATCTGTCAAACTGGCTCCCGTCCTCTATCCGGTCTATATTCAGTCCCGCTGGTGAAATATAGAAATGTTTCTTTCACAACCGGTTTCGGAGTGGCCAAGGCGTGAAGTGCCCAAAATGCGGTCTTGAGCAGGGTGATTTCAAATCGGAATGCATGAGGTGCGGCCTTATCTTCAGCCGTTACAGACCTCCTGAAGAACGGGAACTGAGATACCCGTTCTGGGGAGAGCCCAGACCACCCCTCACACGGAGGATCCTGGAATACCTCCTGCACACCAGGGACAGTATCAAGCCTATCTACTTCGCGGGAAGGCTGATAATATTCCTGCTGATCCTTCTTTGGAGCGTGAAGTTCTTCGAGTCCTCAATAGAGAGCAACTACGTCGGACGATCCTTCATGCACCTGGTGAACATGCCTTTCCATGAGGCCGGCCACCTGATCTTCAGACCTCTGGGAAACCTCTTGCATTCCATGGGCGGCAGTCTTGGTCAGCTGATAATGCCTCTGACGTGCGCCCTGGTTCTCCTTATCAAGACAAGGGACACATTCGGTGCATCCATAGCCCTGTGGTGGACGGGAGAGAGCCTGCTGGACATGGCGCCCTACATCAACGACGCACGGGTAATGAGCCTTCAGCTGATCGGGAACAACACAGGCGCTTCAGCACCATACGGGTTCCATGACTGGAACTACATCCTGACCGAACTGGGTCTTCTGTCACACGAAGGGACCATTGCCCGCCTTGCGGAGGCCGGCGGAAAGGCCGTGATGGCCCTGGCCCTAATCTGGGGTCTGTCGGTGCTCCTGAGGCAGATGAAGCGGGTCAGTGGCTTCGGAAGGAAACCCGGACTCAATCGATGAATGATAAGGTCATTCGGACCCTGGCCCCCCCCGCCTCCAGCACAGCCACGTAGGAACCCGCGGGCAGAAAGGCGGCATCGACGCTGCAGGTACCTGAGCCGATACCCGTCAGACGGTGCATCACCCTTCTACCTGATATGTCGAAGATTTCCAGCACTGCATCAAGAGGTTCCTCAAGGCTGACGCTCGCCGTGAAAAAGCCGCGGGAAGGATTCGGCGAGATCGATAGCGTCGGGGCACCTGACGGAGCTGCCGCGGGATCCTCAACCGAAGTGTCCGTATTCTCCCACCAGGTCACCGTGGCCAGGTTGTAGGCCGCAGCGGCTATGTCGATCAGCCCGTCGCCGTTCAAGTCCCCTGTGACCACGGGTATGGCCCCGTCGAAACCCGGCGATATGCAGTGCATCGTGAATCCCATTGAGCCATCGTTCTGCAGCCAGGAGACATCATCACCATTGTATGCGGCGCAGGCAATGTCTTTGTCGCCGTCGCAGTCCAGGTCCGCGACGCTGACGAATGTGGGCCAGTCGTAGTTCTCAGCGATGACGTGCCTGGTGAAGTCTTCCTGTCCATCGTTCTCGTACCAGGCGATCATGTCGCCCAACCTGGCTGTGGCCAGGAGGTCCTGATCGCCATCAAGGTCCAGATCGCATATGGTGACGATGTGAGCCCCGTCGAACCCATCGTCCACAGTATGAGCCGTGAACGAACCGGCACCGTCGTTACAGTACCATCTGACCTCGTCCGCCAGCCTGAACGCAGCTGCCAGGTCCTGGTCACCGTCATCGTCCACGTCACCGGGAAAAGCTGTCCATGGTCCATCCACACCATCCTCGATCACAACCTGGGTGAAATTCTCAGAACCGTCGTTCAGGAACACACAGATCAGATCGTCATCGAAGGACACAGCTAACAGATCAATGTGGTCGTCATAGTTCATGTC
>CAZXEF010000062.1:0-14016 GCA_964639605.1 uncultured bacterium | reverse complement strand
CCAAAGGTCTCTATATTGGTGAACATGTAGAAGCTGCCGTCGGGAATGTCCGGAATCCCCGGGGGCATCTCACCGTCCAGCCTGTCCAGCATTCCCTGAATACCTGCGCGGCTGCCCGCCGCAAGGAGCAGTCCGTTGGTGTGGCAGAAGTAAATGTTCCCGAAATCAACGGGTATGGATGTGACTTCGTGGCCATCGATGGCTTCCGCTGCCTGGGGAGTCATACCGATATTGGCCCAGAAGGTTGAAGGGTCGGATACAGTGAGGGCTGCCCCCATGCTCTGGGGCATCATGCTCTCCATGAATACCGCAAGGCCTCCTTCAGTTCTGATGCCGAGACGGCTGTCCACCTCGGACATGTCCGTGCAGTGAAGGGCAGAGAGTATCCAGCCTGATACGGCGCTCTCCCCCAGGATGGGCACTCCTGCTGCGTATCCGTCAAGGGCTGAAATGACGGCGGAAGGATTCACAAGGGCCATGGAGAAGAGTGAGGTCTCGGGAAGGACGTCCAGCGGCGACGCTGCGGTCATTTCCGCAGGCTGCCCCCCGCATGCCGCCAGCAGGATGGTCAGAAGGACCGATGACATTACTATCGCTTTCATGTTTCCTCCTAATAGAATGGAACTTGGTCTTCGGATCAGGATTCTATCGTATATTATATATGATTCCGTGGATATGCCAAAATGTGAACTGGTTCATGTTTATTCGGGTTTTCAATCATGTACCGGCGAGTTAGGATATGGCCATGAAAAACGAACCTGACCTTTTCTCCGGCACACTGGACACCGGGGAGGAAACGAGGGTCCTCTTCCTTGACACGGAGACCACAGGACCGGACCCGGAAACCGCCAGCATCTGCGAGATCGCGCTTCTCCTCTCGACCTACCGGGGATTCCGGAGGGACCCTGCTGCTGATCTTTATCTTCAGCGGCTTGTCCTACCGGCGGAACCGGTACCGCCCGAGGCTTCGGCCGTCCACCACATAACCAACTGCATGCTGGAGGGAAAGCCTGCCGTCTCCGAGATCGCGGATGAAGCAGCCGAACTGGCGGGTCGGGCGGATCTGCTATGTGCGCACAACCTTCCTTTCGACCTGACCATCCTGGCACGGGAACTGCCCGGAGTGTTCGGAGGGATCCGTGCAGAGAAACAGCTGGATTCCCTGAGGCTGTCGAAGCACCTTTGGCCCCTGGTACCATCCCACGCTCTGCAGGCATTGAGATACCGCTTCGAGCTCGATGCAGACCTGAAGGGGGATGCCCACAGGGCCATGTTCGATGCGGAACTTGTCCGCGCTCTGGTGGAGCACATCACCGGTACAGGGCTTCTGAACCCTGGGAACTGGAAGGAACTGGTCGACTACACGATGTCGCCACTGGAAGTGAAGATATTCTCCTTCGGAAAGTACCGTGGAAAGCTGGTGGAGGATATCGCGGCCCAGGACCGGGACTACATCATGTGGCTCCTCAAGCAGGAATGGGTCCCCCAGGACTATCCCGACCTCTACCACACCATTCTCGACAAGACATCGGGCAAGGGCCACGCCCATGAGTGATCATCCCGGGGACAGCTACCGAGTCAGGGGTGGCATCCCGCTTTCGGGTGTTCTCCGCCCGTGTGGAAGCAAGAATGCCGCTCTGCCCATCCTTGCAGCGTCACTTCTCACAGATGGAGAGGTAATGCTGAGGAATCTGCCGGACATCCGGGATGTAAGGACCATGCTCACCCTTCTTGAAAGCCTTGGCGTATCCGTATCAGGCAGTGTCGTCGAAGGGATCATCCTCGATGCCTCCAGCATTGATCCCGACTCAATAGACAGATCAGCCTGCAGGGAGATACGGGCCTCCATCCTTCTTGCCGGACCCCTGACAGCCAGGACCGGCAGGGTGAAGCTGCCTCCCCCCGGTGGCGACATCATCGGGAAGAGAAGGCTGGACACGCATTTCCTCGCCCTGGAGCAGATGGGGGCGAAAATCGCGCTCGAGGACAGGATGCTGTCCTTCAGTGCCAGCGGTCTTGAAGGAAGGTACATTTTCCTGGACGAGCCCTCTGTCACCGCCACGGAGAACACTCTTATGGCAGCATCGGTTGCCAGCGGAGAGACTGTGATATACAATGCCGCCTGTGAACCTAACGTACAGGATCTGGCCGCCATGCTGAAAGCCATGGGGGCGGATATTTCCGGTACGGGCACGAACCGCATTCATGTCAGGGGAGCCGGCGGTCTTCTCGGAGGGTGCAGCCACAGTGTCGTGCCCGATCATATAGAGATAGGCAGTTTCATCGGTCTCGCCGCTTGCTGCGGAGGCAGGGTGAGCATCCCTCATGTGCCGGAGGATATTATCAGGCCCATCATGAACGGGTTCTCGAAACTCGGCGTAGAGGCTGCCGTTGAGGACGGCATGCTGGTCATAGACGGAACGCGTGAACTCATGGTCAGGGCCGACCGGGGAGGGGCAATCCCCACCGTCTACGATGCCCCGTGGCCCGGGTTCTCACCGGACCTGACAAGCACGGCCGTGGTGGTGGCCACACAGTCGCGGGGTATTTCCCTGATCTTCGAGAAGATGTTCGAAAGCAGGCTATTCTTTGTCGACAAGCTGGTTTCCATGGGGGCGGACATCATACAGTGCGACCCGCACAGGGTGGTCGTCTCAGGCCCATCGAAACTCCATGGAACGGATGTGAGCAGCCCGGATATAAGAGCGGGGATGGCCCTGCTCACAGCAGCCCTCTGCGCTGACGGCACCAGCGTGATACGCAACGTCCATCAGATCGAGCGCGGATATCAGGACCTTGTTGAGAGACTCAGGGGTCTGGGAGCGGAAATATCCCCCGAATTCTGACGGAACTCGACCGGACATCAATTAATCTATCACGGAACGGGATGGAGCTTTGACATGAGATACATTGCCGTACTTGTAACGGCGTTACTGCTGTCGGCGGCCTGCGGGAAGGATCCCTCGGGACCGCAGCAGTGGCCCGATGGCGCCTACCTCTACCTGGGCAGCATATACCCCGACACAGCCCTGTCCTGGTCACCGGGGGGGACGGTCCTGCTCTTCACGTCCTATGCCTACACGTCCTACTGCATACTGGGCTTCGATGGCATTACGGACCCAGTTCCTGTTGCCGCGTCCAGCTACGACGAGTCCGCCGGGCCCAACGGATGCTGGAGCGGTGAGCAGGGACTGATAGTCTATACCAGCTACAACACGGATTCCACGTCGTTGGTACGGACGGTTCCCGGTAACCTCGGTCCCCTGCTGGTGGTTGTGAACGACGAGAAGAACCATCTCCATCCCACCTGGACTCCAACGGAGGATTCCCTGCTTATCTGTACCTTCGATAACGGCTACTGGGGCCTGTGGAAGACCGAGTACCATGAGGACACCCTCCTCACACCGGAGCCCTTCTACACCCCGGAATTCGACTGCCTCCGTCCCTCCTACTCCCCCGACGGAGAGTGGATCCTGTTCGAAGTATCCAGCGGCGGCAGCTCTGACATCTGGCTCATGAAGCACGACGGGACTGATCCACATGCCGTGATCGAGGACTCCTGGGACAACATCCATCCCTGCTGGGGCCCTGAGGACGACCGGTTCGCATTCGCATCGAACAGGAGCGGCAGCTACGATGTCTGGATAAGCGACCTGGAGGGATCCTCGCTGGTCCAGGTCACGCAGGACCCCGGGGATGATGTCTATCCGGCCTGGAACCCTGTGTACGGGTGGTTCGTCTTCTCATCCAACCGCGAGGATGGCGGTGAGAATTTCGACATATACAGCATCGACGCTCCGGAATACTGAGATCCATCCTCAATATACAGAGGAACCCCCCGGCATTCCTGCCGGGGGGTTTCCTTGTTCGGTCAGACCGGATCAGCTGTTGAGCATGGTCTCTATCACGGCCATGAGGTCCGTGACGAAGCTGGGACTCATGGGATCGAGCCCCATGCCCTGTCCCTCGCTCATACAAGTGAACCAGGCGAACTTGAAGTACTGCGAGGCGAAGGCCAGGGCAGCGCCCGTACCCTTCACCTGCATGTTGCTCAAGCTCTCGAGTCCCTCATAGTACTGGCCCGAGCCGAAAACGTAGTCCGCGTCGAGGATATCCAGGGCGAAGGCGCTTGCGCAGCCCAGAAGGGCATCGCCGCTCTCCGATCCCCTTATGTCCTGGAGCATGATCGATCCGGCAAGGGCATCCAGCAGATACTGTCCGCCGGGTGAACCGGACTGATCGAAGATCCTGTACTCGTAGTTGACCTGCTGGTCAACTCCGATCCAGGTGTAGTAGTCCTCGTCGGACACTTCCAGCACCGACTGGGGAACCGTCACGTAGACCCATCCTCCGGCGATGCTGTCCACATCGGACATGATCGTGGTGTAGCTGTTGACTATTTCGAACAACGCTATTACACCGCTGTTCAGAGGCTGGAAGCGGTAGGGCATGTCGGCATCGCCCACGATGGCCTCGATCTGCTCGCCTACCCATACGATTCCAGAATCAGCGGTGTTCTCCAGTATCGGGTCGAGCACGCTGGCCGGAAGGTCAGGATGGATACACTGGAAAGTGGTCCACATTGTGTCCTGCACCTGGCTCTCGCTGAAGTCGCCCAGCGGGAACACCCCGGCCTGCTGCTGTACGGCCATGTAGAAGTACTGGTCCGCTATCCTCCAGTAGTCAGGCAGGTAGAGCGAGGCCCAGCCTGCTCCAACATAGCCGCCGGGCAGAGAAGGATCGATATCGATGGCGTCCAGGAAACACTGCAGGGCCGTCTCGAAGTTGCCGACTTCGTAGGCATCCCAGCCGGACTCAAGGAAACCGTTGTATCCCTGCGGATCAGGGTATGTCGGGCTCTCGTAACAGCCGCTGAGCAGTACGAGGGAGCCCAGGATCACTATTGCCGTTATCTGTTTCATTTCTCCCTCCTTCCTACTCTATCCGGAGCATCTTCTGGGTGACGGTCTGTCCGGCGGCCTGAAGTCTGCAGAAGTAGACTCCTGCACCGACCATCCCGCCGCTTTCATCCCTGCCGTCCCACATGAGTATGTGTTCCGCCGCTCTCATCTCAGTATCGGTGAGAGTCCTGACAGCACGGCCGCTCATGTCATAGATAGTGACGGTGACCCGGCCTGACGATGGCAGGGAGAACCTGATGGCGGCTTCGGCACTGAACGGGTTGGGATAGACGCCGCCGAAGGCGAACTCCGCCGGGATCTGCGGCGAGCTCACACCTGGAGCCTCGCCGTAGGAGTAAATCCCACCATCAGAGACCGATGCGCACATCATCCCGCCCTGGTAGTAGCTGTCAAGCTTCACCCATCCGTCCGTGGTGTAGCGGTACACGGCGCCATCGGAACTCGCCGCGGGGAATGACAGGGTGGCATTCACGTCGGGAATGCTCACCGGGCCGGCCAGTACGCCGGTCATCATGTCCACCGTCTCCGCCACGGGAGCCTGAGTGTTGATGGCAAGGTCCAGAATGCCGGATTCGCAGAGGCTGACCATTGTGCCGGGAGCTACGGCGCCGGCGGGTACGTCAAGCAGGATGCCTTCCAGGGACAGGGAGACCCCGTCTGAGGAGGCATAGCCCACTGATACGCTCTTGCTGGCGCTGGAGTAGAGACCGGCGCTGTCGTAGCCCGCCACCTGCAGCGAGTAGTCAGCGCTTTCCCATGCGTCGAACCTGGCGTCCCAGATGCTTCCGTAGAAGATGCTCATACCCAGCAGCGTCGAGCTGTCGGGTGTGGCGGCAGTGAAGATGGGTCCGTACCAGTCAAAACCTTCGGGAACGCTGTCGTAGAGGGTGGAGTATACCGTAAGGTACTGGTCGTTCACCGAGTTCTGGTGTACGGCCATCAGCACTTCCGGTGCATCGCCATCCTGGGAGAGGATGTAGGTGAGACCGGAGGTGCCACCCTCGTTGTTGTTGGTAACTATGGTGTACGCAATATCACCCTGGAGATCGAAAGATCCGTTATAGAGGTCGTTCAAGGTGACTTCCTCCACCGCTACGATGGTCGAGTCCACCGAGTCGAGAGATACTGCGAATACGATCCACTCCCCGTTGATGGGGCTGCCGGAGCCGCCGGCATCGGCGTATGCTCCGTTGAAGTAGAAGTCGGGGTAGCTCTCGTACTCTTCGAACTCGCTGTACTGAGCCGCCCAGATAGCGGCTGTGATACCTTCGGCGGGGATCCAGAATCCCAGCGGATAATCGCCTGAGTCGAAATGACCCTCGAAGGCGGAGTAGAAGTTCATGTGGCTGAACTGGTAGCCTGTCGGGTCGGAGAAGATGGCGTACCTGTAGATCCCGCCCATCATGTCCGAACGGTAGGGGCTGGTGATGTTGCAGACCAGCCAGTCTTTGTAGATGGGCACCACGTTGGTCTGGATAGCCTGGTCGTCAGGAACCGAGGGATCTATGGCCCTGGCTATGCTGAGCATGTCCGTGGTATCCGACTGCGCTATTGTCTCCAGTATGGCGTCACCCTCGCGCTGGGCGAGGTACATGAGCCACAGGAAGGACTGGCCCCTGGTGCCGCCGAAGTCCATGTTCGGGGTTCCGGCGTTCCAGTAGAGCAGCTCGAAGGTCGACGACTTGCCGAACTGGTCGCAGTCGTAGCCCACTCCGAAGCCGCCGGTAGTGGTGGCTGTCACTCCGTAGCAGAGATACTGACACACCTCTCCGAGACCCCTGGTTATCCAGAGGTTCTCCGTAGGCTGCGTGGCTGTCCTGATGAAGACACCAAGGCCGTTGGCGATCATCCACCTTCTCAGCTGCTTGGCAATACCGTTCAGGGTGGTGGTGTTCTCGGTGAAAGTATGGATGTTGATGTAGATGATGTCCTGGTTGTTGAACGAACCGCTGCCGTCGACATCGCAGGGGTTGACGTATTCCATCACCTTTCTGTCTATGGGGTTTCCTCCATAGGTGTACTGGTCACGTACGGTGGCCAGCACGATCCAGAGCCTGGGGTCGCCGTCCGTATCCGGGACGGTTCCCAGGTACTCGGTGACGGTACCGTAGACATCCACTCCGCCACCCTCGAACTCGGTGGTCAGAGTATCGAGTTCTCCCTGTGTGAAGATATTACCCCAGACAGGAGAACCCAGGGCTCCCGGGCCGGTACCCTCCCTGACCGATACAGTGTCCTGAACCAGCCAGTAGGCGTGCTCCGTGACGGCACGGCAGGTGAACTGATGTTCTTCGACAGTTTCAGGGAACTCAGCAAGATCGGGAACCTTGAGCATTATGGTGTCCCCGACGTTGAAATCTGCCTTAGCCACGCCGAATCCAAGTAGTACCGGTAACAGGAGCGCTGTTAGGACGGCTGTGAAACCGTTCCTGAGCGGTCCCGCAAAGATCCTCATATTTAACCTCCTATTTCAGCGGCTACTAACCGCAAGAAGAAAACCAAATGCCTCATTCTCCATGTCAGGTGCTGGGGCATTTTCCTTTATCACCTTCCGTTGAAAGGGAGATCATCCGCCACCCCCACCTGATATGGGGGTTATCATGTTCTCCCAGTTCGTGTAACTGACTTCTCCCTCTATGGTGGAGAACATCTGCTCGTAGTCACCGGTACCGCTTCTGTCGGCGAAGACGAATCTCTCGTTCCCCCGGCCGTAGTAGTACCAGATCTCGTAGGGTACCTGTTCTCCCTGAAAGAGAACCGCGTCAATATCGTCAGGCGGGCCGTAGATGATGTAAACCCTTCCCCGGTCGGTCCTCCAGCCCTCTTTGTAGGGGGAGGAATACCTTTCGGCCTCTGAGCACCTCTGCTCGAAAGCCACCCTCTGATCAGGAGAGCCCTGCCAGTAGGCGGCGTAGAACCTGTTCCTGGCCTGATCGTCCAGGTTATCATAGATGCTCAGCTCGGTGGCCGAGAGGATGAGGGTGAACTGGCCGGGATACGGGATATCAGCGGTTTCATCGAATCCTTCCTGAGTCTCGGAGACCTGTTCAGGAGCCCTTCCCACCACCAGGAACTTCTCGGTTTCCAGAGTGTCGCCCTGGGCTATGAGTCCGAAGACGAGCCTGTGAAGACCCGAGTTCCGAGCCACCAGAAGGTCGAGACTGTCCACCAGACCCACCGCATCGGCACCCTCGGGTATAGTTACAGATACCCATGGCCGAGCGAAGATGATCTCTCCGGAAGATGTCTCGAGCCTTCCCTGGACCTGAACGGTGTTTCCGCCCAGATCGTACAGCTCTACGTAGTAGTAGGCCTTGTGCTCCTCGGGAAGGGTGTAGCTGCCGTCCGCCGCTGGGTAGACCAGCAACCCACCCTTTCTCAGGGGATTCGTAGAACCTGCGGGAGCAGGCACGATGGCCCTTGCAAGTTCGATGTCGCTGATGGCACCCAGAAATTCCACAGTGATGTCCCGGGACAGTCCGCCCTGGAGTCCGTTGCCGTTGTCGGTAACGGTGACGTCAAGGGTGTAGTCTCCTGGTACCACGGGCAGTACTGTGGAATTGACAGCGGACCTCCCGGGGACCCATATGGTCTCAGAGTTCCACTGGTCCACGGCTGCCGTGTCACCGCTCACCGTCATCAGAACGACGGTGGTTGTGAAGCTGACGAACGAGTCCTGGTCCATGGAGAACTGCTGCAGGTCAAGCTGCTGGTAGACCTCCATGCCCAGTGTGTCAGTTCCGGTGTAGTCGAACAGAGCCGTGTCTATTCCGAACCTCACGTCGCCCCTGCTCACGGACGCCAGGTCCGCACCGAGGGCCACGCTCCACAAGGAGAACACGGCCAGGATCATGAGCAGATCAATTGTGCCTCTCATGAATGGCCTGCACCTCCTCCCAGTCAGTCGCAAGTTCATACATCCCACATCCGTCGTAATCGATGAAGGACACTTCTATGGGCGGCGAGCAGTAGGTCCACACCTGTGTAGGACGAGTCGATATCTCCATGGGCCTGGCATCGATGATGTCAGGCTCTCCGAGCAGGGCGAACACCCGCCCCTGGTCGGTATTGATGCCCATTATGCTGAAGACCGAGAACCTCCGGTCTATTTCATCCAGCCTTGCCAGGTACATCTCGAGATACTCATTCCTCTGTGTGCCCGGGGTGGGATCACGCTTCTGCCAGAACTCCGCCATGACGGCCGTCCTGCTCGAGGGTCCTTCAGCATCGCTGAGCTGATGAAGTTCCGAAGACTGGGCGATGGGCCTTACCAGCGTCTCGGTCAGATCAGGGTCATCTCCCCAGACATCCCATGCCTGAAGAAGAACAAGGTCTGTCCTGGCCGCTGTCACGATCTCGGTGTCCGAGACCATTGCGGCAAGTACCTCGTAACTTCCGGCTTCGAGACCGTTAAGGTCGATGGCCGTGACCCCCCGGTAGGAGCCTTCCGAGTTGAGCATTTCCATCCAGCCTTCCCGCTCTGTGACACCGCTTCCGTCACGCATGACGTAGGCGGCCTTTAGCGAATCGTCAGAGGTCCCGCCGTTCTGAGGAGGATAGACGTTCCACATCATCTCCACAGATCCGGCCGCCCGCTGGTAGGTCCCCCCGATCACCTGAAGGTTACCGGAGGACCATGAAAGGCTGTCGATAAGGTTCATCTCGATATTCTCTTCCCAGACTGTGCTGTTGCCCGTTTCCCTGTCGGTCACCATCAGCGTGAGACGATGTCCGCCGGGCTGAATCCCGGCGAGGACTATCTCCTCCGAGAATGGCAGCACATCCCTCTTCACACTGCCGCTCCTCCTCACCGAAAAATCACCATCCACACCTGCAGCAAGCTCCCAGCAGGCGGTCTCGCCGCCGCTGTCCATCACGAAGAGGAGATCCTCAACGTAAAACTGCACTGTCAGGTGCAGATCGCCGCCTTCCGGCCCGCGGGCCGGTTCGGTGTTCCAGGTTACCTGGAATCCGGTGATCGCCGTGAGCACAAGCGCAAAAAGTGTCATTCATCCCTTCCGACCGGGGCAGGTTCACCACCTGCCCCGATTATTCCGAAGTCAGCTAGAATGCGAACCCGATGCCGGCCCTGTGGACCATGTCCAGCCGGTTCCAGTCCGCATACGCGTAGTCCAGTGATATCGTCTTATCGCCAACAGGGATATTGAATCCCGCTCCGGCGGTAAGCCCTTCTTCGTCTGTGTTGATACGGTAGCCGCCTCGCAGCGCGAACATGTTGTTGTACCAGTACTCGGCGCCTATTCCCAGCTGTTCCACGTTGTCGTTGGGATGGATACCATCGATCTCGACCGTCAGGAAGTGAGGGCCGCGGTTGATGATGTCCATGGCCATGCCCATCTTGAACACCATGGGCATGGAGTACGACTCGTAGACCTCGGTGGAGTCTCCCCCGCTGTAGTAAGTTGTGTACTCACCATCAGGGGTCAGCTCTCCTCCGAAATGCTGAATGGCCATCCCTATGCGAAGGGTCTTGAAGCCCGTGTCGTACAGGGTGCCTATGTCAACAGCCAGTCCACCGGCGGAAACATCGTCCCACTGCTCTCTGACGTACTTCAACGTTATACCGGCGCTGAACCTGTCAGTGAGCATTCTGGAGAAGGAGAGACCGGCCACCATGTCGGTGCAGGTAAAGGTTTCTCCCGTTCCCTCGGGCTGGGCAACGGTGGTTACATCCATATCGCCTGACTGCAGCAATGCGAACTGGGCGGCGAAAGTTCCGACGCCTGTCACCTCGTGGGAGACGATGCCGCCCCCGTAGAGTATGTCCGCGAACCACTGCATGCCCGTGATCTGTACCTGCGTACCGGGCACCCTGACCAGACAGGCAGGGTTCCAGTAGGCGGCACTCGGATCATTGGCAGTCGCTATGAAGGCACCGCCCATTGCGGCTCCGCGGGCACCCAGTCCCAGTTTCAGGAACTGGGCGCCAGAAGTTCCGACCTTCGCAAAAGAGCTTGCTTCGGCAGAGACCGGAAACAGCAGGAAAACGGCGACCGCTGCTGTCAGGATTATTCCTGTATACTTCATGGTCACTCCTCTCCTACTTGATGATGGCGAACTTGCCGATGACGAAGTCGTCCGCAGTCTCGACACGATATATGTAAAGACCGGACTGCACTTCCTGATCGTTCCTGGTGATCAGATCCCAGAACTCCGTTCCTTCCTGTCCGCTCGGGCTGCGGTGCTCCAGGGTTATGATGTGATCGCCGGCAAGTGTGTAAATGTAAATGTTGCACATAGCGGGCAGATTTACGAAGGCTATCTTGTCGAAGTAAGTCTGCTCCCATGCAGCCGATCCCCTGTAAGGGTTCGGCACTACCGTCACGTTCTCGGTCCAGTTGGCATCGACACCCATCACCGGTGTGACAGGCTGCGGAGTGCCCTCTATGGTCTGCTTGTAGTTCGACTTGGTGCTCTCGACACCGGTCTCAGAGTCGTAGCTGCAGACAACGTAGAAGTAGGGGAAACCGTTGGTGACGGTGTGGTCGGTCCAGCTGAAGACACCGGGGTCCTCAGTGTGCACAAGCTCCCAGCTCGAGGGCTCGAAGGTGGACCTGTAGATGTTGTAGCCGCCCAGCGGATCGTAGGATTCCGCGTTGGCGCCCCACTCGAGATTGACCAGTCCATCGCCCGCGGAGTAGAAGAGGACGGGGGTGGGCGGAAGCGAGGGAACGCCCCAGCCGCCGTCGCGGTAGAAGGCGTCCAGCATGTCGTCGGCGTCCTGGCGCAGACCCGCGAGCCCGAGTCCCACCATCCAGCCGCCGGCAACATGAAGCGTGTCACCATCCTCGAGGTTCACCGGTCCAGCGGAGATGAGGAACCTGTAGTCGAAGACCGGGTAGCTCAGGTTGAAGGGGTTGTCGTGTACGATGGGGAAGGGTCCCGGATTGTCCGCAACGTAGGCGTCGGGGGTCATGGGGTTGCCCACCCAGTCGCCCAGGTACAGGGGTGCGCTTGTCCTGCCGGAGAGGTCCGGGTTCAGGCCCCACATGTAGTTGTACCTCTCGTCGTCCGTTCCAGGATCGCTCTCCCAGTTCCACCAGGAGTGGGAGATGGGAATAGGATAATCGTAGACATCGATGGGTCTCTCGACGTCGCCGTTGGCCTTCACGATGTACAGATCGAGGAGCCTGTAGCCTATGTACCCGTTGCAGGGAGGCGTCAGTCCCGGCTCGCCGCTGTCGTCGGTGCCGGAAGCGGGGCTGTCGCTGTCGTACATGTAGCTCATGTTCCTCGGGACGACGTGGTAGACGGTATCCCCCACGGTCTGTTCCCAGTTGTGCGCGGGCATTCCGTCGGCGAAGGGCACCAGCCCCGCGCTGTTGGGCGGCAGCCATACGGTGTCACCGGTTGCGGCCATGGTCTTGAACAGTATGGTGAACTGGTCGCTGACGCCGTTCCCGTCAACGTCGTTGTCAGGGATGCCGTCAGCGCCGGTGTAGTTGTAGTAGTACCAGATGTTCTGGGGGTCGTCAGGGTCCAGCGGGTTGTCGGGGTTCTGCTGGTAGGTGTAGTCGTCCTGATTGCTGCCCAGGTCGCCGTCGTCGAACTGATAGTCGAAGGTGGCGTTCGGGTCGTTGCACCAGATGGCATGGCCGTCATAGTAGACGTTGTCATCAAGGTTGCGGTCCACGGGGTCGGCGGTGGCTATGTCGCAGTCGCCCCTCATGGCCATCATGAATCCCTCCAGCGGAACTCCGGGGTTACCGTAATCGCTGAAGTGCTGTATTATGAAATCGCCGGCGATGAAGTTGTTGTAGCCCGGCGTTCCCCAGTCGTAGTTCTCCGTGTAGACGAACATCCCGAATGGGTTGGGGTTGTAGGTTGTGTTCCAGTCGTCGAAACCGTAATGGGTCTCCTCCAGGGCCACGGGACCAGGCTGGAGCTTCTCGGCGGTGAAACCTTCGCTGGGGCGAAGCTCCCAGTCACCGTAGTCGCTGCAGCTGGCCCACTTGGCGGTGGAGTCTCCCCATGCGGTCACGGGACCGTAGCAGATACCCCAGAAGTCACCGCACCAGAGGTAGCTGCTTCCTTGGCCCCCGGGCCATTCCATGGACGGGAAGTTCTCCCATGGGTCACCATAGATGCCTAGGTTGAAAAAGGCACTCCAAACATTTGCGAGGTTCATCAGGATAGTGACCGTGGGAGGCCGGGCGTCTGTCCCCGCGTCTCTCGGCATTTCCACTTCCCGCACTTCCCTCGCAAGGCCGGTACCTGACAGTGTGAACACTGCAAGCACCGTGAGTACCAGGAACCCGCGAGTGTACCAGGAGTTCCTCATACTCTCCTTCACCTCCAATTCATATTCCGCGGCGGCGGGGGATTCCCTCCTGGGACCCTCCGCGCTGCCCGCGATTCATTGAAATTTATCTTCTTCGCTTCCATCTTGCTATCTATTCAGTCAGGACAAAGTTGTACGTAAGGGTGGTCCAGACTCCCACCGGTATACCGTTGTTCTGGGCCGGCGTCCATCTCGTGTTCCACGCCGCCGAGAGGGCGGCCTGGTCCAGTGAGTTGACACCGCTGGAGTTGTACAGCCTTACATCCGATACCGACCCGTCGGAAGCCACGTAGACCCAGAGGGTCGACGTTCCCTCAACACCTGCCTGGGCCGCCATCTCCGGGTACTGGGGCGGCGGCTTGTATGTGCAGTTGGGGAACACCTCCGCCGGCATGAACCTGGGAGGACCCATTTCCTCGGTCTGGGAATCCCCAAGTTCCTCCCCCTGCTCCACCGTTTCCACGGTCTCGAGACCGGTGGTGTCGGCATCCAGCGACAGGGTTATGTCCTGATTGATCTCCTCAACCATCTGTTCCGTTTCCTGCTGGAGCTCTTCCTGCTCCTCCTGGACTTCGTCCTCCTGTTCCTCAACGCTGTCATCGAAGGCAAGGTCCGCCTCCACCGCCTCCATCTCGGAGTCGGTGGTGCGGGTGGAAAGCCTTCCCAGCTGGCTGGCCGGTATGAACTCGAAAAGGACGATCAGAAAAGCCAGGCCGATGGCCACTCCAAGCTCGAAGTTCAGGGAGGAATGCCTGAACTCTGTTCTCTTGTCAGCCATTGCTCCTCCCTTCA
>CAZXEF010000061.1:0-14071 GCA_964639605.1 uncultured bacterium | reverse complement strand
CGAGGAGCCCGACGGGAACGGCGGTTTCGGCTACGATCCTGTATTCCTTCCCGATGGTCTCGACCATACCTTCGGCAGATGCACGGCTGAGGAGAAGAACCTCATCAGCCACCGGGCCCTTGCCCTCAGGAGTCTTCGGGAGAAGCTGATGGGATCAGGGTTCCTGGGTTAGGAGTTCCTTATTTCCTCCAGCACTTTTTCCGCGATGGAGAACGGTACCGCTTCGTAATGCTCGAAGTGCATCGAGAAGGCTGCCCTGCCCTGGCTCATGTTCCGGAGTTCTGTTGCGTAGCCGAACATCCCTGAAAGCGGTATGAGGGCTTTTATCACCTGGGCGTTGACCTGCCTGCCCATGGACGTGATGTTGCCCCGCTTTTCGTAGACGCTGGCAGTAACATTTCCGGCGTAATCCTCCGGTGTTGTGACGGATACGCTCATGACAGGCTCCAGCAGCTGGGGGTTCCCCTTCATGAAGCCTCTTCTGAAAGCTGATTCGGCACACTTTCGAAATGCCATCTCCGAAGAGTCCACCTCGTGGGCGGAACCGTCGTTCAGTGTCGCCCTTATATCCACAACGGGGAAGCCGGCGAGAACGCCCCTGGACATGGCATCGAGAACACCTTTCTCCACTGCCGGGATGTATTCTCTGGGAATATTGCCGCCCCTGACCCTGTTCCTGAATTCGAACCCGTGACCCGCAGGCATTGGATCCAGTGTCATGATGACATGCGCGAACTGGCCCTTGCCACCCGTCTGTTTTACGAGTTTCTCATCCACGTCCACCGTCGAGGTTATGGTCTCCCTGTATGCAACTCTGGGCGGCGAAGTTGTAACCTCCACATCGAACTCCCTCCGCAGCCGCTCCAGGATTATCTCCAGGTGGAGTTCGCCCATCCCGGAGATTATGGTCTCCGAGGTATCGGGATCGATCGAGACCATGAACGTAGGGTCCTCCCCTGAGAGCTTGACCAGAGCCCTTGACAGCCGGTCCCTCTCACCTTTCTTCTCCAGCTTGATGGCAACACTGAGGACGGGAGCGGGGAACTCGATGGCTTCCAGCACTATAGGATTCTCCTGACAGCAGATGGTGTCTCCAGTAGACGTATTCGACAGACCGGTCACAGCTCCGATCTCGCCCGTGTAAAGGGCCTCCACCGCCTCACGCTTGTCAGCGTGCATCCTCAGGATACGTCCGGCCCTCTGGGTGGATTGTTCCTTGGAGTTGTAGACGTAGGACCCTGATTCCAGGGTTCCGGAATAGACCCTGACATAGACCAGCTTGCCCACATGCCTGTCCGCCACCACCTTGAATGCAAGGGCAGCAAGCCTCCCGTCATCCCTGGGAACCCTCTCGATGGCATGGCCGTCAAGGCATCTCCCGCTGACCGGAGGCAGGTCCAGGGGGCTGGGAAGATAGGAAACAACGGCGTCAAGAAGCCTCTGGACCCCCATGTTGCGGTACGCGCTCCCGCACAGAACAGGGCATACCCTGTGGGAATGTGTCGCCTTCCTAATCCCCCTGCTGAGTTCATCCTTATCGATGTCGATCCCTTCGCAGTACTTCTCGAACAGTTTCTCGTCGACCTCGCTGACCTTCTCTATCAGGTTCCTGCGCCACTTGTCCGCAGTATCCTTCATATCATCCGGCACAGGCTCCTCGTGCCAGGTCATTCCACGGTCCGACTTGTCGTAGTAGACCGCGCAGTTGTCCACCAGGTCTATTATTCCCCTGAACCTGTCCTCGCAGCCTATGGGTATGACGACTGGTACGGCGTTGGCCCCCAGCTGTTTCTGTATGGAGTTGACCACTCCGTAATAATCGGCTCCCAGCCTGTCCATCTTGTTCACGAAAGCTATCCTTGGTACGGAGTATTTCTCCGCCTGCCTCCATACGGTCTCCGACTGGGGTTCGACGCCTCCCACGGCGCAGAAAAGTGCTATCACACCGTCCAGCACTCTGAGACTGCGCTCGACTTCCACGGTGAAATCCACATGGCCCGGCGTGTCGATGAGGTTTATCATGTGATCACGCCATACCGTTGCGGTTGCGGCGCTTGTAATTGTTATGCCCCGCTCCTGCTCCTGGTCCATCCAGTCCATCACAGCCTGGCCGTCGTGTACTTCGCCCATGCGGTGAAGCTTGCCGGTATAGTAGAGTATCCGCTCGGACACGGTGGTCTTGCCCGCATCTATGTGAGCCATTATTCCTATGTTGCGCAGCTGCTGCAGTGAGTACTTCCTTGACAAATCCTTACTTCCGTTCCATCTATTCGTATCGGTTGCACCGGTATGGATTCACCGGTCCATTGTATGGTATTATAACGAATTATGCGCCGTTCCATGGCGCGGGGGGCTGACTATGGATGAAATGATCATCAGGAAGGCCTGTCCGGGTGATATCCAGGCCGTAGCGGAGATATCCAGGCTCACCTGGGAAGGGGATGATTACCTCGAGGGGAAAGCTCCCGGATGGATATCGGACGGGACCCTTCACGTGGGAGAGTGCCGTGGAAGTGTCCTTGGAACCTTCAGGATATCTCCAATGCCATGCGGCGTAATCTGGCTGGAGGCCCTGAGGGTGCACTCGGACCACCGGGGCATTGGCCTGGGAAGGCGTCTGGCGGAGGAAGCCTTCAACATAGGCAGGGAGATGATCCACACAGGCCCCTTCAGGTGCATGGAGTTCTCCACCTATATCAACAATCATGAAAGCATCCACATTTCCATTTCACAGGGCTTCAGGCTGGTCAACAGGTTCATCCTAATGACCAGGGATAACATAGAGCCTTGTGGAGAAGCGCTTGCCGCCGAGCCGACCGGGACTGATTTCCCCGAAGTGGTCGATCACATTCCCTGCGGTTGGAAATACCCGAGGCTGTCCAGAGAGGGGATCGACTGGGCCCTGCAGAGGTGTGATGCCTACAGGAACAGGGGAGTTGTCTTCCTGAGGAGGAAGTCATCGGACGAGACCACTCCCATCCGCGGCTCAGGGTCCGATCCCGACGGATTCCTCGAAGGGGCGGAGACCGCGGCGGCGGCCAACGGTGACACACACTGCTGCATCGTGGTCCATGAATCCCGCAGGGACATCGTAGATAAGGCCCGCCTCAGGGGATACGGGACCTGGGAACCGGTGGAGGGCCATAATATACTGGTGTTCCGTTACGAACCCGGGTCAATGTAGTGATCCTGGACCGATACCGCAGTTCCCGGCCCTTTTTTTGTTGTACGGCCGTGGACCCTGGAGTATATTCTGCGTTAACAAATGCCGGGATGGTGGAACTGGCAGACACAACGGACTTAAAATCCGTTGCCCCGGAAGGGGCGTGAGGGTTCAAGTCCCTCTCCCGGCACCATTCATGAAAGGTTACCAGTGGCTGGAATAAGAGTCCTCCCGGACAGCGTCATCAACCTGATCTCCGCCGGTGAAGTGGTGGAAAGACCGGCATCCGTGGTCAAGGAGCTGGTGGAGAACTCCCTGGATTCCGGAGCGTCCCGTATCACTGTGGAACTGGAGCAGGGCGGCAGACAATCCATAGTGGTAAGGGACGACGGCTGCGGCATGAGCAGACATGACCTGCTGCTGGCCGTACAAAGGCATGCCACAAGCAAGATAACCAGCGGGGATGATCTGAACAGCCTTGCATCACTTGGTTTCAGGGGAGAGGCCCTGCCAAGTATAGCAGCTGTAACGCATTTTAAGATAATAACATCCGACGGAGATGAAAGCTGGGAGCTCAGGATGGACGGCGGAGTGCTTTCCGGTGTTCAACAGGCGCCGAGAACTCGGGGTACCACGGTGACTGCCGGCGGACTGTTCTTCAATCAGCCCGCCAGGAGAAAATTCCTCAGGACCCAGGCAACGGAGCTGTCCTGGGCCGAGCAGTTCGTCACGGGTTGCGCCATAGCCAGGACTGATGTGGAGTTCAGCCTGATGCACAACGGCAGCCTGCTCTTCCTGCTGCCGCCGGCCCAGACCGTTGCAGGAAGGCTAATGACAAGGTACGGACTTCCCGCGGACTGCCGTTTCATTGCCGCGGGAGGGGAATCCGGCGGGACGGGGGCTTCCATAGTGTGGTTCCCGGGCCATCGATGGAACAGGAAGACACACCAGTACATCCTTGTCAATGGAAGGCAGGTCTACAGCGGTCTGGTCTCGGGGACTCTGGATGCTGCCCTGGCCGGTCCTGCGGGGTACCCTCTGCTCTGCTGCAGCATAACCGTCCCTCCGGGCGAGGTTGATGTGAACGTCCACCCGGCCAAGCGTGAGGTAAGGTTCAGGGAACCGTCCCGGGTGAGGGAGGCTATGGGTTCAGCACTGGCAGGTCTGAGCGACAAGGGAAAGACCGAAGTCTCTGCGGGTCTTGCCAGGGGCGGCGTGAATTACCGGAGATTCCAGGATGGAGTGCAGGCGGAACTGGGCCGGGAGCTGTACGACAGGGCCATGGAGGTCCAGGCGCCGTCGGCACAGGAGAGCCATGACAGGCGGGATGGTGGTTTTCCCATAGTGCAGATAGGCAGGTCCTACCTGGTTACCTCCACCGACAAGGGTATCGTTCTGATAGACCAGCATGCGGCACATGAGAGAATACTGTACGAGACCGTGCTCCAGGCCATAAGGAGCGATTCCGGATCGGGCAGTCAGGCTCTCCTCCTGCCTGAGAGCGTCAGGCTGGACGCCGGAGAGATCGAACAGCTGGATTCCTGCAGAGAAGTCCTGACGATGTCCGGTTTCGATTACCATGTGGAAGGTGATACACTTGTCCTGACGGCAGTCCCCCAGGGGACTTTCCACGGCATTGAAGCCCTCAGGGAGATACTCAGGTCCCTACAGAGCCCCGAGTTCAGGGAGATGCCGGTACAGGAGAGGGTGGCCGCCGCTGCGGCATGCGCAGGGGCAGTGAAGTTCGGCGATGCTCTGTCGCCTGCGGAAACAAGACACCTGGTGGACAGACTTTTCTCCACTTCGGATCCCTTCCACTGCCCCCACGGAAGGCCAACACTGCTGGAGATCACTTTCGAGGAACTGGCGGGGAGATTTGGCAGATAGACACGTCACCCCCGTTCTCGTCGGATGCACGGCATCGGGAAAGACCGGACTGCTGCTCAAACTCAGGGAGAGGCACGATTTTCAGGTGATCAGCGCGGATTCCAGGCAGGTCTACAGGGGTATGGACATCGGTACCGCGAAACCGTCTACCGTAGAGAGGGAGTTTCTCAAACATCACCTTGTGGACTGCATGGACCCCGGCCAGAGCTTCTCGGCCGGCGATTTTGAGCGTAGGGCCCTGGAGCTGATCGGTTCGGTAAGGTCATCCGGCTCCGTCCCGGTGGTGGCGGGTGGCACCGCTCTGTACGTTATGGCCCTTACCGGAGCCCTTGATCCTCTTCCGGAGAGGTGTCCCGGAGTTCGCAGGGGCCTGGGGGAACTGGAGCAGGAGGTTCCTGGCTGCCTGTGGCGGATGCTTCACGATGTGGACCCGGCCACCGCCGGAGCCGTTGGCAGGGGGGACATTCGAAGGCAGACCAGGGCGATGGAGTTATTCGCACTGACCGGTTCTCCGCCTTCGAAGCTGAGGAAGGGGGGAGACCCCCTTGTCAGGGAACGCTACAGGATAGTCGGGATAACCATCCCCGGGGATGAGCACAGAAGGAGGATAGGCATCAGGACTGACCTGATGCTGGATTCCGGGCTGGTGGAAGAAGTCGGCGCCCTCCTGCTTGCAGGGTGGGGCAGGGAAAGCGCCCTGGGCAGGACCATCGGGTACGCTGAGGTCCTGGATTACCTGGATGGCAGGATAGGGACACCGGCGGAACTCAGGGAAGCCATAGAGATCAATACCTGGCGGCTCGCCAGGAGACAGAGGAACATGTTCCGCAGGATACCGGGAATAACCTGGGTCCGTGAAGACCCTGATGAGGTGGAGTCATTACTGTTTGCTGAAGGGGGAAGCTGATGGAGAAGAAAAGGGAATCCGGCGAGATACTGGAGCATATGCTGCTGGAGGAGGTGAAGATAGAGAGCATAGACTACATCGAGCCTCCGGAGGAATGGAACCCTGAGGTTCACCAGAAGGAGCCCTTCGTACCCCCGGTCCTCATAAGGGAGAAGGACCTGACGGAGGAGGGAACGGCTGAAAGGTCTGAATACACCCTCCTGGCGCACCACCGAAGCTTCTGGAGAGTGCAGGCCCGCGGACAGTTCACCGTGAGAGCCATCGTGGTAAGGAGCAGTGTCCACATTTCCCTTGCCCACGAGTCCATAAAGAACTGCGTTGAGGAGGCGCTCCTCTTCGACGGCCTTCTCCGTAACGAACTCTGCGAGAACAGGAGCAGGCTCTCCGAGCTGCTGGGCTACTCCAGGGCAAGGATAACCCAGATACTCAACCTTCTGAAGCTGCCTGAGGAGATGCGGAGGAAGCTGCTCCTCACCGATGAGATCAGCGAATTCCAGTTGAGGCCCATAGTCAGGGTATCCAGAGTAAAAGACCAGAAGGAGATGTTCGAGCACCTCATCAGGGGCAAGTTGACAGGGCGCCAGATGGCCCTCTTCGCAGACGAGAAGGGGAACGGTGAAGGTGACGTTGAAATCGAAGGGATGCCGGACCTTGAGGAGCTTATGAGCCATGAACCTTCCGAAGGGGAGACGGAGCCCGAGCTGTCCAGGGGGGAAGCCAGGCGGGTTACCACTGTAGTGAGCCCTGCCCATGTCAGGTCCCTTACCCAGATGATCAAGCTGAGAAGTGAAGAATGGCGGGATGAGGCACTCAAACAGGGTATCAGCAGGATCGACATGGAATTCCTCGGAGGTGTCTCGAAACTCAGGAACGGTCTTTACAGGGAAGCTGTGAGGATACTGGAGGATGTGGTGGAGGAAAACCCGGACTACGCTCCTGCATGGTTCTACATCGGCAAATGCTGCAATCTCACCGGCGACCTGGGTGAAGCCGAGAATTCTCTGAGGACAGCCCTGGAGCTTGCACCCGAAGAACCGGATTACCTTATCGAACTGGCCATAGTGCTGGAGAAGATGAAACGGGAGACCGAAGCGTCAACATTCTACAGGAAGGCCGGGGCCATACGCCGGAAAGCGTCCGCGGACAGGGAAACGAATTGAAGGTCCGTCATCTCTGGACAGCGGCTATGATGGCGCTTTCCTGTGCTAAGATGGTGGCTCCTGACGGGGGACCCGAGGACAAGACCCCTCCGGACATCGTATCCGTTGAACCTGCCCCGGGAACCGGTTATGCCGATCTTCGCCTTATCACCGTAGGCTGGAGCGAGAGGCTCGAACAGAACTCAGCCGCAGTGTTCATATATCCGCCGATCGAACACCGCCTGGAGGTCAGCGGAAGCACGATGAAGATAGAGCTTCAGTCACCGCCGGGCCCGGGTCCCCTTGTCGTGCACATCCCCAGGGAGGTAAGCGACAGGAGGGGCAATCAGTTCGGATCCTCCCGTGACCTGGTCTATACTTCCTCCGACACACTTCCCTCGGGACGGATCGAGGTCTCCATGTCAAGGCAGGGGGGAGGTAACCTCTCGCAGAGTACGCTGGTGGAGCTCTACAGGGACTCTTCTCTGGTCAGGAGAACGACACCTGATTCTTCCTCCTCGGCCTTGGTGGACTGGCTGGAGCCGGGGGAATACAGGCTGCTCTGCTACGAGGACCCGGACAGGTCGTACCTGTGGGACCCCGAAGCCGAGGCCGGGTATGACACATCGGTGGCGCTTGCATCCGGGGACACCCTGATGATCGATGTGATATTGACTGTGGTGGATACGGTGGGACCCATCCTTACCGCGATATCCCCGATGGACAGCTATCATCTCAGGCTGAATTTCAACGAGGATGTCTCCTACGGTTCTTTCGGCACTGGAGAAGTGTCGATCACTGACAGCCTTGGAGAACCCGTCCCGATAAGCGGTTTCTGGCTTTCAGGGGGCGTATCGGCGCCCTCTGTCATACTCGAGACCCACTTGATACCGTATTCCAGCATGACCGCCCGTCTCAGCGGAGTGGATGACCTCATGGGAAATCCATCCAGGCCGGATTCCATGGAGTTCTTCGGGGTGGATTCCATGCCGGCTGACACTTTTCGGGTCAGGTCTTTCTTCCCTGGTCCGGGTTCGGACAACGCCCATCCCGGTGGTCCCTTCCTGATATCCTTCAGCTACTGGGTGCACCCCGATTCCCTCTCAAGGAAGCTGGTCCTCCAGCGGGTTGCGGACAGTACCACCGTTGAAGGTTCGATAAGGGTCGTTGACGGAAGGTCCTTCGAGTACTACCCCGAACATCAGCTCATCGGTGAACAGCAGTACAGGTTCGTTCTGGAACCGGGACTCGGTACGCTGTGGGGAGATACCCTGTCACTGCCGTTCTCATGGAGTTTTTCCACTCTCTGGGGCGACGAGCCCGGATCGATCTCGGGCAGGATAACGGGTTACACAGGATCACCGATTCTCCTCCAGATGAGGAGGACCGGTGGTGACGCCGAATCCCGTGTGACTTACGTTCCTGTGGGTCCGGGAGAGTACGAGGTGGATGAGGTCCCCGCAGGCAGGTACACCATCGCAGCCTTTGTGGACAGTGATGGCGGAGGGACCTGGAACGGCATGGAACCCTACGGCACATTCCCCGGTGTGGTTCTCGTGCAGCCGGGCCTCATAACCAGGGACGTCGACGTTGATATCCTTCCCTGAGGAGAGGTTCCGAAGGGAACTCTGCACAGGCTGCGGCACATGTGCCGTGGTGTGTCCTTCGGGTGCGGCGACCATGGATGCCGGAAGCCCTGTCTTCAACAGCGGATCATGTATCGGATGCGGGCACTGCGGGGTGTTCTGCCCCGAGAACGCATTCGGCCTTGAAGCTGCTTCGGATAAAGATGACATGGTCTCACCGGAGGGGTTCATGGCATTGTCGAAGACCAGGAGATCGGTCAGGAAATACAGGGATAAGATCCCATCAGATGAACAGATGAATGAACTCCTCTCCATTCTGGGTCAGACCCCCACAGGGAGGAATTCCCAGGGTGTAACGGTAAGGGTGCTGCGTGGCGGAGATGTTGCGGAGGGACTTCTGGCACCGCTGCGGAAGTTACTGGATCTTCTTGCCCATGCAGGCATCACCTTCCTTCTGGGAAAGCTCACGGGGACAGGGGAATACCTGGATCGTCTGAGGAAGGGG
This sequence comes from uncultured bacterium, assembly GCA_964639605.1. Lineage (GTDB taxonomy): Bacteria > Fermentibacterota > Fermentibacteria > Fermentibacterales > JCC-6 > Aegiribacteria. The sequence goes on along the minus strand of CAZXEF010000061.1, from coordinate 4,884 downwards.
GAGGACATGGTCTTCAGGGGAGCGCCGGTGATAATGTTCTTCTTCGTTCCCAGGGGGAACATCACGGGAAGAGCCGACGGTATCATTGCGGCGACAACGGTGATGTACCGCGCTGCATCCATGGGTATGGGAACACTGTGGAACGGAGTTGCCGAGAAGCTCTACCCTTTCTTCAGATCATGGCATCCGCATTCCACCAGGGGCCTGAGACTGACGGCTGTGCTGTGTGCCGGGTTTGCCTCCCTGGAGCCCCTTCAAAAGGCTCCCGAAAGGGAATACAGAGTGATCAGTGAATGAAGGAACGGGGTTCTAGGGTATCCTCATGCTGAGCGGATCGTGCAGGTCCTCCCTGGCTTGTGGGACCATGATGTTGTTCCACTCCAGGACCTGGCCCACTGAGTACTGGCTCATGTCCAGCCTGCCTATGCGGAACCAGCCCTCCGGCGAAGAGAGCAGCGGACCGAAGGATGAGATGCTTCCGTTGGCCAGGAAGCCCATCACCACAGCTTTCCTGCCCATATAATCAAGCTGGGAGAGAAGATCCTCCGCCCCTGAGTCCCTGGGGAGCCTTCCACCAGGATATGCCAGGGTCCGGACCTGGGATGTCCTCAGACCCAGCCTCCTGTTGAACCTCTGAAGGGGTTTGATCACCGCGTCCCGCCACTTGCCCATGGGCAGCCTGGTAAGGTCGGTGTGCATATCCGTATGGTTTCCAATGACGTACCCCATATCCAGGAGGAGGTTCATCTTCTCCGTCACGAATTCTTCCTGGCCGAAGGGGACCTTGTCCCAGGAGATGAAGAAGACCGCACCATGCCCGAATTCCGGATGTTCGGAGCTGTAATCATCAAGGATGGCCACGGCGCAGGAAGGATCCAGCCGAAAGGAATCCCCGGTACCGATAAAGCTCATGTTGTCCTGCCATCCGTCATCGAAGGTGAGCAGGACCGGCCTTCTGTCGGGGGGGACTCGCATCAGACCGTTCTCTATGTCCTCCGGTACTATGAGGAAGAAACCGGCCCGGTCCAGTTGCTCTAGGTCGCTTCGGAAACGGTGGGTCGAAACCCCGTAATAGCCGTCGACAGGATCGCTGACATGATGGTACATCAGCACGGGGATACCGCTGGGCCCCCTTGTGTCCAGTTCGTCCGGTTCGCTGTAGCTGAGGCACGAGGCCCTTCCCGAACAGGGGGTCCATGCTTGCAGAAGAAGAGAGAGCAGTATTCCGGTCATTCCGAAGGCACCACCGTCAGTCTGTCCAGGTTGACGCTGGCAAACGCATCTATGAACACACCCACCTGACCGAGTGCCGGGAGTTCGGTCCTGATCACCTGGATCAGCTGGCCGTTCACCCTGAGGTCGACGTAGTTCCCGTGCACTGTTGCAGAGACTTCGACACCGGACTGACCGTATGGAAGCAGCCGGCTGGATTCGAAGGGGTCAAGGCCCATGACAGGTACCCATAATCCCCTGATGGAACGCTGCACCGTGTACTGGCCCCTTGAGTTGACCCCCAGCAGGAGGAAATCCTCTGTTGATTCGGCCCTTATCACCAGGCCGACCACGCTGTGCGCCGGGGCATCGATTATGTCGAACTGAGCCTCCACGAGACCATCCTTCAGAAGACCGGCGGTGGAGAGGAGCACGACGGGGTCATCGAAGACGGAATTGTTCACATGCATCGAACCGTTGTAGACCTGGTAGTAGCATGAGGGGCCGAATGGCTGGGAGAGCACATCGTCGAAAGTGACGTTGAGAAGTGTGTCCTCGGACTCGGGTGATGTTGAGAAGTAGGTTTCTGTATATATAGTAGCTGAAGTATCCCTGTACGTGGTGCGGGTCGTTGTGGCCCCGGCGTAGAAGCCCGAGGTCCTGGTTTCACCGCATCCCGATATCAGGGCAGCTGCGATGGACAGTATAAAGATGGTTCTCCGGGGTGCCATGTCACTGCTTTCATTGAACAGGTTGAAAAAAATAAGGAATGGAGCATGCCGGTAAGTGAAAAGTACTAGGGCATGGCAGGATTGTCCAGTGTCAGGGATACTCCCTGCGCTTCTGATAGTCCTTTCAGCAGGCTGCGGAAGCGAGGAAAAGGCAGAACCGGCAGGGTCACCGCCGACACAGGGTCCGGCGTATTATTCGGAACCGGTTGATGTTACGGGGTTCACATTCGTTCAATCTCCGCCGGACACTGTCAGGATTGGGTGGACGGGGGAAGGACCCGGCCTTGTCCGCGAAGTACCCGTGTCGGAAGGGGATGAAGTACTGGTCGGTGATACCCTGGCCATGGTGATCGAGGATATTGGCACCGTGATCGCGGAAAGACTCAGAATGGAGCTGGGGATTGCCTCCGCCAGGCTCCTGGCCCTACCCTCGGACAGCATGCTGCTCCTGAGGGTGGACAGCCTTTCAGGGCTGCTTGATTCCCTCGAGAGCAATTCCGCCCGGCCACTGCTTTCGCCGCTGGAAGGGGATATTACGGGAGTATTGAAAGTTCCTGGAGACCGGGTATATCCGGGTAGCATCATGATGGAAGTGGCGGTGGAGAGCAGCCGGCTGTTCCTGGTCCGTCCTCCGGAGGGATGCTCTTTGTCGGGATGGCCCATGGGAGGGGATTCCGTGCGGTTCATTGAGGAACGGACCGATCATGCTGTATATTCCGGCGATCTTCCGGAACTGGAGGCCCTGTTCCTGCGACTGGCAGCAGTGGAGAGGATCGCCGTCTTCGAGAGCGATCTGTCAAGTTATGTCATTTCAGAGGATAGTGATACCATACCTGTCCAGCGGGTGGGGGAGTATGGCGACGGGCTGGTCATATTACTGCCCGTCCGACCTCTGCCCCGGAGGCTGGTGACCTGGGCGGGAAAGACGAACGGAGATCCAATTGAGCCATGAAGTACCATTCCTGGAACTGAGGACCAGCTTCGACCATGAACCGATCACCTCAGGTGTCCTGGATGCCTTCAATGAATGGGAGGAACAGGGAAAGCTGGGGTTCATGGACCTTCCCGGCAATGAAGAACTTCTTCGGAGTTCCATCCATACAGCCGGTGTTATGCGAAGCCGTTCCAGCAGGATGGTGGTGACCGGGATCGGCGGCTCCTCACTGGGACTGAAAGCACTGATGGATGCCCTTTCAACAGATCCTCCGGTCACGGTGGCGGATTCACCCGATTCCGCCTTCCTTTCCAGGCTCGAGTCTGAACTGGATCCCGCTTCCTCATCGATGACCGTGGTCACCAAATCAGGCGGGACCGCTGAGACCATGGCCATTTTCCTTTCGCTGTACAGGTGGCTGGAAAGGACCGGCAACAGCGCTGACAGGATAGTCGCGGTAACTGACCCTGAGAGGGGGGACCTGAGGAAGCTGGCGGAAGAGAAGGGCTGGCTCCGTCTTCCGGTGCCGCCTGCTGTGGGAGGCAGGTTCAGCGTCATGAGCCCGGTTGGGATATTTCCCGCCGCCTATGCCGGAGTCGATGTGAGGTCTCTCCTGAAGGGAGCGGCTGCCGTGACGTCCGACTTCAGGGACCGCCGTCAGGAAAGCCTGGCGGCAAGAACGGCATCCGCTTTTCTGACGAATTTCGAGAAGTACCCGATCCATGCATTCTTTGCGTACGACGACAGGCTTTATAGCACCTCCCTGTGGTTCTCACAGCTGTGGGCCGAAAGCCTTGGAAAGAAACTGGACCTGTCGGGACGCGAAGTGCATACCGGCCAGACCCCTCTGGCATGCCGGGGACCGGCCGATCAGCATTCCCTCGTCCAGCTCTTCATGGAGGGTCCCGCCGACAAGACCGTGACCTTCGTGACCACGCCGTCCATGGATGACGCTCCTGTGCTTCCGGGGGGGTTTGACGATTATCCGTCCATCGCCTACCTGGAAGGACTTACCCTGGACCGGCTGAGATTTACCGAGGGGGAGGCGACTGCCAGGGCGCTGGAGGAGAGGGGAGTGCCCGTGAGCCGCCTCAGCATGGCATCCCTGGATGCCGAAGCCCTGGGAGGACTGATGATGACCCTGGAGATCGCAACCGTCCTCTGCGGACTGGCCCTGGGGATCGATCCTCTCGACCAGCCGGGGGTTGAGCGTGGCAAGGTCCTGGCCTACAAGGCCCTCGGGAGACCTGGATACCAAGATCGATGAGCATTATCCTGCTCTCCGCCTTACTGTCCTGGACCGTGATCTCCCCCGGTCCTTCCGATGCCCTGCAGACCGGTGAGATGTTCAAGTGGGCCACACCCTTCGTGACTGGGTGGAGCATGTCGGTAGTCCGGGACGGAGTACCGGTCACCGTATCCGGCTACCGGCCCTTGCCAGGCTGGGGGTCATTCGATTCGCTGACTGTAAGGACTCCCCTTGAAGCCGGCGTGTGGGGAGGGGGGAGATGGGAGACGGATTTCTCATCGTACCATATTCCGGACAGCTCCTTCAACAGTAGTATAGGGCTCATCGAGAACACAAGCGGAGGCAACAGGTACTCCGCGGGACTCAGGCGCCCCGTAACATCGCTGTTCAGGATGGATCTCAGCATGGCAAGAGAAGATACGGTCAATGATCAGCGGTTCGTGCTTGGCATGGGAGAGCTGGAGGCAGGAGGCCGCGGATGGCGGGCCGGGGAGGACGGCTACGCTCTATGGACCGGATGGCGGCCCGCTGAAGGTCTTGCCAGGATCACGTTCGCTCATTTCCGCTCTGGCGGTGAATACTGGGAAGCGCTTGCCATGTGGGAACTCGCTGCGGGTCCCTTTTCAGTGCGGACCGCCGCCGCCGCTTCACTGGAGGATGACTCAGTTCACAACATCCAGGGCCATCTCCGGCTGGAAATGCCTGTGGGGGGGATGAGAGCCGTGGCCAGGGGAGCTCTGGTGGACGATGACGGAGAG
>CAZXEF010000060.1:0-14888 GCA_964639605.1 uncultured bacterium | reverse complement strand
TCCTGCAGAAAGCCAGGAACCTTCCGTCCAGGGCGGCGCAGGGCTGGTGCGCATTGTCAAGCAGGAGCTTCTCCCCGCCGGTGCGGATGCTGAGGAACCTCAGCTCCCAGTCCCCCCAGCCGCCTATCTGATAGACAAGGACATCATTGTCGAGCCATACGGGATTGGATTCGTGCCAGTCAGACTCGTTCCGGAAAGTGGTGTAAGCCCTTGCGCGTTCTCCATCCGGAGCGGCGTCACCGATGATGTACAGTTCTTCGTACCATCCCGGGGCATGAGCGAAGTTAACGCAGGCTATGTTCCTGCCGTCCGGTGAGATAGTCGGGGAATTCAGCCTCACTTCGCTGTCGTCGGGCAGAAGGAGGAGCACCTCGCCGGAACCGAGGGAGGTCGCGTACAACTGGCTGCCGAGGAAGTTTGTGGTGTAGCAGAGAACCTGGTCGCCCCCGAACCCCTGGGGATCGAAGGTGCAGGACACTGCGTTCCCGGCCTGGACCAGTTTCCTGAGAGATTCCGGATGGTCCGTGTCGAAATAGTAGATCTCCCTGTCCATGATGAAGGCTACGTATTCACCGTCGGGAGAGAAGGCGGGGGAGCTTACCTCGCCCTCCGCTACCAGTGTGGTCCCGAAATGCTCCTCCCATAGCATGAGCCCGTCCTCCAGGGCGGCAGCCAGAACGTTCTCCACCGGCGACCATGCCAGATCAGGGGGATAATCACCGTAACCGTTTCCCTCAGCGGTCCCCGTTAACTGCAGAACGGAGAGCATAACGAGAGTGATAGCCGTTCTCCGTAACATGCCGGCCCCCTTTCATCCCAGTGGATACTCATTTCAAATCAAGTGCCGCACTTCATTTAGTCATACAACGTCCACTATACCTTTCCGGATTCCCGCTGTCATGCTGGAGGTCGAGCCTTTCACGGCCAAGGCATGTGATGCATCGCCGTTCCATCCGTGACAGGGCGCCCCATTCTTTTTGAAATAAGCCTGGTTGTACACTGAAGGGACCACTTTGGGGCAATGTATCTGCTTGTCTGCTAGAGGCATAAAAAAGGACGTGAACACCGCTGATATCCTCTTTAAACGGCCCCTTGACAATGCAGTTCCCCGTCTCTATTTCTTTGCCATGCTTTTCATCAAACGGGGTGATCTCGATCGGCTTCTTGAATCCCTCAAGGGGGAATTCAGGGTATACGTTCCGCGGGTTATGGGTAATGGCACAGGCTATACCCTTCTTGGCGAATCAGATAAGAATTTCGTAATAGGTGAGATCAGATCTTTCGACCCTCTGAAGGCCTTTTTCTTCCTCGGCCGCGAGAAGGTGGCGGAGGATTTCAACCCGAAAACACCCAGAGATGACAGACCACCCTGCATTGTCGGGGCTAAGGCTTGCGACCTGAAGGGATTCAGGATCCTTGACTTCGTCTTCATGGACGAGGAGTACGGAGATCCGACTTACATCAGGGCCAGGAAAGAGGGTCTGATAATATCCGCCGACTGCACAGGGGTCGGTGAGTCTTGCTTCTGCACCGCTGTGGATGTAAGCCCCTGGCCCGAGGCTGATTTCGATATCAACCTTTCCCCGGTGGAGGGTGGATTCCTCGTGGCAGTGGGAAGCGACAAGGGGAAGAAGCTTGTCGATGAGCATGGCAGCCTGTTCAGCGAAACCGAGGACAAGGGATTGCTTGATTCCGTCAAGAAGAACCGCAACGACATCAGCAAACAGGTTGCGAAGAACGTAAAGAAGAAGGAGATACCTTCGGTGGATCGCCTTAGGAGGCTGGTCCAGAAACAGTACGAGGAATCCGACCTCTGGAAGGAATCCTCGGAGGACTGTGTTGAATGCGGAGCCTGCAACGTCATCTGTCCCACCTGTCACTGCTTCCTGCTCTACGACCAGAGATCGGGCGGAAAGCTAGCCCGGTACAGGGTATGGGATTCATGCATGATAAAGGACTTCGCCAGGGTCGCAGGGGGTGAAAATCCCAGGGACAGGCTGTGGATGAGGCTGAGGAACAGGTTTGACAAGAAATTCAACTATTTCCCTGAGGTAGCAAGCGAGATAGCCTGCACAGGCTGCGGCAGATGCATAGCCGCTTGTCCCGGAAAGATAGACATCAGGGAAGTCCTGGCAAGACTGGAAGTATAGATGAAGAATCCATACCGTTCCATCGAGACAGAAGTTCTCAAGGTCACAACCGAGACTCCCACCATCAAGACCTTCCTCCTCAAGCCAAAGGAAAAGCTTACATTCAAGCCGGGTCAGTTCATGGAATTATCGGTACCGGGTGTCGGAGAAGCCCCGTTCACTCCGTCTTCAGATTCACAGGTAACCGATACAATGGAGATTACCATAGTCAAGGTCGGGAAAGTAACCGATGCCATTCATGAGCTTAAACCCGGTGATACTGTCGGGCTGAGGGGGCCCCTGGGCAAGGGTTATCCCCTGACGAAGTTCATAGGCCAGGACGTCATCGTAGTGGGCGGTGGTGTGGGTCTGGCTCCAATTCGCACACTCATGTACGGTCTCTTCCACATGCGCGGCCAGATCTCGAAGCTGGTCTACCGCGGCGGTTGCAGGAATCCCATGGAGATGGTCTACAGGAAGGAACTGGAGAGCTGGCTGGAACGCAATGACCTCGATATGAAGCTAACGGTGGACGAACGTGACGATAGCTGGAGCGGTCCGGTGGGAGTGGTGACCACTATCATGGATGACATGGGTGTCGACTTCTCGAGGGCCAGGGCCATCGTATGCGGACCTCCCGTAATGATGAAGTTCGCAACCTTCAAGCTCCAGGAGCTGGGTGTGAAGGACAGAAACATTTACCTGTCCATGGAGAAGAACATGTCCTGCGGCTTCGGCAAGTGCGGCCACTGCAGGATCGGACCTTACTACTGCTGCAAAGACGGACCGGTGTTCACGTACGACATGATCCGGGACTATCCCGGTATTTGGGAATAGGGCTGTCATGGAGATGAACAGGACCACCATAGCTCAGCTGCACGGGAAGATGGATGCCGTAGGCGATAAGGAGAGCGGCAATAAGCTCTTCATAGACCTGGACATCTGCAATTCCGAGGTATGCGAGGAATGCGTCATCAAGTGCAGCTATTTCTATCATCCCTTCAACAACGGCGTTATCTCCCTGATCGAGCTTGCTACCTATGCTCTAATATGCAGACAGTGCCAGGAACCCCACTGTGTCAACGCCTGCCCGAAGGACGCCCTGGAGAAACGGGAAGACGGAGTCCTTGTGAGACATACGGTAAGGTGTGTGGCCTGCCGGTCATGTTCCCATGCCTGTCCGTACGGCACCATCTTCCCGCAGGTGCTGCCCAGGATGAGCAATATCTGTGACTACTGCCAGGACAGGGGAGACTACACCTGCATACCAACCTGTCCCTACGGTGCTCTCGCCCTTTCGGACGGTAGCATGGAGGGTGAGGACATCTTCCATCTGGGCAGCCGTCTTGTCGTGCATTCAACCCACTGGGACAGGAGCAGGGCATGAGTTTCGTATACCTTGTCGTATTCGGCTTCGCGGCCACAGCAGTCCTTGGTCTCGTTACCAGCTGGATAGACAGGAAGGTCACTGCCAGGGTTCAATACAGGGTGGGTCCACCGTTCCTTCAGCCCTTCATCGATATAGTGAAACTGCTGGGCAAAGAGACTGTGATACCGGCTGACGCGTCGAAGGGTACTTTCCTCATAGCCCCGGTAATCGGATTCGCAGGTGTGATAGCTGCCTCAACCCTGTTCTGGGTCAACCAGTTCTTCTCGGACGGTTTCATGGGGGACTGGATCGTTGCCATCTACCTGCTTACCGTTCCTTCTCTGAGCATAATAATCGGCGGGTTCGCATCCAGGAACCCTCTTGCAAGCCTCGGCGCTTCCAGGGAGATGAAGCTTGTCATAGCCTACGAGCTGCCGTTCATTCTGGCAGCTCTGGTGCCCGTGATCCGGGCCGGCAGCATCAGCCTCAGCGGTATAATTGAAGCGCAGTCGGGAGATATAGTCGCAAGCCACGCTTCGGGGATAATAGCCCTAGTTGTCGCCGTCCTGTGCGTGCAGGCAAAGCTGGCCCTGGTTCCGTTCGACATTCCCGAGGCGGAGACCGAGATCGTTGAGGGCCCGCTGGTTGAGTACTCCGGACCTGGACTCGCCGTATTCAAGCTTATGAAGAACATGCTCCTATTCACACTCCCGTTCTTCCTCATCATACTTTTCTTCGGCGGGCTCAGGTTCGACGGGATCAATATCCTGTGGACCGTACTGGAGTATGTCGGGATAGTCGCTCTGATCACAGTCATCCGCAATACGAACCCCAGAGTGCGGATCGACCAGGCCGTGAAGTTCTTCTGGGGACCGGTCACGATCCTGGCAATCGCTGCCGTGGTTCTGGCATTGAATCGTCTATAGAAGGGTAAGGCTGCAACCGTCATGAGCCTGAAACTTAAAGCGCTCCTGAAATCGCCCTGGGTCTTCCACCTCTCCACGGGTAGCTGCAACAACTGCGATATAGAGACCCTTGACTGTCTTACCCCAAGGTTCGACATCGAAAGATTCGGAATGCTTCTGGTCGGCAGTATCAAGCACGCCGATGTCCTGCTGGTAACCGGGTCCTGCAACAGGATGTCGGTGGAGAGGATGAAGGCCATGTGGGAGCAGGTGCCCAAGCCCTGCCTGGTGGTCGCCATAGGGACATGTGCCGGCTCCAGGGGGATATTCAAGGACAGCTACAACTGTCCTGTGCCTCTCGACCAGATAATACCGGTAGACGTCTACATCCCCGGATGCCCTCCCAAACCGGAGGCGATAATCGCGGGTGCGGTGAAACTGATCGAGAAAGTTGGCAGCACCCTATGACAAGAGAAGAAGTACTCCTGGATTTCACCAGCCGTTTTCACGAGGATATACTCGACCTTCACGACAAGTCCCGCACCCGGGTCTTTGTCACCGTCACGCCGGAGTCAATCGTGCGTATAGGCACCTACCTTTTCAGGAACGTGGGTGCAAGGTTCAACATTGCGTCCGGCACCGACATGCCGCCGAACATAGAGATTCTGTACCATTTCATCGTAGAGGACATCAACCTCCTCGTTTCTCTCAGGGTCCTGCTGGACAGGGAGAATCCAGTGATCGATTCCCTGGGCAGGGATATAGAAGCCCTGAACTGGATCGAGAGGGAGATGAGCGAGCTTCTCGGCATCACATTCACCGGACATCCCGATCCCAGAAGACTGCTCCTTGCCGACAACTGGCCCGAGGGTGTCTACCCGCTCAGACAGGATTACGAGGAATGGGACGAAACCGCCGACAGGACAAGGGGTATATGATGGGCAGGACGATAATACCTATTGGCCCCTACCATCCCCTGCAGGAGGAGCCCGAGTTCTTCACCCTCACCGTCGAGGGCGAGACCGTGGTGGATATCGATGTCAGGATAGGCTACAACCACAGGGGCATCGAGAAGCTCTCGGAGTCGAAGACCTTCGAGAACAGCACCTTCGTCATCGAGAGAATTTGCGGGATCTGCTCCACCAGCCATCCCTTTGCCTACACAAGGGCCGTGGAGGACGTGTTCCCCATGGAAGTCCCCATAAGGGCGAAGTACATAAGGACGATCATAGCGGAGGGTGAGAGGATACACTCCCATCTGCTCTGGCTGGGCCTTGCCGGTCATTTCCTCGGCTACAACACCGTGTATATGTGGGCCTGGAAGCTCCGCGAGGAGATCCTTGACGCACTTGAGATACTCTCGGGCAACAGGAACAACTACGCAATGTTCAAGCCCGGCGGGGTCAGGCGTGATATCAAGGCCGAAGACATACCCGTATGCCTGAAGAAGCTCGATTCGATACTCCCCACGCTGGACATGCTGAAAAAGGCGGTCCTTGACGACCCGGTGCTACATGCCAGGCTGAAGGGGGTCGGTGTCATGACCTACCAGGAAGCCATTGATTTCAGTGCTCTGGGTCCCACGTCCAGGGCATCAGGTGTAGCCCGTGACGTCAGGAAGGATTCCCCCTACGGAGCATACCAGGAGATGGAATGGGACATGATAGTCACGCAGAACGGTGACGTCTTCGATAAGGCCGTAGTGCGCATCCTGGAAATGTTCGAGTCCGCGAAGATCATGAAGTACTGTCTCATCAACCTTCCTGACGGTGAGATCGATGCCAACATCATGGACGTGCCGCCGGGGGAGGGAATAGGTCACATAGAGGCTCCCAGGGGAGAGACCTTCCATTACGTTAAGAGTGACGGGACCAACAGGCCTGTCCGTCACAAGGTCAGGGCTCCCACCTTCATGAACCTTCCCACATACAAGGCGACGGTCCAGGGGGAGACCATCTCGGACGCCACCATCATCCTCGCCGCCATAGATCCCTGCTACTGCTGCACCGAGAGGATAGCGGTGAAGGATGACAGGGGACATCTGCTCTACAACGGGAAGGACCTTATCCGGTTGAGCCGTGAGAAAACCGAGAAGATGAAGCGGAGGATGGGGGTCAGATGAACTTCATAATCGATGCTCTGAAGAATCCCAACGGGTACTTTGCCAGTTCTCCTCTCTCTCTTCTCTGCGCTGCTTTCGCGACGCTATTCTTCGTACTCATCGTTATCTACTCGATAAGGCACATGAAGGGCCGGAAAGGTCTCTGGCGCTACTACCTCTATACTCTGGCAACCTATATCTGCACTCTTGCAGTCCTGTTTGCAGCCAATTTCCTTATCCTGCTCGTTTTCTGGGGCTTCCTCGGGCTGCTCCTGTACCTGATGATAGCCTTCGGAAAGAAAGAAGGAACTCCGGCAGCTGCAAAGAAGGCTCTTGTAATCGTTGGCGCCACCGACATCTTGATGCTGCTTGGCATAGTCATTGTGTGGATGCTGGTCGGGGCGCACGGCGGCCTGTCCGGATTCTTCAGGATGCCCATAACCGGTCTTGGTCTGCCGCTCAACAGCACAGCATCGGTTCTGGCTTACCTCTGCTTTGCATCGGCGGCTTTCGCCAAGGCAGGTGCAATGCCTTTCCATACATGGGTACCCGATACGGCAGAGAACGCTCCGACACCTGTCACCGCATTCCTGCCTGCATCTCTCGATAAGCTCCTGGGGATATACCTGCTGGCTCGCGTGACCCTGGACATCTTCCAGATGACTCCGGCCATGAACACCATCCTGATGGCCCTGGGCAGCATCACGATCCTCGCGGCTGTAATGATGGCTCTCATCCAGCACGATCTCAAGAGGCTTCTAGGGTATCATGCCGTAAGCCAGGTCGGGTACATGGTTCTGGGAATCGGAACAGGTAATCCCATCGGTATTGCCGGGGGTCTCTTCCACATGTTCAACCATGCCATCTACAAATCATGTCTGTTCCTCTCCGGAGGCGCGGCGGAGAGGAGGGCCGGCACCGGCGACCTAGACAAGATGGGTGGACTGGTCAAGGTGATACCGCTTGTTTTCGTCACGTTCCTCATCGCTTCCCTGGCTATCTCCGGTGTCCCGCCGATGAACGGTTTCGCTTCCAAGTGGCTTGTTTACCAGGGAGTAATAACTTCCGGGGATTCTCTCTGGGTGGTCTGGCTGATCGCGGCCATGCTCGGAAGTGCACTGACCCTTGCCAGTTTCATGAAGCTCATACACACTGTGTTCCTGGGACAGCCCTCAGAGGGTGTTAAGAGAATAGAGGCGGAAGGAAAGAGAGGAAGCGGGATATTAACGGCTATTCCACTCGTTGTCCTTGCCTTTCTCTGTATCGGTCTCGGTGTATTCGCTTGGAAGATACCGTTCGCTGAGATATTCAGACCGGAAATAAGAGGCGAATTCTCGGTGCCGGGTATCTGGCAGTCGGGTCTGGCGACTATGATCATGATCGCAGGCCTTTTGATTGGGTACCTGATCTACCGTGCGGGAAACCTTAAGAATGCAAGGGTGGTGGCTCCCTTCATAGGCGGCGAGACCCTTGCCGACAATCCTGACATGAGGGTTTCCGGAGTAGATTTCTACAGGACCATCAGGGAGCTGGGTATCCTGAGGGGCATATACAGATTGGCGGAGAAGAAGCTGTTCGATCTATATAATGTTGTAGGAAAGATATTCGCCGGTTTTGGTCTGATATTGTCCTTCATGCACAACGGCATACTCTCCAGGTATTTCCTTTGGTTCATCATAGGACTTGTGGTCCTGTGCATAGTTCTGATCTGATTGGGTTAGGAATATGATAGAATTATACGTTCTTCTTGGTCTGATGATCGCTGGAGCGATAATTGCGATAGAGGTGAAGAACCTTTTATCGGCAGTCGTGGCGGTAGGTATCGTGGGCCTTGCACTCTCCATAATCTTCCTGCTCCTGAAAGCGCCTGACGTGGCACTGACGCAGATAGTCGTGGAGATTGCGGCTGTGATCCTCCTGATCAGGGCCACGCTCCACAGGGATATCGCCCTGAAGCCCTGCGGCAGCAGACCTTTCGGCGGGTTCATGGCTATCCTCTTCCTTGGACTGACGGTGCTGGCCGGCGTACTGACCTTCCATGGAGGGCTCAATCCATTCGGTTCACCGCTGATGACAGTCTCGGAGTTCTATCCCATGAACGCAATTGCGGGAACCGGAGCGATCAATGTCGTATCTTCAATCATACTGGACTACAGGGCCTACGACACGCTGGGTGAGGCCACTGTCCTCTTTACCGCCGTTGTGGGCGTGCTGACCGTAATGAGAAGCAAGGGAAAGAAAAAAGAGGAAGATTTGCAGGGGAACAATGAGTAAAGAACACGAGCATGGAATGTCTGTCATCGTCAAGACTGTGACCAGGCTTACCGTGGGTCTGATATTCCTCTACGGGATGTACATCGTTCTGCACGGACACCTTACTCCCGGGGGGGGATTCGCGGGCGGGGTCATAATCGCTCTCTCCTTCATCAACCTCGATCTCGCCTTCGGCGGGAATGTATCCGGAAAGATCTTCTCAAAGGGAAGCACCAGTCTGGTGGAAGCGCTGGGTGCCGTTATGTTCCTGGCCCTTGCTCTCATGGGACTTCAGTACGGCGGATTCTTCGATAACTTCCTCCATCCCGACGGGGAGCCGGGCGCCCTTGTCAGCGCAGGCATCATACCCCTGGAGAACATCGCCATCAGTCTGAAGGTGGGGGCCGGACTCTTCGGAATATTCCTCACCCTCATCGTGCTGCAGAAGTTTGAATCGGAGAAGAAGCCATGAATGCGTACATGCCCTACATACTCTGCCTGATACTCTTCAGCATCGGTATCTACGCGGTCCTCTCCAAGCGGAACATCATAAAGATCATACTCGGGGTTGTCATAGCCGAGTACGCCGTGAACCTGTTCCTCATTCTTGTAGCCTACAAGACAGGTGGGAGGGCGGCCATCTTCTCGACCACCGAGCATATCCCGCCCCAGTCCATGGTGGACCCTCTGCCCCATGCGCTGGTGCTGACCTCCATAGTCATAGGCCTTGCCACTACTGCCTTCATGATCGCCCTTGCCATTAGACTGTACGGTAAATACGGCACCTTTGACATAACCAGGATGCGGGAGTTAAGAGGATGATTAGTGAAAGCATAGTACCTCTTTTTGTTGCGATCCCACTGGCCGGAGCTTTCCTGACCGCCCTTCTCAAGAGGGTGAAGGGAATACCCGATACCCTGGGAGTGTTGTCATCCGTCTTCACCTTCGCGCTGTCAGTGTTCTTCATACTCAGAATGCAGGCCGGCCGTGTCTTTATCTTGAATGTCGGCAACTGGGGCGGTTTCCATGAGGTGCTTGGCAGGATAGTCGGAATTCAGATGGTGGTGGACGGGTTCACGATATTCATGCTCATTATTGTCAACTTTGTGGCCTTTCTGGTGGCGGTCTACTCCGTCAACTACATGACAAGGTACACAGAGAAGTGGCAGTTCCACACCCTGTTCCTGCTGATGCTTGCTGGAATGAACGGTGTCCTCATCACGGGTGACATGTTCAACATGTTCGTTTTCGTGGAGATAGCTTCTATAGCAAGCTATGCCCTGGTGGCTTTCGGAACCGAGAAGAGAGAGCTCGAGGCCTCCTTCAAGTACGCCGTGATGGGCGGAGTTGCCTCCCTGCTGATACTGCTGGGAGTGGTCTTCCTCTACAGCGCCACGGGAACGCTGAACATGGGCGACATGAGGGTGATACTTGCCCATTCGGAACAGCCCGGGCTCATCTACCTGGTATTCGGACTGCTGCTCACCGGGTTCGGCCTCAAGGCTGCCATGGTTCCATTCCACGCATGGCTTCCCGATGCCCATCCTTCGGCTCCGGCGCCGATATCGGCGATGCTTTCAGGTGTCCTCATCAAAGCCCTGGGCGTCTATGCCATCGCAAGGATTTTCTTCACGGTGTTCGGCTTTCCGCATCAGGTCTCCATCATCCTCCTTGTTCTGGCGGCCGTCTCCATGGGCGTCGGTGCCCTGGTGGCACTGAGGCAGTGGGACATGAAGAGACTGCTGGCCTACAGCTCCATCAGTCAGGTGGGCTACATCATGCTCGGTCTTGGCATAGGTACCGAACTCGGAGTCCTGGGTGCCCTCTTCCATCTTTTCAACCATTCGATGTTCAAGTCGCTCCTTTTCCTTGATTCCGGTGCGGTTGAGTACGCCACCGGCACAAGGGACATGAAGGAGATGGGCGGCCTTGCAAGGAAGATGCCGGTAACCAGCGGCTCGACTCTGGTGGGGGCGATGTCCCTGGCGGGTGTGCCGCCCTTCGCCGGTTTCTGGAGCAAACTGATAATCATAATCGCAGCCGTGCAGGCCCACCACATGAAGCTGGCAGCCTGGGCTGCACTGATAAGCATAGTGACCATAGCCTATGTACTGAAGATCACCAGGTACGCCTTCCTCGGAGAGATCAGGGCGGTGTTCACGAACATCAAGGAGGTGCCGGCATTCATGCGCGTCTCCCTGGTGGTCCTTGCCCTGGTCTGCATTTTTGGCGGACTGCTTCTGGTCCCTCAGGTGAGAGAAGGTTTCCTGAACCCCGCGGTGAGGGTGCTCATAGGAATGGGCGGGATGTAACATGAAGAGCAGGATACTGATGTTCATTTTCGCATTCGCGGTCTGGTGCATACTCACCTGGGTCCCGGATGTCCAGCAGCTCATCGCCGGGGGCGTTGTAGCACTGATCGTGGCCATAGTCATGGGTTCGATGTTCGTGACCAGGCCCCATATGCTCTTCAATCCAATTCGAGTGTTCTATTTCCTCTTCTGGTATGTTCCGGTGTTCATTTGGGAGCTGATCAAGGCCAATTTCGACGTGGCCTACCGTGTCATCCACCCGGACATGCCTATCAAGCCGGGAATAGTAAGGCTCAGGACGGAACTGAAGTCGGATACCGGCCTCACTTTCCTGGCAAACTCGATCACCCTCACACCGGGAACCCTGACGGTGGACATCAACAAGGATGACGGGGTCCTCTACATCCACTGGATCAACGTGATCGGAACAGACCCGGAGACCACCTTCCGGGAGATAGGCAGCAGATTCGAACCGATGCTCAAGAAGATTTTCGAAGAAGATGTGGTAGAATGATGAAACTAGCCAGATGGATTACGGGCACAGTAGTACTCCTGGGGCTCATAGCCCTGATCATCGTGCTTCCATTCAGAAGTGTGTTCTTCCAGCAGAACCAGGGACACATAGGTTTCGCGGGACGGGTCGTGTACATACTCATCCTGTCATCCCTGATGGTGCTTTACCGTGTCCTGAGGGGTCCCACCGCTGCGGACAGGATAGTAGCCATAGACATTTTCGGTATACTGATCGTGGGCCTGTGCGCGGTCCTCAGCATTGCATCCGGCCGCTCCTGGTACATTGACATCGGTATAGCCTGGGGGCTTCAGAGCTTCATCGGAACACTGGCACTTTCCAAGTACCTGGAAGGAAGAAGCTTTGATGATTGATGTAATCGGAATGGTATTCATAGGAGTGGGGCTCAGTTTCGACGTTCTCGGATGTATTGGCCTGGTCAGGCTGCCTGATGTCTACAACAGGCTTCAGGCGGCAACGAAATGCGTGACCCTGGGCACCTGCAGTATTCTTTTCGGTACCTTCCTCGTTTCGGGGGGGTTCACTGAAACCGGTTTCAAGGCCCTGATCGCGATAGTCTTCCTTGTACTGGCTTCGCCGGTGGCAGCACACGCCGTTTCCCGTGGAGCCCACAGAGCCGGGATAAAGCTCTGGGACAGGAGCGTTGTTGACAGTTACGCCGAAGACAAAGAGGGAGAAGCCTAGGCGGATGGGAATATGAAGTATCCAAAGCTCAGAGAACTTGCAGAAGCGATAAAAGCCGTCATCAAGGGGCCTTACACATCAAAGTTCCCGGCACAGCCCCATGTGCCCCATCCGAACTTCAGGGGCCAGCCGGAATTCGACCAGGACAAGTGCCTGGGCTGCCTTGCCTGCGAGGAGGCCTGCCCCTCGGCGGCAATAGCCCATGAGGACATTCTGGAAGATGGGGTACCCCCCAGGAGGGTGATGATCCATTACACAGATGACTGCATCTTCTGCGGAGTTTGTCAGGACGCCTGCATTCGGGAGACGGGGAACAAGGCGATAGTCCTGGGAAACAAGTGGGAGCTCTCCTATTTCGACCGCAGCCAGGCCTTCGAGACCATAGAGAAGGAACTCCAGCTCTGCGAGATCTGCGGTGACATCATTGCCACCAAGGACCATCTGATATGGCTTGCCGAGAAACTTGGTGAACTCTCGTTCTCCAACCCCACCCTGTACATGTCCAGACTGCGAGAGCTGGGCGTGGCGGACGAGAATATCCAGGTCGTGCTTGCCGACGACGGCCGTTCGGACAGGGTGAAGATCCTCTGCGCCGAGTGCCGACGGAAGACTGCCACCTACGAATAGGCCGGTCGGACTGCACTTTCCTGCCAATGCGCCGCCTCAGCCGAATGTTTGACATCAATAATGTGATTGCATACGGTTGCTTATGTACTGCATGAGTTACGCAGCGGTAATGATGCGGCCATGGATGAGCTTAGTGATCGACAGGTTCATGAAACGGCTGCTCCTGGGAAGGTTCTCGAGGGGAGGCACTGGCACTGTATGATCAATGACAATGAGCCTCTGATCCCCGACCAGCTCAGGGAGAAGCTCGGAAGCCTGCTGCTTGGCAGGATCGTGTACATGGGCATAGGCAATATCCTCAGGGGAGACGATGCAGTCGGTCCCGAGCTGACGGGCAGACTTTCCCGAATGGGTATGAGGACCGTGGACGCCGGCAGCGTGCCTGAGAACTACATAGGTAGCGTGGCAAGGCTCAAGCCGGATACCGTAGTGCTTATCGATGCGGTCCACCTTGACAGGCGGCCCGGTTCAGTGGAACTGCTGGAGAAGAGCGATCTTGCCGGAGGAGTCGGCTTCACCACCCATACGCTTTCCCCGGTCCTCGTCATGGAGAGGCTTGAGGAGGAGACCGGCGCCTCGGTTCTGCTGCTGGCAATCCAGCCGAAGCGTCTGGACTTCGGGGCTCCGCTGTCCGAGGAGATGGAGACTGTACTCACCCAGTTGCCGGAGGTGCTTCTAGAAGTCACATTTTAACGGTCTTTTGCATTTGAATGGTGGGACGGTGATATTCCGGGAGTGCCGGAACAGATATCAAGGCTCCGTGTGTCCCGTCCCTTGGAAGAAGGTCATGTGTTGAAGAAAGCTCTGTGTTCCATCGCACTGCTGTTGCTCCTGGCTTGTGCGTGCAGCTCCGGCAACGAAAAACCGAATGTGGTCCTGATCCTCATCGATACCATGAGGGCCGATCACCTCGGATGCTACGGATACGGCAGGAATACTTCTCCCGTGATCGACAGTCTTGCCTCCGTCGGAACAAGGTTCAGGCGTGTACAGGCTCAGAGCCCCTGGACACTTCCCGCTATGACGACGATCATGACCGGTCTGTCCCACTGCTCGCACAGGGCGGGTATGTGGGACGATGTCTATTACGGCATTGATCCCTCCCTACCGTACATGCCACGGTTGCTCAACGAGGAAGGCTATCAGACCGCGGCATTCTTCAATGTTCTCTTCATGAGTTCTGATTTCGGTTTTCACAGGGGCTTCGATTTCTTTGACTGCGAGAGCTCGGTGGAGGAGATAACAGCGCGGAACGCTAGGGAAACGGTTGATACAGTCGTGAGCTGGCTGGAAACAAGGGAGGATGAGGCTCCTCTGTTTCTGGCCGTTCATTTCTACGACCCCCATCTGACCTACGATCCTGAGCCGCCATTCGATACCCTCTTCGCGGACCGGTCCTATAACGGATTATTCGGCAGCGCATGGGGCAGCAAGGATGACATGTCACTCGTCAATTCGGGTGAGATGATGCCGGACTCCAGCGATCGCTGCAACCTGATCGACCTGTACGATGGAGAGATCGCATATACGGACCATCAGATCGGCAGGCTGCTCGGGTACCTGAGAAGGGAAGGTCTTGCAGGGAACACACTGGTGATTGTAACAGCCGATCATGGCGAGGAATTCCTTGATCATGACGGTGTGGGGCATGGACACACACTCTACCAGGAATTGCTCAACGTGCCGCTTGTCGTATCCGGGCCGGGAATCCCCAAGGGGTATGAAGAGGATGCACTGGTGGGCCAGATAGATATACTTCCTTCCGTGCTCGAGTACTGCAGCATGGAACTGCCGCCCCTACTGGAAGGCCGGAATATCTTTTCAACTGCAGTATCGGATCGGATATATCCATCAAGCCTCATTCTCAGCAGCGGTGGCAGAGTAACGGTCAGAAGGGATGATACGAAGCTCCACTGGGTCTCATATACCGATGAGTCCTTCCAGTATGACCTGGCTTCCGATCCCGGTGAACGGCT
>CAZXEF010000059.1:0-14893 GCA_964639605.1 uncultured bacterium | reverse complement strand
TGTGCCAATGCTTTCAGTATTCTTGACTGCTCTTCAAAACTATTCAACTCTGCTCACCTGCAAGAGATAATTCAATTACCGGATCGAATTTGAAAACCAATGATAAGATTGCTTCCGGGCATGGTCAAGATATCAATAATGGGAGATACGCAGACTGGAACGTCTCAGCTATGCCGAAAAAATGCTATAAGTATCATCCTGAGCTCCCGGACGGAAGGAACAGCACCATCGGCGCTGGAGAGTTTGACTACCGTTTCCGTATGGGAACTTGTGCGCCGCCTCCCCCGGGAACACGGAGACTATCCAGTTCGTTAACATCCATGCAGGGCGGATTTGTACACCGGATATGCGTTTGACTATAATGAAAAGGCAGGAAACATGGCTGCATACGGATCCATATGACGATACGATAACGGGATAAGGTCGAAGGCGGGACTGGAGATAATGTATAGCATCAAGGTGAATACGAGAATCTATGCGAGGATGCTGTTTGCACTAGCCATCATGTATCCAGCGGTTCCGTCATTCGCGATGAGCAACGATATATATTTGGTGCAGAGCCAGTTCGGTGATTTCTTCAGTTGCGACACCATGGCCGTTGGGATATTCCTCGTATGGTGGGACAGAACGAACGATCTTACGGAAGAGGCTGCTCCGCTGCTGGACAGCATGGCGGCATACAGGGGATACTGTCTTGATTCCCTCGACATGATGGATCCCCCCAATCCCCGGGACGGCTACTACTTCAACGTTTATCTGCATGAGAACGGGGACGTATTCCCCGACGGGTGGTCATGCGGAGTGGGCACGGATTGCTACGGGTATCCCTATATGACTCTCCCGATCGGAGTGCTGGGCGACTGGATGACCATCAGCCACGAGACATTTCACGCTTTCCAGTACAGCAGCAACGCTCCCGGATTTGATCCCCCGGATGCCAACTGGTACGTCGAAGCTACGGCCAACTGGTTCGCAGCCGTCAATTATCCCTGGTTCCCCAACGCGTTCTTGGAAGCGGAATCCCTTGTCAGACTGCCCCATGTGCCCATGTGGCTGGGATATGCGAATTTCCCTGATTCCTATCCGGAGAACTGGCAGCGCTACGTCCACCAGTATGCAATGGCCCTATTTCTCTTCTATCTGACCGAAGAGGAGGGTATTCCATATTCCCTCATCTGCGGGGGATTCTACAACTCCGATAACTCGCTGCCGCAGGACCTGCTGCCGCAGGAATACCTGGTCTCTTTTCCCGGTGCTGTCGACATGCGCGCCCACTTCATCAACTGGGCGGCGCACATGACCAATGACTTCGATTTCATTCTCCCTTCGCAGAAAGAGATGGCCGAGCTGCACTGGAACACATATGGCGATCCCGAGGATGACAACGAGTTCACCCAGACCTACGATGACACCGGGTCCGGTGGATGGTTCAGACCCGCCGACTCACTGATCACCACCGCCTGGTCCTTCAACACCTACAGGATCCTGAACAGCGGCAGTGACCCTTACAGCTTCCACCTGATCGGTGACGCCTATGGATCAGATGGCGATCCCTCTCTTTTCCGGGGGAAGCTCCTGGTGAGGAACATCCAGACGGGAGAGCGGTTCTACGATCTTGCCATGTTCGATGATACGGAGGGAAACCTAACCGTCGACGTGACAGCGACCGACACGGAACTGTATTTCATTGTGGCCTCGATGCCGGAAACGTTCACAGGGGTCGAGCAGACGTTCGGATACATGATCAGCGTAGAGAAAGGCGGAACATCGGCTTCCAATCCTCCGGTGGATCCCGGACCAGTCCATCTTGAACTGAACTCCCCTAATCCCTTCAGTGGTTCAACCACGATAGAATTCCAGATACCTTCCCCCGGACTTGCCCGTCTGACAGTCTACGACCTCTGCGGCCACCTGATGGCCACCCTGTTGGACGAAGAGATCGCTGCCGGCTTCCACAAAACGGCATGGGACGGCAGGGACCGTTCGGGAAGGGAACTTCCCGGCGGCGTGTACCTGTCGCGACTGGAAGCAGCCGGCCAGGTGGCGCAGGGTAAGATGACGATATTGAGGGACTGAAGTCACGGCCGATCTGAGTGCAAAGAGATAGAGGCTGGGTGGTCCGGTTCTCGGGGTGAAGATCAATCAACACAAGCTTTATTGATGGAGTAGAGGTTTGTGGAAACGCAATACACTGCTGTCCGATTAGTTATCTTGACTGAAGGACTCTTGCTGCATATTTAATCATTGAGGGTTTTCGGAACAGTAATTGATCGCGTCACGAACAACATGGGGAGGGAAAAATGATTCGTGTATTATTTGCATTTTTAGCTCTTGCATCCGTTGCACTTGCTTTTGATCCTGATGCCGGTCCCAGCGCTGAAATTGCCGGTCGGCTCAATGACGAGCCTGCGGCAGTCATCACGCTCACATCTCTGAACAGTTATGTCATCACGGCAGGCAGCGCCAGGTGCTGCGACTACGCCGACACGACCGACGAACTGTTTGTCTCAGATTACGGAACCGACCAGATCTACAGCCTTGTTCCATCCACAGGAGCGCTGAATTACGCGATCGACTGTCCTGCTGAAATTCCAAACGTATGCGGCGTTGTCTTCTGGTGGGATACCGGCGGTCACCTGCTCATAAACGACTGGAATTCCGTTCATGATATGTACGAGTATACAGGTTCATGGGCTTATGCCTGCGCCTGTCCCGTACCCAGTGAACCCAGGGGCATGGACATTGACTATGACGGTTATATCTGGGGTCAGGATGCGACCACCCGGATACTCTACAGGTTTGACGACTCAGGTGTTGTGCAGACAAGCTTCCCTATAGCTGAAGTACCGGCTTCCTTCTCCTGCGGAGTGGCCTGCTTCCCGTACGGTAGCAATCTTGGTATAGCTCTCACAGGATATGCTTGGCCAGACGTATACTTCTACGAATTCGACGGAGCCACTCTCTCGTACCTCGGTTCAGCCCCTGTACCTGAGACTTGCACTTCTTCGTATGGTCTCACCTACAGTGACAACTCATCTACATTCTTCTGGGTGTACAGAACAGGCACGCCATACAACGTCTGCGAGTTCTCAGCTTCAATAGAGGTTGCACTGCAGCGTGAAACATGGGCTGGCATCAAGGCCTTCTTCTAGTAGTCCCTGTCAGCATTGTCAGAAGGGAAGCCCCGGGTTCCTCCGGGGCTTCCTGCTTTATGAACTCCGGAACAGACAATATGAAAGTGGATCTTCCTCCTTCCGACTGTCACTTTCACCGGTCAGGCAGGCAGTGTCCTGCTCTCCCGGAAGGCGAACCTACAGGTCTCATCGGAGCTGGAGGCCCGACTACCTTGTTCGGAACGGGAACGGGCACGGCCCCTCCGTATGCAATTATCCCCTTACTCGAGCCTGTCTAGTTTTCGCCGGAGGAATCGGATTCAGAAGTGTATTCAGTGTAATACAGTATCAGTTGAGGGTCGGCTGTCGTGCCAGGCTCTTCTTTTGTGTAAATATGAAACCAGTCAAGACCGGTAGCATTAGTGCCTATCAATATACCGTAATTCGGGTCGGTATCGAACAACCATTCCTGTACCCAGGCGGTAACATCAATGGTCCACCAGGCGTAAACAGGGGCAGGTGGCACGTGCCAATCATTGTAACCGGGTTTATTGTTCCATGTTATTGTGTCTTCATCCCAATCACTGCTGCACCTGGCAACCCACACTTCGTTCGGTGGGAAAGTATTCTCAGTATAGTAGATGTATACGGCGACTTTAGCGGAATCGATAAGAATGCCCGAGTAAGGCGTCAGGTCAAACTTGAGCACGGTCCACATATGCTGACACTCCACATGGTAGCGCCTTTGCCAGAATGCCCACCAGACGTTGAGGTCAGCAGAGAGCTTGCCAATTGCTGCACGATTCTGAGTACCGAAGTTGGACCATGGGTAAAACTCCCATACAAAGGAATCGTCGCTCGGATATACGACCGCAGTCCTGTGATCGGGCACGCACGAAACCGTAAGCAGCAACAGAATAGCTACAACTGTATACTTGAGCATAATTTGACCCCTCCTGCAAAATTATGGTCAGAACCCGTTCCAATTCATTGATATCTCCGTTGAGGGAGAAATCCTGCCCGGTCCAACTCGTTCATCCAGAATATACATGAGACCGTTTCTCAGGACATGGCTGCCGCCTGGGGAGTACCAGCGGCTCTCGATGATGGCTGTTCATTCATCTCCACAGTCTCCCGGTTGCTGTAGAACCAGGTGAAAGTTACTATACTAACGAAAAGGGGTACCGTGTCTCTTATGTATTAATGTTCCTTGAGCAGGATTTCCCTTATACTCCACTCACATATCTCCACTGTAAGCCGTTCGTGGAACGGGAAAAATGAAGCATCATGTACTTCTTCTGCCTGCGGCCCTCCTTTTCCTTTCCTTTTCCTGCGGGCAGGAAGATGGTGACCTTGCCCCCGAGAACTGGACGCATTCAAGTTTAGGGATAATTCTTACCGAAGGAGGTAGGGACGGGCAGGAAGAGGTATTCGGAAGAACAGATCATCTATGCCTTGAAGCAGGCTGAGAACGGCAGGCCGATCAGGGAGGTTTGCCGGGAACTGGGTGTAAGCGAGCAGTCCTTCTACCGATGGAAGCGCAAGTACGGTGGAATGGGCGTAAGCGAGCTCAGGGAGCTTCGTCAGCTTCGAGACGAGAACATGCATCTGAAGCGGATCATTGCAGAACTTACACTGGACAAACATATCCTTCAGGAGGTGCTCTCAAAAAAAGTCTGAAGGCAGCCAGGAAGCGAGAGCTGGCTGCTCAGATCGTGGAGTGGTACGAGGTAAGCGTACGCCATGCCTGCGGTCTGCTGGACCTGGAAAGGTCTGTGTATTACTATCGGAGCCGCAGGCGCCAGTACACAGCCCTTCGTCTACGCCTCAGAGAGCTTGCTCTCAGCAGGGTACGGTATGGATACATCCGACTGATGGTTCTTCTGAGACGTGAAGGCTGGCAAGTAGGCAAGAAGCTTGTTTATCGTCTGTACACCGAGATGGGCCTGACGCTGAAGAGCAAGCGAGGCAGGAAGCTTGCCAGGCGTGGCAGAATCTCAAAGCCACCAGTTGCGGATGCTCCTAACCAGAGGTGGTGCATGGACTTCGTCACGGAGCGGTTCGAGAACGGTCGCTACTTCAGGATACTGACAGTTATGGATCAGTACACGAGGGAATGTCTTGCTCTTGAGCCTGGGATATCCATGACCGGAACGAAGGTTGCTCATTGCCTGGATGGCATCGTGATCAGCCGTGGATCTCCAGAGTCGATCACGATGGACAATGGGACTGAGTTCCAGTCCAGGGTTATGGATGCATGGGCTTATCAGAATGATGTCAGACTGGACTTCATCCGCCCTGGCAAACCGGTCGAGAACGGGTTGATTGAGAGCTTCAATGGGCGTTTACGGGACGAGTGTCTGAATGTTCATCTGTTCTGGTCCATGGAGGACGCCAGGACAAAGCTGGAGGAATGGAGGCTGGACTACAACACTGTAAGACCTCACAGTGCGTTAGGCCAACTAACGCCTGAGGAGTATTCTGCAAGTGTCTGTGGAGGAGGAATCTGCAGGCTGAAAACCGGCGATCCCTAACTCTCAGAGTGGTCCTATTTTGGGGAGAAGCGCACCGTCAACAGCGCTACGATTCGCCTGATGGTCTTCTACTCGTGGGGTGATTTACCTACGGATGAGCTGTTTATCGCTCAGAACTCAACCGATTGGGATGAGCTTTCCGTAACATGGAATAACAAGCCGCTCTATGGGCTGTTCTATTCCATAACAGCACCTTCAGTGCTGTATGACTGGTGGGAAATCGATGTTACAGACTGGGTCCAGGGTGTCGTTGAAGGCACTTACTCGAATTACGGCTTTCAGCTTTTCCAGTCTGATACGGACTACGCAGGATTTTCGATGAGAACAAAGGAGGGCGTGAGCAGTCCTGAGCTGGTTCTGGATTATACGCCGTCTGATCTGCAGTCCGCGACCTTCGGCGGGATCAAGGCTTTGTTCAACTTGTATTAAGACTCAAGGGGAACAAAGCCTTGTTCAATTTCTATTAGGACTCAAGGCGGTATTGCACTCTCCGCTGACTCACGGCAGGGTCAGAAATCCAGGAGATATATCTTGGGGTAGTCTATCGGGGCGTAATCGTAGGCAAGCATACCATTGAGGAAGCAGAAACGCAGGCCCCTGACTCCCTCAAGATCAGGAATGGTAACTACTTTCAGAAGGGCTCCAGCTTCATCATAAACCTCGAATGTAGGAATACTCGTGTAACCCTGGCCTACCCAGACATTTCCATTCCAATCGGTACTCAGAGTCCCTATGGCAAGATGGAAGGGATCAACATCCTCGATTTCCTCACGACGAACAGTCGTTGAACCTTCATCGGACCGGCTCAGTCCTTCGTTCAGCATTCCCTCCGCCATTTCTCTTCGGTCTTGGGAATACGCTCCCAGTCCCGTTCAGCAATAATGGTAAAGTCAGCATCTGTATCGAATCGTTCCACATAGCAGGCGCTGTCACTCCTTACGACAATGGGAATTGAGATCAGGATAGGAGAAGGTTTCATGAGAATCTACTTT
The DNA here is from genome assembly GCA_964639605.1 of uncultured bacterium. Taxonomy (GTDB): domain Bacteria; phylum Fermentibacterota; class Fermentibacteria; order Fermentibacterales; family JCC-6; genus Aegiribacteria. Next base: position 8,254 of record CAZXEF010000059.1, on the reverse strand, counting down.
GTTAACACAGGAATAGTAACGAGCCTGGAAACGATTCCGCAAATCAAACGCCTCGATATTGTTAAAGCACATTGCTTTGTCTGCTATACCATTCTGAACTGCCGCTGTGAATTCAAAGAAATTACGGACTCAATCACAGTGATGGGTGGTTGCGATTGTGTGAAGCAGTTCTACTGAGGGTAGCCTTCCTGTGATCCAGTACCGTTATGGGCTATTGGCAGGTTCTTTCCGAAAACCACTTCGCCTCTGAGGTCTCAATTTTACTGCCCCGTCTGAAGTGTCTATCGTAAAGATCAACGGCAAACCTGTAAATGGTCATATCACTTTTGATTGTGAACCTTCTGCTGATAACGGAGCGGATATTGCTCAGTACTTTGAGCGGATGAAAGAAGCATTTCAGGATTGCAAAATTAATATAAATCCATATTCTCGCGAATGTTATAAGTCGATAATTATCTCGCCATGTTGGAGAGAAATTGATGTTCTCATATTCGATGTTATCCGGCTTGAGATCAGCAACCCCTGTATCGGGCAGGGGCGTAAGCATGAAGGCGGTTATTTCATCCATTCCCAGGATCGTGAGCTTCCTGATCAATCGGTAAGTCATCTTTCTGTCTTCTCGTTCTTCTCCCGGGAATCCCAGCACGAAGTTGCAGTTCACCCTGATACCCGTTTTGCTGCACCACTTCACCACTTTCAGCAGATGGTCGAGGTCCACGGGTTTGTTCATCAGTTTGAGCACCTTCTTCGATGCTGATTCGGGAGAAAGTGCCAGATATCTGCAGCCGGACCTGTAAAGAAGCTCTATTTCCTCCAGCCCCACCGTTTCTACCTTGATACCCGAAGGAAAGCAGTACGTGTAGGATCTCCCCCGTTTCAGAATTTCAAGTGCGAACTGACGGGTCCTTCCCCTGGACAGAGAGAAATTCTCATCCTGAATATGGAAATCACAGACACCGTAACACCTGTTGTAGAAATCCATCTCATCTACGATTCTCTCAGGAGATTTTGCCATCCAGTATCCGCCCCACATCTTCGGTGTCTGACAGAATGCACATGAAAACGGACAACCTCGGCTGGTGAACATCGTGATGTACTTACCCGTTCTCACCGGTCCGTGCGCATAGTGCAGATCCCAGTATGACTCAAGGGGCAAGGGATCGAAAAAGGCAAAGGGCAGGTCCTCTATCGGGCAGACTACCGGGGTACGCTGGTTAGCATACTCTCCCCCGAAGATGCCATCCATCGAAAAGTCAGATCCTGATTCCAGAGAGTCCAGCAGCATGGGAAGCCTGTGTTCACCCTCGCCCTGAAGAACGAAATCAGCGCCGGCCTCAAGAAAAGGCTCGACGCAGAAAGTAGTGTGGTATCCTCCGATTATCACGGGGATGGCAGGTAATCGCTTCTTGCACTCGTGCACCAGACTGACGGCCATTCCGTGCTCGAGAGTGCAGTGAACTGAAATACCGATTGCCTCTGCATCCTCTGGGATACATCCGACCGCTTCAACCGGAAGAAGCCCCCTTGCCTCGAATTTGTCAAGGTAAGTGGTGAAACGATGAGGTGCCAGTCCGTAGGAATCCACTATCGTGACCTGATGACCATGTTCCAGAAGGACTCCGGCAAGGTAAGGAAGGTTGGCCGGGATTCCGGGGGTGGATCCAAATGGACTGTTTTTCAGGTTCACAACAGGTGTTCTGAGCAGAGCAATCTTCATTGTGCCGCCCGTTTGGTGATAAACAGCTGTTTGATCGACGCACTCAGAAGAGAGGGTATGAACCTCGGATTGCAGACGATGTTGCAGGAGACAGCACATTCCCATGTACAGGTGCAGTTGGTGCTGTTAATGCTATCCAGAAAGTGCTTTGATTCTGCCAGTATCGATCTGAGGTCGTAGTCTGACTTTCTTAGGTCTCCCAGGATATCGTTCCGGCATTCGCATAACCTTACCTGACCTGTTTCACTGATGACAGTGAACTTCTTTCCTGCCGTGCAGGCTGCCAGTACTTCACCGGCCATGACTTTCCTGAGACCTTTGATGTAAAGGCTGTTAAGTCCCCTGAAAAAAGGGCTGAATTTCCTGTTCTCCCTGGCAGAGCTGCCGGACCTGTACGAAGACAGCTCACTGAAGAACTTGTCATGATCAAGACCTTCGATCGAAACCGCGGGCCACTCAGGTCGGAGTATATGCAGTTCATGATTATCCGGCGCTATTTTCTCTGCTACCCATGAACGTACTGCGCTGTGGTCCTGCCCGGGGGAGTTGAGATACACGGTAACGATATCCATTGTAAGGTTACTTCGTGATTTCTTCAACTCCTTGATCTTCGCAGTGCTTTCAAGGACTTTTTTCAGACAGTCTTTTACCCCGCGACTTGAATCGTGGTTCTCATCATGATAGTCAATACTGAAAGCTGCCCTGAAATGGCAGGCTGGAAACTCCTTTGTCAGCCTGGTGAAAAGATCGAGGGATTTATCCGGCAACATGCCATTTGAAGGAACGGTGATGAACTGGGCTCCGGCGTTCTTGACAAAGAAGCTGATTATTTCAAACAGGTCTTCCCGAAGTACAGGTTCTCCGCCTGATACGAGAAGATATGGTATGTTGCCGCATTTTTTCGAGATTTTTTCAAATTCTGCCGTGGTCAACTCATCGGCTTTTCTTTTTGCACTCCTGACTTCCTCACCGTAAAAACAGAAACTGCATCTGGCGTTACACTCCGATGTCACAAAGAGGATGAGATACGAAGGCTGCACAGGTGAGAGGTAACTTAATACCATTTTTACGATGTTCATGGGTATTGCACTCCGGATTTCCGTTGAGGTTCAAATGAAATCGTAAATTTATACATATATACATTTTGACGAAAACGCAAACCGTTAAGCAGGTTCAGCATGCTCCTCGGGTCCAATACCGGGAAGCCCTAATGGCAGTCCTTTTTCAAGGAGAGGCTAGCAAAGGAGAAGTCTCACTCTTCGATGTGTTCTAATTGAGGGAAACTTACGATAGAGATCCCGGCGCAGCGATCCGGACGATACGCAGATGATCAGGTTCGAATGGCGGATGGCCCGGTATGGAACTCCAGCTACATGTACCCCAGGTCACGAAGGGTATCGTTAACGAGGGAGGTGTCCACCGGCGGGGGATCGCCTAGAGGGATGCTGGTCCAGTAATCCTCCGCGTCCAGTATTAGCGAAGAATCCGCAGGCAGGGGATGGTATTCCCCGGGATCGTTCCCCAGGTCGAACATCTCAGCATGCCCTGTTCTCATGTCCATGATGATCTTCATTCCACTCTTGAGCACAGAGACGAGGTAGCAGGCATTCGGGTTCGTTCCCCCGAAGCCGGACCACTGGGGATCCAGGCCGCTGGATGGAATAGCCCTGCCGGACCTGAGGGAGTCCGAGAGCAGGCTTACGCCTTCAACGTCCTCGGGGATCGGGATATCCAGGTAGTCGAGGATCGTGGGGAAGATGTCGAAATGGGCTGAGGGCAGGGAGTCGACAAGATCCTTTTCTATCCCCGGACCGGATATGATCAGGGGTACCCCCAGCAGTTCCTGGTAGAGCGAGTGTCCGTGGAACCATCCCCCATGTTCGAGAAATTCCTCTCCATGATCGGAAAAGACTATCACGAGTGAGCTGTCAGCGAGTCCGGAAGTCCTCAGATACGAAAGGAACTCGCCGAGGATACTGTCGGTATATGCTATCTCTCCATCGTACAGGTTCAGCAGGTGAGTGCAGTCCTGTGGATTGAGGAGATTCCCCTGGCTGTCGACTTCCCATTGAATGATACCCTCTGACCCGTTCTCGGTGAACATCCTGTCGAAGGGTTCAGGAGGATCGAAGGGCATGTGGATCTCCAAGATGTGGATGAAGACGAAGAATGACCTTCCATCTTCTCTCTGCTCCTCGATCCATGACCTGGCGTCCGAAAACGTCTGGGCTCCTGTATAATAGCCCTTGATATTGCACTGGAGATAATCCAGATGCGCATCGAACCTGTAACTGTCAGTGAAGTAGATGACATTGCCGAAACCGGCGGTGGTGTAGCCGCGGGTCTTCAGTGTGCTCTGAATGGAGGGCAGGTCTGGATCGAATGCGCAGTCCTCGAACTTGCCCGTGCAGTGGGAAGCGACGGAGAGACCGGTGAAGACCGAAGCGTGGGAGGGAAGTGTCCTTGGCGCCTGTGCCTGAAAAATGCTGAAGCGTATGCCTTCCGAAGCCAGGCTGTCCAGGGTGGGCGTGATATCCCGTTCGTAACCGTAACTGGTGACATGATCGCTCCGCAGGTTATCCAGCGAGATCAGAATCACGTTCAGTCCGCCCCCGTTGGGATTGCGGCAGCTCGAGAGCAGAAGAAGAATCGGGATCAGACGGAGTATCGGTTTCATTTCAAGCCTGACAGACCTCTTGACCAGGTATGTTTGTGTTGAACCTGTTATCGGCTGGTTGCTGTTAATTCTCATCGAAGCTCGAACGCGTCCGTGTTATGTCGAATCATACTCCAAGTTTTTCCGTCAGTCAAAGAACCCATCGATGCAAATGATTGTTCGAAGCTGAGAGAGAGCACTCCGGAAGGCTCTCGGGTATATACCATCGGACCCTGGGGATAACCTTCCGCCCGGAGAGCTACTGATCGGAAGCCGCAGCCTGACCGTCTCATTCGTGCACTCCCTGGACGCGGACGGGGGGATCTGTGACATGCCCTACTCGATCACCATCGAGGCCAGGGCCACTCTAGCTGAATGATCATGCTCATCGACCGATAAGGATAAATGGGACTGAGACACCAATATCACCGGTTCTCGCGTTGACGATGTAAAGTCCGCTGGGCAGCCCTTGAGGACGCAGTTCGATTGTGCTGGATCCTGGACCCAGCTGAAAGAGTGAAGGCTGATGCACGATCCTGCCAGCTGTATCGAACAGCGAGATGGATACCGATCCTCCATTAGCTGTCGTGAGAGTCAGGTTGAAGACTGATGAAACGGGATTGGGGTGGACGGAGATACCGATTTCTGCTGCCGGAATCTCAGTCTCGGTTTCAATCCCTGTCCAATAGGAAGCACCCCCACCTCCGTACGCTCCCATGTCATTGCGGACAGTACCAAGGGAAGGCCAGTGTGCCATTCCGGGGTTCCCGGAATCCTCTGGATCATTGTAGGACGGGTCCGGATTGCCGGTATCTATGCATGGAGATCCCGGGGCCAGATGATAATCGCTCAGTATCCCGGATTCGAAAATGGGATCAAGTTCGATATTGCCGGATCCCCAGAGCAGAGACGATCCCGGGCCCACCCAGATGGAATCGGGTCCAAAGAGAACGTCCGAATAATCGACTGTCAGCTGTCCGGGAGCACCGGACTGACCTATCCATATCTGACTTCCCTGAGGGGCCGAATTGCCCCACACGATGGAGTTCATCAGGCTGGGAGAGGACATTTTCAAGTAGATGCCGCCACCCTCAAAACTCGCCTCATTGCCAAAGATGACATTGTTCACGATCGTGGCATCCGCTCCTGGATTGCTTGCTACTCCTCCGCCGTAGTCTGTTGTATTCAGGCAGATGACGTTGTTGCAGATCAGCGCCTGGGACACATGCTTGCCATAGATGCCCCCGCCGAGTTCCGATGTGTTATCCCGTATCAGATTGAATGCTATCTCCGGGGATGATCCGTAGTTATAGCAGATTCCCCCGCCGTAGCCGATACCCTCCGATGAGCTGGAGCTGTTACCGGCAATAGTATTGCCCGATATAAGTGGATCTGAGGACTGCGTGCACAGCACTCCCCCACCGTAAGCGTTCTGGACGGACGATACTGAATTACCGATAATGATATTCATCGAGACAGTGGGTGATGAACCGTCGATTAATATCCCGCCACCCTTCCTGTTGTCCCCATCCTTGGTTCCTGTTCCACCAATTATTGTGAATCCCCGTAGAACCGATGAGAGTCCCTCTCCGCTGACGAAAAAGACAACACTCCCCGAATCGGGATCGGACGGAAAGCTGCCGTCGATTGTGGTTGAAGCTGCCCCCTCTTCACTGATTACGGTGATCGCTTTTCCCAAGAAGTCAATGTTATCATTGTAAACGCCGGACGCCACCAGTACGGTGTCAGAAGCAGTCGAGGCATCGATGGCAGCCTGGATGGTGGTGTAATCCGATGGAACATGGAGAACAGAACCTGCAATCACACCGATACAGAGAAGACTGGTGACCACATGGACCTCCCGGAGAAGCTGGATGAAAGAAAACTGGATCTCGCATCTTTCTCGATCAGCTCCACGATCTTGCTGATCGGTCCGAATACCCTCCGGTTTTCTGTAATTCAGTACTTCATGACATAATATCGGAACGTATCCAACCAGTCAAATAGTAGAGGAACACGACAGAAAGCAAGATTCCTGTTTCCTGCCCGTCCCAGCATATTTCAGTATTCGGAGCATGCACATGCGGACTCAAGTTGGCCAAGTCCCTAAGGTATGGGGAAGAGCATACCGCCGACAAACGCATCCCTGCTGCCAGGAGTATCCATGGTCTGGAAAGAGCATCGAGCAGGCTCCCGCTGATGTCAGATATATCCCAGACTTCTCAGGGATTCATGGGCATCGTCCTGCTGCATCACTGAAGTATGCCCTACCGGCGGTGTCAGAAGGTAGAAATCCACTTCTTCCATCAGCGAACTGTCAGTCTGCAGAGGGAGAAGCTCTCGGGGATCTTGTGCCAGGTCGAACAGAGGGAAGTATTCGTTTTCCAGGTCGCAGCACTGCTTCAGGTCTCCCAGGCGATAGCAATACATGGTACCCTCTCTTGGATGCCCGGACGGCAGACCCCTCTCGACCGAAGAAGCGTGAAGAAGATCGATGCCCTGCAGAGAGGGGGGGACCTCAATGCCAGATAGGACGAGAAGCGTGGGCACTATGTCTATCTGGCCGACGAGCATGTCACATATGGAATCGGAAGGTACGCCGGGCCCTGCGATTATCAGGGGGATGTGCAACATTTCCTGATAGAGTGTGTGCCCGTGACCGGTGCCCCCATGATCCAGGAATTCCTCGCCGTGGTCAGCCGTGATCAGGATCACTGTGCTGCTGTCTCTGCCAGTTTCCCTGAGGTACGCGAATAGCTTTTCCAGTGCGGTATCCACATGGAGTATCTCGGCATCGTACATGGAAACCAGATAGTCTCTCTGCTGAGGATAAAGGATACTGCCATCCTCGTCCTCAAGCCACGCGATGGTTCCCTCGAAGATCGAATCTGTCGCGACAGGGAATGCATCGCGGTATGGAGCGGCAGGTTCGTAGGGTTGATGCGGCTCGAAAAAATGAAGTGTGGCGAAGAAGGGTTGATCCTGTTGAATGCTCCGGCTCCATCGGATGAACGAGTCAATGGTCTCGTCGGCATGTCCGGATTTGTCCTCGTGACATAGGAAAAAATCATACCCCCGGTCGAAGCCGAAGGACGCACTCAGCCAGCTGACCGAGAAGTAACCGAAGGTGGGGTAGCCTCTGCTGCTCATGATGGTGGCCAGGCTCTCTATGCATGGATCAAGGCCAAGAATCATGTCCCCTATCTGACCAGCCCTGTGTGCCTGAGGGGTAAGCCCGGTCAGGATGGTGGTGGTAGCTGGAAGGGTCCATGGCGACTGCCCCATGTTATCCAGGAACAGCATCCCGGTCTCAGCCAGGCTGTCGATTGAGGGGGATGTATCCCTTTCATACCCGTAGCAACCCAGATGATCTGCCCTTAGCGTATCGATGATGATGACTATTATGCTGGGACAGACCGGTCCTTCGCTCTGTGCACATCCGGCAATCGAGACGGCAATAACAAGGAACAGCGTGGTGATTTCGACAAAGTATCTCACTAGAATCACTCCGATTACGCTCCTTTACTAGAGATAACTATCCATTTGAAGTACGCAGGCATACTACACAAGAATCATAAGAGTTCCACCGGCATGCTGCAACTCATCGATCACTGATTCCGCAGTGACAGGCAGGGGAGCCAGTCAGACGGCCAGGTTATATGTAACCCAGATCCATCAGCTTTTCAACGAACATTCCCTGTGACGGTACGGGATCCGGATCAGCAAGGGCAGGAGTAGCCCAGTAGAGCATGGCGTCGTCCACAAGCAGACTTTCGGCGGGAAGGGGGTTCAGTTCACCACAGTCAAGATGGATGTCGAACATCTTTGACACGTCATCCGCGGTGTTCCAGAACACCTTCAGGGAGTCGTACCTTACTACT
>CAZXEF010000058.1:0-14959 GCA_964639605.1 uncultured bacterium | reverse complement strand
AATCCCGGAAAACCGATGAAGCCCGCGAACACCCTTCCATAGGTGATCCCGCTCCTTACCTTCAGCCCGAATCTATCCCTGAGTTCCATGGCGAAACCGATGCTCCTGGTGACGCTTCTGCCCGATGTAAGGGGTGCTCCGAACAGAGTGAGGGTGAGATTGCCCTTGTCCCCGCAGTCCAGGAGGTTGAAGTAGCCGCCGTACTCCATGCTGGTTCTCATGACAGTATCCACCAGTTCGTTCATGTCCTCTATATTCCCGAATCCCGTGAACACCGATGCCACATCCCGGAACTCAGGGGAGCCGACCTTGGCGATGTAGTCCGGATGAACGAACAGTTCTTCTATCCCCGGGTCATTTCCCACAGACGGGATGCAGGATGGGGAAGTCAGTCCGGAGTCGGTGCCCCGGACCCTATCGACAATGTCTGCTTCGGACACTGCTACTCCCGCGCCTGCGAGTATCTCGCCGGTGGATGCCGCCGATTCCGCGACCGCTGCGTTCATGACGGCTTCTCCGCTGAAGAGGAAAGCGCATGGACCCGAGCCGAATATGTTCCAGCATACGCGACCGGCGTCCAGCCCCGACCTGATGCCTACTTCATGCCGGATGGATCCGGAGGAGACCTTACCGGGGACCGAGGTCCTGATCTCCAGGGCGGCCATGAGAGCGGCTTCGCCGTCATCTCCCGGAAAGATCGCCGTGAAGGCGTCTCCTGCGAAATTCGCAACGAATCCTCCTCGGTGATGGACGGACCTTATCATGGAGCTGAAAATGCCGTTCAGAATGTCCGAAAGCTGTTCCGCTCCCTTTTTCTGGAGGGTGAAGAGCGATTCGGTGAGGTGCGTGAACCCGCTGATGTCGGAGATCAGGACGGATCCGATAAAGTCACCCTCCCTGAGCCCCTTCCGGTACTGTGCTGCTATGAACGACGGTATAAAATCCGCCCTGCTCTGATCTTTCAATTCACGCTTCCAGGTTCTACGCTGAATGATGTACCGCCGACAGAATCAATCATACTTCGGGGGGCTTTCACAGGTCAAAGCCGGTTTCACGGTCAAGGCCCCTGCAGCAGGCTGTCCCGAGGTTTCTCCGGCACGGTTGGCTGCCCGTGGCATTTCTGATATTATCCACGCATGTCTGGAATAACAGCTGAAATGTTCAGAAAAAAGGGGATCTGTCTTCGTGATTTTGCTCCTCCTGATGGCCTTGGTGATAAGGCTGCCGTGTTGGTCCGCAGTCACGCACCATCGGGTTCAACCTGGTGACGAGATGTTCATTCCATGCAGTTCCGACTGCTTGACAGGTTGCCCAGGATGACCGACCGGCGCAGGCTCTCGGAGGAATGGTCAAGGCTCTCGGCACCCTGGATAAGGGAGGCGCGTGAGGGCAGGAACGCCACCAGGGCGGGTCTTCTCGACCAGCCGATGCTGGAGGCCTGCGGGGATGTCACCGGGCTGAGGATCATCGACCTGGGATGCGGCGAGGGCCGCTTCTGCAGATTGCTCCTCGGGAAGGGAGCCGCTCGTGTCCTGGGTGTGGATCTATGCACATCCATGATCGACGCCGCCGAACAGCTGCAGACTGACGGAGATGAATATATCGCAGCCGATGCACAGGATCTGGGTTTCCTCCAGGACTGTTCCTTCGACCTTGCCGTATCCTACCTGAACCAGTGCGACCTTCCTGATCACACGGCCAACAACAGGGAGGTGTTCCGGATACTCAGGCCGGGCGGCAGATTCGTGGTGGCCAACCTCCATCCTATGAGGTCGGCGGTGGGGGCCTGGCACAAGGACGGAGAAGGGGAAAAGAGCCATGTCATACTCGACCGTTATTTTGAGGAGGGAGAGAGGCGTTGGCGTATGATGGGAGTGGACTTCACGAATTTCCACCGCACCCTGTCGGGATACATGAACGGATTTCTCGACGCCGGATTCTCATTGAGGGGACTCGTGGAGCCTACTGTCTCCGAGGATGGACTGGCCGAGTACCCTGAACTCAGCGACGAAATCCGGGTCCCGAATTTCATCATCTATCATCTTGAGAAGTCATCCATCTAGACGATCCAGAGGGAATGTCCCATTCTGGTGCCGGGCCTGAAAATGGGACATTACTTCGTCTCCTGGATGGACAGCTTGGCTTCCCTGTAAAGAAGTGCCTTCTGCTGCGATATTATCAGCTTCACATCCGCCCACACCATCCCCTGGGACTCGCCGAAGGCCTGGAGCAGATTCTTCTCCTCGCCAGAGAGCCTTCCGTCCGACAGCACCATCCTGGACATCGCCGCCAGTATCTCCCTGGCCTCCCCCTGGGAACTCGGTGCGGGCAGGGTATTCTCACCGGACTTGACCGTCTCGATGATGTCGTTCAGCTGCTCATCGGTCATGTGGCGCCTGGCAGCGAAGGAGGAAAGGGTCTTCATCTCCTTCTCGTCAACTTCGCCGTCGGCGTACATGGCCTTGACCATTGCGGCGAGAATCAGTTCAGGTGGTACAAGGGCCGCATGCTCGATCCCGTCCACGGCCCTGGCAGTTATCCTGGAGGCAGAGAACCTCTCAACGGATTCCAGCACCCAGTCCTGGCTGCCGTCGTTCAGAGGCCTGCCGCAGTAGTCGCACGCTCCCGTGCTGCCTCCCTCGTAGGGTGCTCCGCATCCGGGGCAGTGTGACGACATGAAGCTCTGATCGGCCCCGGTCCTCACGCCGTGCTTGCGTGCAAGGGTAAAGACCTGAGGTCTTATCATCTTGCCTCCGGTAACCCTTACCTTGCCCTCCCTGTTCCTTCGGGCGTTGATGCCGGACCACTTTACCAGAACACCTATGCGGTCCATCCGGTTCGTGGTTCCCAGCACGATCTCCTGCACCTCCACTGCTCCGACAGCGGCATCCTTGAAGAAGAGCCAGTCCTCGCCGGCCATGGTGCTCCCAATCTGCTTGCGGAAGCTCTCGAGGAACGATGGGAGCGTGACCTTGCGCGCCTCGGACACATCGCAGGTGAACCAGGACTTCATGAGCCGCCAGAATATCACAGAAGTCCTGTCCTCGATGTGCTGGAGATTGAAGCCAGGATCGATGGCAAGGATGTCGTCGAAGCCCGGGATCAGTGATTTGTCCGATATCACGTTCCACTCGATGGACTGGGTTATCTCCGCCAGTACCCAGTCGTACTCACCGCTGGTGAGTACAGAGTCGCAGTTTTCACACCTTCCGGTGTCGCTGAGTTCGATGGGTGCTCCGCAGTTGGGGCAGAATCCCTCGACGAGGCTTTTGCCCTCCAGCGTCTGGACCCCGGGTTTGCGCAGGAAGCTCCAGTATTCGGTGAAGGGAGTGGAGGAGTTCTTGCGGATCCTCTTCCCTGTTCTCAGGTCGACGTCTGAATCATCGGCCTGGGCCGTTATCTCGACGTGGATCGTGTCGAAATGACGGTCGGTGTAGACTCCGACGATCCTGGAACTGCGTACTGTGATGTTCTCCATCCTGTTCCGGAAGCCCTCGGCCTTCTGCATCTCTGTCTGCAGGCTGAAACGCTCGTCTATGCCGTCGGAGATGAACTGCCTCACCGTTGAAAGGTCCTGGTTCGACCAGGCTTCCTGTACCGCTATGAAGGCTCTGTTGACATTCTGGATGAACTTGCCGGTGGTGAACCCCGGGTCCCTCTGCTTGATCACCTCCAGGGCTTCCTGCATCTCCTGCTGCTCCTGTTGCTTCCTGAGCTTGCCGGCCCTTGCGATGGTATGGGTTTCGTAGCCGCCCTTGGCTTTCTTGCTGAACTTGATGAAAATAATTATCACAACGATGAGTAGAGGTACTCCGATTACGGGTTTCTCTATTGCAAGCCGGATCAGAAGGTAGAAGATATATCCGCTGCCCCCTCCTCCTCCACCGCCACCGCCGCCACCGCCGCCGTAACTTCCACCGCCTCCGGCCCTTCCGAGGGCGGTAGACGCCAGTATCAGCAGCACAATGGTAATGAAAAGGAACAAAAGGCCCGTTCTTCTTCTATCTTTGTGGGACACGGCACCCTCCTTAGCAGTAGCTGGATGAGCATACTGTATAGTTTTATGTTTATCGTGTCCATAGTGGTTAATATGCCCCGGAGACGGTCATCACCTTGTCCAGGCTTTTTCGGGACCTGCCATCATCGAAAGGAACCCTCATGCGAACCATCTGCATCTCAGTACTGACACTGGCCATTGTGCTGCCTGCATTCCTGTTGTCTTCATGCGGCGGCGAATCCCCTCCAGAACAGGAGGCCCCCGTGATCGATGAAACCCCATCAGATACTGCCGCGGTCATCGAGGAGGAAGTCCCGATTCTACAGGAGGATGTCACCGAAACGGAGGCTCCCTTGGAGACCGCCGACGGACCTCAGGGGTCTTGGGATACCACAATGGGGGAAATGATCTTTGTCGTGTCCGAATCCGGTGAGGTCAATGGTGAGTACCCTCTGGGGACCATTGCGGGAACCCTTGACGGGCATACTATGGAATACACCTATACAGAAGGCTCTCTCACCGGAGACGGAACATTCGAATTCGATGAGAACTTCGGTTCCTTCAGCGGTGTTCAGGACATAGCCGGGACCGAACTGGTCTGGGAGGGGCAGAGGATCTGACGGGAATGAATGACCTGATAGGTATCCCGGATTTCCTGAGGGAAAACGAGATAAGGAGCGATGCGGAGCCGCAGCCCCTTACCGGCGAGGCAATGGCGGAAGCATGGGACGAACTTGAGCCTGACCTTCGAAGGTTATCCAGATCCGGTCCTGTGACCATAGTGGTCAACGATGCCACCCGTCCGCCGTCCCGTCCGATGCTGGAACCCCTTGAGAGAATGCTGGACTGCACCGTCCGGATACTCTTTGCCACCGGGACCCACCGACCGGTGACGGAAGAGGAGAAGATGAAGCTCCTGGGAAACTGTTTTCCCGATGCCACCTGGAAGAACAGCGACTGTGACCTGCCTGAAATGGTATTCATCGGAAGGACTTCCAGGGGTACACCAGTGAGCTTTGATCCCTGGATTTTCGATGGGGGACCAGTCATTGCAGTGAATTCGGTGGAGCCGCACTACTTCGCCGGTTTCACCGGTGGCAGGAAGTCGTTCCTGCCCGGAGTGGCCTCCAGGGAGACCATAGTGAGGAACCATTACCACGCCTGTCTGCCCGGCTCCCTGCCGTGCAGGCTGGAGGGTAATCCAGTGCACGAGGATATGGCCGAGGCCCTGGCCATGCTGGAGACAAGGGTGGAGATAGTCCAGGGGAATGGTGTGATGCACCGCGGAAGACTGGTTGATTTCTTCACCGGGACCTGTGCGGATTCCTTCGCCAGGGCAACTGATGCTTCAGCCGCCCTGGCGCGCATACCGGTGCAGGAGAGATCGGGGCTCGTGATCCTTCACCCGGGAGAGCCTCTGCACATAAATCTGTACCAGGCGGAGAAGGCCATCTACAACTGCAGCCATATAGTTGAGGACGGTGGAACCCTTCTGCTCGTAGCCCCCTGCCCGGAAGGTCTCGGGGCGGACCATCTCCGGCAGGCCTTCATCTCGTCATTGAATGAGGACTGGGAGACTCCTGACACTGAGAGTTACACCATCGGTGACCATGCGATCGTTCGCCTCAGGGAGATTAGGAAAAGGCTTACCATAGCCCTGGCCAGCGGTCTTCCAGATGACCTGGTGAGGGAGATGGGAATGGAGCCGGTGCATGATGTGCGGTCATGGGTAATGGCCCGTGATCACACCCGAGCCGTGTTCATCCCATCCGCAGGATTCGTGGTCCCGTACCTGGAAAACTCCTGACATGTGGAACATCAGGACCAGGCTCCTGCCTCTGTTCGTGATGATAGCCCTGATATGGCTTTTCTTTTACTACAGCTTTGACCTGGTCAGCAGGCTCAGACAAGCCAGGACCAAGGCCAACGAAACCATCGCCTGGTTCTGGGCCGGCTCACAGGTACCCCTCAGCAGCCTGGCCGAAATAGGCATGATGTATATCTGCAGTGAGTGCGGCACCACGTACCCTGCCTACAGTTTCAATCCGGATACTTCCATCACGGGGTACTGCCAGACCTGCGGAATGGTCACAAAATGGTACTTTGTCTCTTTCGAGGGGTACAGGGAGAGGGAACAGCTTCTCAGGACCATCAGAAGGCTGTTCAGAGACCTTGTGGAACGGCTGGACTATTCGACGCTGCTTACCGATACTGAGATGAGACCCCAGGTGGTCAACGGAGCGGTGGTCACCGATTCAATCAGCACTGACAGCCTCAGGGTCCTGCGTGTCCTTGCAAGGAAGCTGGACCTGGAGAACACCCCCCTTCCCATAACCGATGCAGGCGGCGAGACAGTTGGCTACCTTCACTACGGATCCGATGACCTGGAACAGGAGCTGCTTTATGTCCCGTACATCGAGATGGGAATCATATCGGTGGTGGTGCTGCTCTTCCTCCTGGTCATCAGGAGCGAGATGAAGAAGGAGAAGGAGCTGTCCTGGATAGGTTTCGCCAAGGAGACGGCCCATCAGCTGAGTACCCCCCTCTCATCACTCATGGGCTGGATAGAGATACTGGGCGACAGGCCTGAACCCTCTGAAGACGGGGAACTCGAGGAAGCCCTGGAATGCATGGAGGATGATGTCGACAGACTGAAGCAGATAGCGAACCGCTACGGTCAGATGGGGAAGAAGCCCAGACTGGAAAAAGGGCTGGTGAATCCCGTCATACTTGATACTGTCCACTATTTCTCGGGAAGACCCGGTTTGCTTTCCGAGGGGGTAGTCCTTGAAACCGATTTCCGGTCCAAGTATCCCGTGAACCTCAATCCTGTCCTTTTCGGCTGGGTGATCGAGAACCTCCTGAAGAATTCCATTTCGGCGGTCAATGAGGATTCTGAGGGAACCATCAGGATCACCACCAGGGATATCCCGGAAGGCAACGGTCAGGTCGAGATCGAGATAGCAGACACCGGTATCGGGATTCACTTTGCTAACCAGAAGAAGATATTCAGGGCCGGGTTCACCACAAGACGAGGCGGATGGGGTCTCGGCCTGACCCTTAGCAAACGGATAATAGAGAGGCATCATAAGGGCAGGCTGCGGCTGAAGGCCAGCTCGCCGGGGAAGGGGACGACCTTTGTCATCCTGCTCTCGGCGGCACGGGGGGATGGGGCATGATCAGCATCCTGTGGGTTGATGACGAGATACAGCATCTGCGAAGCCATATCAGGTTCCTGGAGAAGCTCGATTACCGTGTCCTCACCGCACCCAACGGGAAAAAGGCCCTTGAAGTCCTCAGGGACAACCAGGTGGACATAGTCCTGATGGACCAGATGATGGTGGGCATGGACGGTCTCGAGACCGTATCCTCCATCCGCAGGAACTACCATGCTCTGCCCATAGTGATGATCACCCAGAGCGAGGAAGAGGAACTGATGGATATGGCCATCGGCAGCGAGGTCGATGATTTCCTGACCAAACCGGTGAATCCCAGCCAGATACTCCTTGTCATAAAGAAACTGCTCATGGGCAATCGGTTGAGGACGCAGAAGGCCGCAAGGGAGATGGTTGACCAGACGGCCCGTCTGATGGAGATGAGAAGCCACGATATGAGCTTCAGGGACTGGATCGGCTTCTACAGCTCCTGGGTGGAGAAGGAAGTGGCATCCGAAGGTGCCATCACCGATGAGATGAAGACCATGGACAGGCACAGGTTCGGAGAGATGGAGCTTGACTTCTCCCGCTTCGTGGAAAGAAGCTATCCCCTCTGGGTGTCCGGGGAGGATCCCGATGCACCACTGATGTCCCACAACTTCCTGGAGAGAGTCGTGGTCCCCCAGGGTGACAGTTCCCCCGAGCTGGTACTGATGGTCATCGATTGCATGAGATATGACCAGTGGCTGACCATGGCGCCTCAGCTTGAGAAGTGGTTCCACATCGAGACGGATTTCATGCTTTCGGTGCTTCCCTCCGCCACTCCGTACAGCAGGAACTCCATTTTCTCAGGCCTGCTGCCCCGGGATATATGGAGATTCTACAGGAGGATGTGGGACGAGAACTACGGGGATCCCGGTCTGAACAAGCATGAGCACTTCTACCTCACAGAGGCCCTGAGAAGGCTGGGCTTCGGCAGGAACATCGAGCCGGACTATGTCAAGGTAAGCAACAGGCGAGAGGGCGAAATGCTCATACATTCCCTCTCAAGGCATCTAAAGAAAGGGTTCATGGCCTTGATAATCAACTATATAGATCACCTCACCCACGGGAGATCGGAGCTTGACCTCATAAGGGACCTTGCACCTGATGTCTCCAGCTTCAGGAAACTCGCGGAGACATGGTTCAAGTCCTCCTTCCTCAAGGACCTCTTCCATACCCTTGCTGCCCGGGGCTCCACAGTGATCATCACCAGCGACCACGGCTCGGTGTTCACCTCCAGGGAGACCAGGATAAGGGGCAGGGGGGTTTCGGGGAGCATCAGGTTCCGGTTCGGAACCTCGCTTTCCGCTGATCCGAAGGCCGTGATATCAACCGGTGACCCCGCCCGATGGGGGCTTCCGGATGACAGACCCTCCAAGAGCTACCTTTTCGCCAGATCCGATTATTTCATGATGTTCCCCAGCGTACCCAGGGACGAGATGTACAAGTTCAGGAACTCTTTCCAGCACGGAGGGGTCTCGCTGGAAGAGATGATCGTGCCCAGCATAGTCATGAAACCCAAGAGCGTGAAATGATGGATCAGCAGGCTCTGGAGCACCTGGCTGCCAGTGTGGCCCGGGACATGGGCCCGGGGAGCCGGCTGTACCTTACCGGCGATCTCGGGGCCGGCAAGTCAGTGTTCGCAAGGGCGGTCCTGAGGGAACTGGGAGTAGAGGGAGCGATCCCCAGTCCAAGTTTCATTGTTGATGCGGTCTACGAGTCCCGTGGTCTTGAGATACATCACATAGACCTTTACAGGCTCAAGGGAAGCCCGGACGAGCTGGAGTTCTACGGAATAGAGGATGTCCTGGATTCCCGGGCCGCGGTAATTGTGGAGTGGGCGGACAGGCTGGACGGTCCCGGGCTTCGGGATGGAGTGAAGGTACATCTGGATTTCACTCCCGATCCTCTAAAAAGGATGGTGAGCATCGATGGCAGGACTATGGCTGGGGATTGAGACCACTTCACCCACCGGTGGAATAGCTCTGACAAGGGACGGAGAGGTGCTGGCCGAGGAGTTCTTTCCCGTGATGGCGACCCATTCCGAGAAGCTCCTTCCCGGAATTGCACGCATGCTGGAGAATGAATGCGCCAGGGGAGAAGATATTGCCGGGATAGCCGTCTCGGCCGGCCCCGGTTCATATACAGGGGTCCGGATCGGCATTTCTACCGCACAGGGTCTTGCAAGGGGATGGAACACGGGAGTGGTTGCAGTGGGAACACTGAGAATACTCGCGGTCTCGGTTGTGGTTTCGCAGCCTGTGCTTGCCTGCATACGGGCCAGGGAGGGCGAGGTCTTCGCTGCGGTCTACAGCGGAGGCTCGCCTGAAGCGGCCGTGATCGTAGAACCGGCCGTCTACACTGCGGAAGCCATCTGCCGGCGGGTCTCGGACATCGGCAGTGCTACGGCGATAGGAAGCGGTCAGCGTGTCATGTCACTCCCGCAGGGAGTCTCAGGAACCGATGAGTCCCTGGACCTGCCCAGGCCGTCCATTGCCGCCATGCTTGGATCACTCAAGTTCGAGAAAACCGGTTTTGACACTTACCCGGTGCCGCTCTACCTTCGGGATTTCAACCAGAAAGCGGTTACATTTGTACCCTGAACTGCGTTTGGCATCCCGGACGGACATTCAGGTAATGCTGGAAATAGAGCAGTTGTCCTTCGCCTGCCCCTGGGATCGGGAGACCTTATCAAGCTGCATCGGCTCCCCCGCCTGCCGAACCTGGACCGCCAGGATGAAGGGGGTCGTCAGAGGTTATGTGAGCGCATGCCTGGAGACGGAAGGCTTGCACATAGTCAATCTCGCCGTCCACCCATCATACAGGAGAACGGGACTGGCCTCCGCTCTGCTGGATGCTGCTGAAGGCTGGGGGGAGCGTCTGGGTGCCGACAACGCTCTGCTCGAGGTGAGGACAGGAGCTGTCGCTGCCCGCGCACTGTACGATCAAAGGTCCTACAGCGAGCTGGAGAAGCTTGAAGGCTATTACCCGGACGGGGAGGACGGACTGCTGCTGGTCAGGTCCCTTGATCCTCGTGAAGATACCGCCTCCATGGCGTGGAAGATCGTGGAAAGATGCAGGAGGATTCCCGGAACAGGCGTGGTGCTGGGCTCGGGGCTCTCATGGCTGGCCGAGGAGTTCGGGATCCGGTGCAGTCTGGATTACGGTGATGTGATGGGAGAATCATCGTCCCGGGTTCCAGGCCATCCCGGAAGGCTGGTATTCAGCAGCTGCGGCAGGTTCGTCTTCCTGCTGGGGAGAAGGCACCATTATCAGGGATACTCCGGTGACGAGATATCGATCCTGCCCGGGATACTGGGGGACCTCGGTGTCAGCCGCTGGATACTGACATCATCCTCCGGGGCGGTGGATCCCTCACTCAAGCCCGGGGACGCCGTGCTTTTCAGGGATCATGTCAATTTCACCGGTTGTGTTCCCTCTGCCGGCCCCTGGAGGGTCAGGCCATCTGTGTATTCACGCCTGCTTGCGGCGGCAGCCAGGGATGCCGCACTGGAAACCGGTACGATCGTTCGGGAAGGTCTTTTTGCATGTGTATCAGGACCCGCTTACGAGACCTCGGCGGAAATAGAGTTCCTTCAGAGCAGCGGGTTCTCGACGGTTTCCATGTCAACGGTTCCCGAAGCGCTTCTTCTTTCTTCGATGGGATTTGAGGTCTCTGCAGTGTCGCTTGTGACCAACGAGGCGACACCCGGGGCGGTGCTGACCCATGAGGAGGTTCTGGCCTCGCAGGACAGGATTCGTACGAAGCAGGGGAAGTTCATGTCCGCTTTTCTCAGAAAGGCTGCATCAGTTGAACTACAGTGAAGTAGAGGACTACATCTTCGCCAGAAGGCGAATGGGGATGAAGTTCGGCCTTGACAGAGTGAAGAAGCTCATGGCCGACGCAGACAACCCCCAGAGGTATTTCAGGACCGTGCATGTCGTGGGTACCAACGGCAAAGGAAGTACCACCGCTTTTCTCTCTGTCATCCTGCAGGAAATGGGATTCAACGTGGGCAGGATGACCTCGCCCCACCTTCTTCATTACAGGGAAAGGGCATCCGTTAACGGCAGATGGATACCGGAGGATGCCGTCGTGGAGTACGTGGAACTCTTCAGGGACAGCATAGAGGAGTGCAGGGCGACATTCTTCGAGATAACCACCGTGATGTCCGCCTGGTACTTCCGGAAAGCCGGTGTGGATGTGGTGGTGGCTGAAGCCGGTCTCGGAGGAAGGCTGGATGCCACCAGACTGCTGGAGGGGGAGTTGACTGTCTTTACCGGTGTGGAGATAGAGCATCGCAGGATACTTGGTTCCACCGAGCAGGCCATCGCCACTGAGAAGGTGGCCATCGCCAGGGAGGGTAGCACGCTTGTCGCCTACGAACAGAAGCCGGAGGTCGAGGAGGTAATACAGGACGCGGTAAGGAAGAGACGACTCGGGAGGATCGTGCCAGAACCCGCCGGTTCAGCTCCGCTGACAGGTGAGCATCAGAAGAGGAACGCCGGGCTGGCCATCAGGGCCGCCGCGCTCTTCACGGGATCGGACCAGTCGGCAGTGGTCGAAGCCTTCAGGAGAGTGAGTGCCTCGTTCAGATGGGCCGGCAGGATAGACCTGCGTCGCGGGGAGCCGGACATCCTGTTCGATGTTGCTCACAATCCAGGTTCCATGGCGAATCTGATACGGCACCTGGAGAAGGGTTGGACACTGCCTTTGCCGGCCGTTGTCGGGTTCCTGGAGGACAAGCTCTGGCGGGATATGATCCTGCAGCTAAGGGGTGTTCTCGATCCTGTTATCACAACAACACCCGTGAACGAGCGATGTCTTCCGGCCGAGATACTGGCGCAGGAATTCCGGAAAGCCGGGATCGACGCAGTTCCCGAGGACGACATAGGGCGGGCGCTTGAGCTGGGAAGGGGGAAGACTCATGGACTGCTGGTGGTCACGGGCTCCTTCTTCGTCACCGGGGATGCCATGCTGCATGCCTGGAGAAAGGGCTGGATAGAGATGCCGGAGGCTGGTGAGGAACCGGGGCAGCTCTTTCTCGGACCGGGTGATGTTGACACCCCGGAGCGGACTGGTTTATAGGTATATTCCCTGACAAGGAAACATTCCACTGCAATGGAGGTTTGAACCAATGGCGGACAAGAAGAAGGCTGCTTCCCCTAAGGAAGATGAAAGCGGCAGCTCCGGGGGCGCGGCTCCCTTCACGATAACGAATTACATTCTCTTCACGGTGGGGCTTCTTGACATAGTGCTCGGCTGGTTCCTTCTCAGGGGAGGCCGCATAACCATTGCCCCTATCATGCTCATTCTCGGCTATTGCGTCATTATCCCCATGGCCATCATCCTGCGGAGGAAACAGCCGGATAATGGCTAGGATGTACGCCCCGGCCCCCTGCCTGACCCTTTTCCTGCTGATCGCCTGCGGCGGGGGGGAAGAACGTATTTCCCGGCCTGATCCTCTCCCCCTGATCGCTGCCGACACGGTATTCGTCCTGGTCAGCGGGGGGACGTTCATCACCCCGGAAGGCGATACTGTCGAGGTCCCCGGTTTCCGCCTCGGCAGGTATGAGGTCACCAACAGGCTCTACTACAACATCGCCAGCCAGGCCGGGATAGAACTTCCCCCGGATCCGGAGTTCCCGGGAATGGACGAGTACCTCTTCAGCTGTCCTGATCATCCCGTGGTCAATGTCAGCATGATGGAGGCCGCCATGGTGGCCTCGTATCTCGGAGGCAGGCTCCCTACAAGGACGGAGTGGCAGTACGCGGCCTCTCTTGGACTTTCATGGGATATCAGGGGCCAGTACCCCTGGGGAAAACTCGATCCCCCTGAAGCGGAGTATCCTGCCAATTACCTGGCCGGCGACGAATGGGAGACCAGGGGCCTGGACGGCTACCTCTGGACGGCTCCGGTGGATTCGTTTCCGCTGACCGACGCGGGTTTCGCCTGTCAGGCGGGAAATGTGGCTGAATGGACGCTGGCACCGCTTGATTCGGTGGTCCACGTCTGCGGAGGAGCATGGCTCTCCCCCGCTGAGGGTATAACCGTCGATGCTTCGAGATTGCTTGCATCCGGGGACAGGGCCCGTCATATAGGCTTCCGCATTCTCATGCCGATTGACTGAACACTATCCTTTTTGCCGCCTGCCGCTCCGCCGGCAGCGGACCTTGCATGATCTCCATGCCGTGAGGGAGGGTCAATGAAGTCTTACTTCATCTTAGTCATGTTCATCCTCCCGCCCCTGCTGCCTGCCGGCCCGGCTTGCTGCGGGACCCTGTCCTCTGATCACGGTCTGATCACTGTCCCGCCTGGCGGCTTTGCCTGGAGTGTCTGTTCGGATGATGAAGTTGCAGGGGACTTCAAGGTGGTGCCTGCTCTTTCTCCAGGGCCCTGGCCGTCTCTGAGGGCCGTTCTTCCACCGGCTGCGGATTCGGCAGTGGGTGTCTCCGGGGAATGGCTCAGGAACGACCTTCGCGTTGCTTTTTCCGACCTGCTCTACCGGGACCTGCATCTTGACGGACCCGCCGTTCCCGGTTTCGCCGACGTGAACTTTGACGGCAATGATGACCTGGTTGTAATGACCCCTGACGGGTCGCTACAGGGGATATACACATTCCCCGGCCTGGAGGAGGCCGACCCGGAGAGCTGGACGGGTGAATTCGGTGTGTTCCGGGATGTGACCGGGGACGGTATTCCGGATTCCGCTTCCCTTACTGACGATGGTGTCCTCATCATCTATTCCGAAGGCCGACCGGTAGTGAGTTCCACTGGATTCGATGTCCCGGCAGTTGCGGGGACCGCACTGTTCGACATGGAAGGTGACGGTCTTGCGGACCTTGTCCTCGGGACGGAGTCTGGCGGCGTACTTGTCTACAGGAATTTCGGCACCGACAGGATGCCGTGCTTCGTTCCATTCCAGTCCCGGACCTGCCGGGCATTCCCCATGAATCCCGGTGCGTTCAGTTCCCCCGCGGTCCTCCAGGGCGATGATTCAACACTGGTCCTTGCGGTGGGGACACAGATGAACGGCCTCCACCTGTACAGAGCCACCGTCTCCGAAGGATCTCCGCTGGTCAACTGGTCAGACGCATCCGGCGGAGTGGGCGCTGAAGGCATTCTGAACATCTCACCCACCGTAGTGGAACTCGCCCGCGGTCCGATACTGGTCTGCGGATCCAGGGAGGGCATCCTGTACGGGAACATTCCCGGCAGCGATTCCCTGGTCATGCTCCGGCTGCCCCCTGTACCGGGCAGCTACCCTGATCTTGCCGTCACCATGGTGGATGACGACGGATTTCCTGACCTGGTGGCCGGGACGATGGAGGGTCAGGTCTACTACCTCGAAGGATGGGAAGGCTGGTTCCACGGAAGTTGGATGGAGCTGGAGGGACTTCCGCAGATACCCTCCGGTGCCCCCTCACCCTGGGGTGAAGGCCTGGTGTTCGGAATGGACGGAGGGGGAATGCGTTTCTATACCAGGAACGGCAGCGGGTCCTGGGTGGATTCCACTGAAACTTCCCCGTTCAGGGATATAGATGTGGGGGATTTCTCGGTACCGGAATTTGTCGACCTTGATGGGGACGGCGTTTCGGAGCTCATTGCAGGCAGTTCCCGGGGCGATCTGACCCTTTTCAAGCTCTGTTCCGATGCATCCGACGCCGGGCCCCTTTTCCTTGAGTGGTGCTCCTGGGAGTTCCAGCCAGGCGGCGCTGTTACTGATGTCCAGTCCTACTACTCGAGGTACTTCCAGTCCTGCA
>CAZXEF010000057.1:0-15071 GCA_964639605.1 uncultured bacterium | reverse complement strand
CACTTTTCAGGAACGGTGACCGGGCCCCTGGCATTCTTTCCTGACTGCTCAGAGATCAAGCTCCTTCAGACGTGAGAGCAGTGTCCTGTAGCTTACCTTCAGCAGCTCCGCAGTCTTCTTCCTGTTCCCGCCGGTCTCCCTCAGTGCTCTTCTTATCAGTTGCACTTCCCTGTCCCTGGCCGCCCTGGCAGACTGTTCGAGGAGCCCGGTATCCCCATCCGGAACCTCTATCTCAAGGTTGTCAGGGCCCAGCACGGACCCGTCGGCCAGCGCTGCAGCCCTCAGTACAATGCTCCTGAGCTGCCGTACATTGCCCGGCCATCGGAAAGCCTTAAGTTTCTCCATCGCATCATCCGTTATCTCTATCCGGGAGTAACCTGACCGGTCAAGGAAGTGCCGTGCCAGGAGGGGAACATCCTCTGACCTGTCCCTGAGGGGAGATATCGAGACCGGGAACTCCCCTATTCTGAAATAGAGGTCGTCCCTGAACTTTCCCTCCTCCGTCTCGCGTTTAAGGTCCCGATTGCTTGCGGAAATAACCCTGGCGTTGGTGTGAAATATCTCGGTTCCCCCCACTCTGGTGTATTCCCTTTCCTGCAGTACACGCAGCAGTTTGCCCTGAAGGGACCTGTCCAGGTCTCCCACCTCGTCGAGGAAGATCGACCCTCCCTGGGCGTGTTCGAACCTGCCGGGGCGAGTCCTGTCGGAACCTGTGTAAGCACCCTTCTCCGCTCCGAAAAGCTCACTCTCAAGGAGGTCTGCCGGAATGGCGGCGCAGTTGACCGGGACGAAGGGGCCTCCGCTGCGGGAGCTTTCCCTGTGTATCAGCCTTGCAAGGAGCTCCTTTCCCGTGCCGCTCTCCCCCAATATGAGTATGTTGAGGTTCGTCTCCGCTCCCTTCGAGACTCTCCTCAGTGTTGCCATCAGGGATGGTGAGGAGCCTATCAGTTCGGTTCCCGCAGAATTGGAGTACCTGCGGACCATTGACAGGAGCTCGTCCAGATCGAAGGGCTTCGTTATGAAATCCCGGGCTCCTTCCTTCATTGCCTCCACAGCCAGGTCCACTGTACCGAATGCCGTCATCAGGACCACGGGAACCCAGTGGTTGAGCTCCCTGGACCTCCTAAGTATGTCCATTCCGCTGATCTCTCCAGGGAGGCATATGTCGCTGAGCACGAGGGTCATGCTCCCGCATTCCAGCTTACTGAGGGCTTCGGAGCCTGTGGATGCTGCGATTACGTCCCATCCGTCCTCTCTGAGGGCCGTGGTGAGCATGTTGCGCATCGCGCGCTTGTCCTCCACCAGCAGAATGCTGTCCATCGTGAACCTCCTAGGATGAGTCCAGGGGAAGCACTATCTCGAACACTGCCCCCCCCTCGGCGCGGTTCCAGCCGCTGAGTTCTCCGCCCATGGCCCTTATTATCCTCCTGCTTACCGAAAGCCCCAGTCCCATGTTGCCGCTGCTTCTGTCCTTGGTGGACCGGAAGGGCCTGAAGACCTCCTCGCAGTCCATGGGAAGTCCCGGACCGGAATCGGCAACTGAGATAATCACATTGCCGCCTGAGGATGTGACGTTCACACGGATGCTGGAGGATGGATGAGCCTCCACTGCGTTCCGGACAAGGTTACGAAGGCATGATGAGATCAGCTTGACGTCGGCGTTGAGGCTGACCTCGCCTGTGTTTATCGTAACGGAGCACCTTGTGGGAAATCCACCGCAGACACTCCTTATGACCTCCTCCAGGTCGTCGGCGGAGATCCGGCATGCCTCGGGTTCCGGCGACCGGGCAAAGCTTCCGAAGGAGTTGATGAGTGACTGGGCCGAGTTGACCTCTCTCCTCACTTCCGCCAGTATCTTGCTGGTCCTGGTGTCGGAGTGCCCTCTGGCCAGCAGGTCTACGAAACCCGACAGCGCGCACAGAGTGTTTCCCATCTCATGGGATATGCCGGCCGAAGCAGCGCCAAGGTCTGCCATGGCCGTCTGGTCCGCTATCCGCCTTTCCAGTTCCCCGATCCTTGTCACATCAGTAACTAGGACAGCTATCTCGTCCCCCCTTGAGCGGGAGATCTCAACGGAATAGATGCGGTCGGTCCTTCCCTTCTCCCCTGTCAGCTGGAACTCCCCTGATGAGACGCCCTCGTCACCGCCGCATTCCAGCAGGGGTATCAGCTTCCTTCCAGCCTCGGTCCGCTGCCATGGGAACCCACTCCCGACATCGCCGTAATCGAGACTGAAAAGCTCCCTTGACTGACGGTTGAAGAGCAGGAGCTTCCTATCCGCATCCATGGCCAGCACCGCTGAGCCCAGGACCGAGAGTATGGCCGCGGACCTCTTCTCTATTCTTTCCGCCCTCTCCTCCGCTCTCTCCTTCATTTCGTTCAGCTGTTTCTCCCGTTCGTGAAGGAGCTCTACCAGTCGGTGAAAGGAGGCTCCCGCCGTCTCGGGATCGATGCCTCCCCCGCTGGTGAACCGGTCCGCTTCCACCAGTATCTCACGCAATGGCGAGATCACGGTTCGTGAAAGGTACCTTGGAGTGAAAAAGGCGAGGACCGCAAGTGCAGCGGTCAGAGCGGCCAGACCCGCTATCAATGCGCTGTAAACCGATGAAATGGATGATATCCCCGGTCTGACCCCTACAGTGAGACCGCTGCCGGGAAGCTCAGCGAAGTACCATTCGTCCGATTCCCCGGGTACCGGAGTTTCGTTACCGTAATCACCGGAGACTGCGACGATCTCTCCTCCGGGATCCAGGACCACGGCTGCCTCCAGGCTCCCGCTCCTGACAAGGGGGTCGGCCACTCTCCCCAGCATTTCCACGGGATCATCCTCGATGGAACGGCTCAGTGCGAATGCAGTTACGGTGGCCATATGACCGGACTGTGCCCCGAGGTCCCTGTTGACAAGGAAGGCAGTCATGAAGGCAACAGCAGCCGCTGCCGCAGCCGCGCCTATGGACAGCCCGGTCAGGAGTTCCACTCCTATCATGAACCTTCTGGACAATTTTCCTCCCCGGTCAACAAGCTTATCTCACGCTCATCCTCAATACTGCACAGGCCTCTGTTCCAGCGCAAGCTGCACAGGACCCGACACGCTCACCGGATGGACACTTCATCCAGGTATATGCCGTTGTACCCGGACCTCTGGCCTGCTGCCGGTATCGGGGTCAGGATCAGCGTATCGCAAATCGCCGGGACGGTGATCTGCCAGGTTAGCTCGCGAAGGTTCTCCGGTTTCCCCTCCAGCCGCGTGTCCCTTATGAGTGTCATCCAGAGGGGCGGTTCCATCACTTCCGAAACGGCGAAGATCGAATCGCTCCACCCACCGCAGGATGCTCTAAGTCCAGGCCCCGCCCCAGTACCCGCCCCGCGGAACGATACCGTCACAATCACCGCCTCTCCACCGGCGGCGTCAAGAGGTAGCCTGACCCTGTCCCCCCCTCCCGACAGCAGCAGCATCCGCTCCCTCGAGAAGAGCCAGTAAGCCCTGGATTCCGGTTCGTTCTCCGTCGGATAGAGCGTGCAGAAATCCATCATGGACGGAGGTATGTCCTCAGCCTCCCAGTCCGTCCTCGGCGTTCCGCCAAGAAGGCAGAGGAAACCGAAACCGGCGGCTATCATGTACTCGGTGACACTGCTCCTTCTGTGAACGAACCAGATCACCAGGGCGGACAGCAGAGTCCACAGTGCGAAGGCGGGCAGCCTGAACCGGACGGCAGTGGGCAGCCATGCGTATACCCCTGATACGGGACCGGCCAGCATGCTCATAAGGTTGTCGGTCCCGTCCGAATAGTTGAACCGCAGAAGCGGATGGCAGAACTGGGCGGCGGAAATGGCCAGTGAAACCCATACCAGCACAGCAGTGCCCCTCCTGTCCCAGACCTTGCCCAGGGAGACAAGGAGCAGAGGCAGCAGAGGCAGTAGCATCCTTCCGGCGGGAGTGGGCGCCCCGCTCCAGTTGACCCCGGCCCAGAGGACCAGGAAGATTGAATAGATGAGTGCAGGGACACCGAGCCATCTGAAAAGCCTCCTGTTCTCCCTTCTGAGCACAGGGAGCCCTGCCAGTGCCGCGAGCACCCATGGCGCTTTCCACAGGAGTCCGCTCTCGACATCGACCAGGGTGGAGAATGCTGCAATTATCATGTCGGGGTATCGGTAGAACGGCTGGAGAAGCACCGTCTTCAGAAAGGGCGCGTTCCCGTACCTGACCCAGAAAACACGGCCGCCGAGGAAGACCAGGTCGAAAAGCAGCCCGGCAACCGCCAGACCGGCAAGGGCGACGGGCAACGCCCATCTCCGCCTCCCCTTGGTCTCCAGCACCAGTACGGTCAGCATTCCTGCGGAAAGTCCGGCGAACCTCATCTTCAGAAGGACCAGTACCGCGGCCGCAGCCAGCACCCAGATGCGCCGACCGCCCGAAAGGAACATATGGATACCAAGGAGGAACACGGCCAGGGCAAGCCATCCGGGATAGACCAGTCCAAGTACGGCGCTGCCGGGCACCATCAGGACTCCCAGCAGGGACAGCTCCCTCCACCTTGAAGAGCCGGAAGACCTGAGGATCAGGGACATGCAGATCGTAGCCGCCAGGGCGAAGAGCATGTTCACCAGTCTGAGGCCGTCCATCCCAAGGGGATAACCCGGAAGCAACAGGGCGGGAAAAAGGCTCTGGTGATGGCTGATACCTTCAACTGTGTCGCCGCGCTGGTATGCATAGCTGGAGAAAAAGTCACCGTCCCCCGGGAAGATGCTCTCCGTTATCCTTGCATAATGAGGCTCATCTCCTGTGAACGGCACCAGAAGCAGCACCAGCGGTACCAGGGGTATCATCGCTGTCAACAGTCCGAGACGGGTTCGGGATACCCTCAGCAGCCCCGGGAACAGGGCGGCCAGACCGCATGAGGAGGAGATGATGAACATGGGAGGCGAAGAAGCCCAGAAAAGGGAAAGGATCAGAAAGGCACCAAGCAGCCAGGCCGAAGCGGCGGAGACACTCTCCCTGCCTGAGACAATGGCTGTGATGAACCAGGCCAGGGGGATGAGCCTTCCCAGGGTTCCCGGCGATGGCATCCCGGTAAGTCTCCAGACGGCGAATACCAGAACGGCCCCCATAAAGTGGAAGAGCATTCCCCTGAAGCCGGCGGCCTTGTCAATCAGCCTGTTCAACGCGAGCCTCCGCACAGATCAAATGTATGACAGGGTGGTTGAAGGGCTTCCATCCCCTTGTAAGCAGGACTGTCACGGGGAAATCAGGGTTCCTTATTTCCAGGGTATTGTCACCGGGCATGACTGGCATGGTCGATTCTCCGGATACGACCAGGCCGACGGGCAGCTGGTCCCTTGTACCTCCGGCGGACAGGATCAATGAGAGATGCTCGATCTTCTCCTCTCCCGCTTCTAGGACAAGTACAGGGGTTGCAAGGTCCATGGGCTCAGAGTGGATCCATTCCGCGGTCCCTTCCTCAATGCTCTCCGATGCATGGGCGATGTTCGGATCTGCAGCTGCGGGCAGTCCCGCCGCCAGCAGCATCACGGCAAGACCTGCGCCTTCGGCCGCACCCCTCTGCCACGCCCTTGGAAGGAACACAGCGGCAAGGACGGCGGGAAACAGCAAGAACAGGTTATCAAGGGCTCCGGAGGCAATGGCGAGACCTGTTGAAGCAAGTATCAGGACCCTGGATATGATCCGATCCGATCCGGCCAGCGCGATCATCGATCCGGTCATAAGAAGAGCTGCCATGATCGACGGCGGTCCTGCCATCATCGAAAGACCGCCCAGGAAAAATGAAGCGGCAAGCGCGATCCTGACTCCCCTGTAAGTCAGGATCCCGGCTGTCAGAAGGCACAACGAACCCGCCAGCAGGGAGGGTCCCCTCACCAGTGCCACGGATGCGGTGAAAACAGCTAGAGCCAGTACCCTAGATAAATTCGTAATGGACATTCTCCAGTTCAAGTGTCTGCTCGGGCCTGTCGGGAACAAGATAGACACTTTCCTCTCCCTCGGGAAGCTCCGCCGTCAGCCGCGCCGTATTTTCACTGCCGAGAAAGGTCCTGCAGAGGCATCGATTACCGGACCAGAGGGCCGCGGATCCCGGAATATCGCATGAAATAATGCTCAGGTAGAGTATACCCCTCCCTGTCGGGACCTTCAGGCACCCGAAACCCCAGGGACCGGTCCTGCTGCCGCGCCATCCCGGGCCCGGCTGGACCTGACCACCTCCTGGCAATCGGGCCTCTGACCCGTCCGGAGGTCTCGGCCGGGGCATACGAAGGGGCCTTGGGGCCAGGACCCATGAGAGCAGCTCGCCGGAGAGCGCTACGTGGTCAAGGGGCGTTCTTACAGCCCGTGCAACAGCCCTCGGTCTCCAGAGCCACGGCAGCCCGTGAATCATACTGTGGATCACGGTCCTCCACTCCCTCTCCACCCAGTAGCGGGGAAGCCTGCATCGGGAACCTCCAAGGTACTTTCTTGCCATATACGCCGCCGAACGCAGTTCCCACCTTGCTGCCTCACCCCTCCCGCTGGAAGCCCCCATCATATGCTCCGCCCCTGCCCCGGGCTGGACAAGCAGACCGCGGCCCATGGATCTGAGTCGCAGGGACAGGTCGACATCCTCGAAATACATGAACATCCTCTCGTCGAAACCTCCCGCCCTCTTCAGAGCCTCCGTCCTGTACAGCGAAAGGGCTGCGGTGAGGCAGGGTACTTCCCTCGGTCGGGGGTCAGGCAGAGGCTGGAAATGCATGAAATCCATGTCGTAGCCGCATCCGTACTCGTTCATGGAACATCCGGCGCTGAGAGTTATCAATGGCCATCCCCACAGACTGATCAGTGGCTGGACCCCTGCAAGCCCCGGATCCTCAAGAAGGGTCTCTAGAAGCATCTCAAGGGATTCCCTCCCAATTGAGGCATCTGAGTTTAACAGAAGCAGGAATTCCGTGTCACAGACATCCAGCACCCTGTTGTTTCCGTATCCGAACCCTCCATTGCGGGGATTCACGATCACTCTAGCTCCGGGAACCTGCCTTTTCAGGAGATCAGCGGTACCGTCTGTTGAGGCATTATCCGATACGATAACCCTGCAGATCGGCAGTATTTCATTGATAGTGTCCGCCAGAGAGGGCACAAGTCTTTCCGAGTTCCAGGTAACAACCGAGGCTGTCATGCGCGGGATCATTCCGCGG
Organism: uncultured bacterium; assembly: GCA_964639605.1. Taxonomy (GTDB): domain Bacteria; phylum Fermentibacterota; class Fermentibacteria; order Fermentibacterales; family JCC-6; genus Aegiribacteria. The sequence goes on along the minus strand of CAZXEF010000057.1, from coordinate 7,889 downwards.
GCCTTCCAGCGAAGCACTGTGAAAGCCTTCTGTAGAACCGGTCGGTCACCCTGTCCCATGTCCAGTTCCCAAGCACGAGCCTTTGCCCCGATTCTCCCATGGACGCTCCAAGGGAAGAGTTCCTCATGAGAAGCTCAATCCTGTGGGCAAGGGTCACCGGGTCGCCGAAGGGTACGAGGAAACCGTTCCCTCCATCATCTATGATGTCGGGCATTACCCCAGACCAGCATCCTATCACGGGCTTCTTCAGCATCCATGCCTCCAGCAGCACTATTCCGAAACAGTCCAGCCTGGACGGAAGCAGGACGATATCCGCTGCCTGAAGCAGATCTATCCTGTCCTCCTTGCTCACATAGCCGGTGACCGTGACCCTGTCCCTCAGAAGAGGGTCACCGGGAACCAGCAGCCGAAGGTACTCCATTGCGTCCGGCAGTACGGGGCCGGCAAGCACAAGGGTCGCATCCAGGCCTCTCCTGGTCAGGGATCGGAAGGCCTCCAGCATGTCCTCCACTCCCCGGTGACTCGAATGGGCCGTGAGGCTGAGAATCAGCGGGCCCTGGAGTCCAAGGCGAAGCCGTGCGGCGTTTCCGTCGGCTCTGCGGAATTCCTCAGGGTCAATCCCGCTTCCCGAGAGATGGATCCTTTCCAGCGGTATGCCCATGTCCAGGTATAGGCCCCTCTCGAAACTGCTCTGTGCCGTGACGAAGGCGCTCTCCTTGAGGATCCTCTCCTGGCATCCGCCGAAGTAGTCCATTCCATCCACCCTCCTGAACCTCTCTCCCACGTTGGCGTGGGGGACGGAGACAAGGCGGCAGCCGCGCCTCCTGCAGTAGGCCCAACCGTGATAGAGCATGAAGGGCATGGCGTTCGCGTGCACGAGATCGAACCCCCGGTCCTCTGCAAGCCATCTTCCCAGTTCTGGTATGAACGGATTGGGGTAGAAGAACCGGTCCCTTCCGCATGGGCTGAGTCTCCGAAGTAACCCCCTGAGAAGGTCCTGGAAAGGCGGATGTGCAACCGGGAAACGGATTATGTCTACACCCCGGTGATTGTCCTCCATCCTTTCTATGTGCAGTCCCGACCTTGAAACGAGCCATGACATGTCCCAGGCGTCCGTGGTGCATATCACGGAGCTGTGACCTCTCTCTACGCCTGCCGATGCGTGCTCCAGCACGTACCGCTCGGCTCCGCCGTGGAACGGCCACGATCTGTGGACAAGGTGCAGTATCCTCACCGGCAGGCTATCCTTCGGTAGAAATCGCAGAGACCCTCTGCCACATCTGTCCACCGCCGTCTCTCGACCGATGCGGACATGTGCCTCAGAATATCGATCCCTGCCGGGTCCATAAGAGCATTCAGCTGGCGCAGCCATGCTCCTCCGTCACCCGCCGGGAGCAGCACCCCGCCGTGGCCCACCGTCTCCTTCAGAGCGGCGGAATCACTGGATATCACGGGTGTTCCGCAGGCGAATGCCTCGAGTACCGGCAGGCCCAGCCCCTCATACTCGCTGGGCATCAAAAGAGCTCTTGCACCCCTGTAGAGGTGGGGCATGTGAACATCGGGGACCCTGTGCAGTATCCGGACGCCGTCGCCCTCGGTGACCTCAACGTCTCCCCATCCGCCGGCGGTGACCAGCACCAGTGGAATATCCACTCCCTCTTTTCTGGATTCACGGTAGACGTCCACAAGGAACGGGATGTTCTTGCGGGGAACGAAATTCCCGACATGAAGGAGATACCCTGAGGGTTTGAGGCCGTATCCTTCCATGACTTCCGGTGAAGGATCACCGGGTGAGAAAGTGTCGTCGGCCGCGCCTCCTGCCGCGTATACCCTTTCCTCAGGGATGCCCAGCCTGTCCGACAGGCTTTGTCCGGTCCATGAGGATATAGCCGCTGCATAGGACCCCGACCTGAGCAATCCCTCCTCCACCCTGGCGTAGGCGACAGTATCCTCAGTGTGCCACTCGGGATGGTCCAGTGCGGAGATGTCGTACACCGTAACCACCGAGATCGATCCGGGAGGGTTGAATGGCTGGACACCGCTGTGATGGTATATGCGGGGCCAGCCTGTATGCCTGCCTATCCTGGAAGCCCTTGACGACTCCTCCCAGCCGCGCCTTATGGGTATTCGGCGCAGCAGCGGTATTCTCATGTAGAAAGGTGTGGGAACCACCCTGCACGGCGCTCCGGGTCCGGGCACTCCGGGATGGGCAGCTTTAACGTCGACCAGCAGCGGTTCTATCCCCCTTTCAGGTGCAGAGATGACAAAGGCTTCAGCCAGGGAAAGAAGGTATCTGGAGACCCCACCGAGGGCGTGGGGCACCGAACTAAGGTCGAATGCGGCCCTCATTGCACTCATTCGGTCCCGCCCGTCACCCATACGGAGTCGGAGCCGGACCCGTCCGGGAAGAACGCTGTGAGCTCTTCGTCGTGCACCCTGCGCTCCTCGGGGCTGTAGAGCCATCTGTGATACATGAGCACGACTCCCGGTTCATCTGCGCCTTCAGGGGTAAGTCCTGGGTCCTCATAATCCGGAAGCCGAGCCATAAAAGCGTACCGTCTCGAGTAATCCCCCCGGGTCTGGAACCATGAGTACATCCTGATGTTCCTGTCCACCGGGAGCTCCAGCACCGTTGAGCCGTCCGGTACTTCCCTGCATGCGCCTGGCACACGGTCTGAAAGCGTAGGGAGCGAAGGCAGGGCAAGTTCCAGCAGCAGAAGAGCGAATGCCGCGTACCTCCATCTACCCTTCAGCCCCGAGACTGCCATTCCCGCCGCTAGTGCCACGAACAGACCTCCGGGAATGGCGAACCTCGATGGCGCCCTTATCCCGCCAAGCAAAGGCAGGAACTGAAGGACCCTGAACGGGAGCGGTATCCCAAGGGGCCTTCCCAGAAGCCTCAGCTCAGGTCCGAGGGACAGCAGCCAGAAAACCCCGACAACCAGGGCCGTCCTCCAGCTCCTTTTCCTGAACGAGTAGAACCCGAAAAGGAACAGGAGTGAAAGACCCGGAGTCACGACACCCTCGAAGGTGTTGGACATCCATGACATGCGCATCGGCATCCCCGTCAGGGAGCCCGCGGTCCCGAAGGGTGACGGCAGGAGGAACGACTGAGGCTCCGCAGCCCAGTAGACGGCTTCCCTCCAATCAGGCGCCAGAGGTCCCGAGGCACCCGGGGAAGTCGCAGCCAGAATGCCCAGGAACACCGTCGGAACCGTCCAAGATAGCGCCATGATCCCGGTCCTCTTCCAGCTGCCCCTGAGAAGGAAACATACGGCAGGGAGGCAGGCCAGTATGAACAAAGAGATGAAGGGGCTTTCCAGACCTCCGGCCAGGGCGAGGGTAGCAAAGGCTGCCAGGGCTGCCCTACCGCCCTTCTTCAGATAGAGGGTGGCAGCCCAGAGAGCTCCCGGAAGGGCCCAGCAGCCGGCTATCTGGTAGTGCTGCAGCAGGTGCGCCGTCCTTGCGGGCAGCCATGCAAGGGCAAGGGCTGTGAAAAGGGCCCCGTACCTCTCCGCACCCCATGACCTTGCGAGAAGCCAGCCGAAGATGCCTGTGAGGAGGGTGCCCATAAGGAGGGAAAGGCTGTGGGAGAGCCCTGGAAACTTCCGCCCGAGCCCTGTGAAACCGAATATCAGCGTATCGAACCATCCAACGTGGTCGTAGGCCAGGGAGGCTCCCTCCGGAGCGTATATCAACGGACAGAACCTTGGGTCGTGCCCGCCGGCGATTGCTCTCGAAACCCACCAGAAATGCCAGGCGTGCTCGTATGGGTCACCGTCACCCTCAACAGCCGGGTTTTCTTCTGCGATACCAACCAGACCCGACGTGCCGGAGGAGAACATGAGCATGTAGGGCATCAGGAGCAGCAGGACCGATGCCGCCGAGGCTGCGGCGAACAGACCGTTCCCGGAACTGCCGGACCTATTCCCAGAGTACATCTGAGATCCATCCGCTTCCGGTGAAGAGAAGCTCTCCTCCTATGAAGGCAAGCACCTCGGGCTCCTCCGGCAGCCTTATGCCGTTAACAGACCCGCTGCCCCATGCGGTGAGGAAACCGCCGGAACAACCATCCGGACCCCCGAGAATGGAACCATCGCAGAATCTCCATGTGACCGGGCCGGTGTCCAGGTCCCTCTGGAAACCCGGAGGCGGGTCCACCCAGGCAGGCGAGAGGGAAACGGGACAACTCTCCGTCGAACCATCCTGTGAGAACTCCCCGGCCAGTTCCATCACCCTCTCCCAGTCCCTGACCAGTCTCTCCACTGAGCCGGTTTCAGCGGCATGGCCCATGGCCCCGCGACGGATCCGGGCATTGAGTTCGTCATCGCGTCTCAGAATCCTGAAGGCAGCCGGAAGGGCTTGAACAATATTGTCATGAGGTATCCTTATCACCGCATCGGATGGGAGGTTGATGAAAGCCCCCGATGCTGATACTATGGGAGGTATTCCCGCCCTCATGGCTTCGAGAAGGCTTCCCGAAGTCTCACCGCAGGTGGGATGCCTGAGGTCCAGGACACAGTCCAGGACCCTTATCAAGCTCTGGTATTCCTGTTCCGGGACCCTGCCTGTCGCCATGGCCCAGGGAGGAAGGTCCTCCGGGTATCCTCCGCCTATCAGCAGCAGCCCGGCCTTCGGTTCCTCGCATCGGATCAGTTCCATGGCGCTGAGGACATCGGGCAGGTTCCTCCCCGGATGGAAGCTTCCCACCATTCCCAGGCATACGGGGAACGGTTTTTCCGCCTCCGCGAGCTCCGGAAGAGTGCTAAGGGGATGGCCTACCGTTATGACGGCTCCCGGCGGATAGCAGTCACGGATGGATGCTGCAGCGTATTCATTGAGGCACACAGCACTGTGAGAAGCGTTTACGGCTCTGCCGGAGAGAGGATACCTCTTGAGGAGAGAGTCGTATACTGTATCCGAGAGCCCCTTCCTTCCGAGTTCCCTTTCGACCATCTCGGCCCCGGGCCCGAAGCAGAACCGGAGTTCCCTCCTGTAATCCTCGACCATTCCCTGTTCTAGGTAGCAGTATCTCAGCATGTGGTGGATCACGGTCTCGTGGAATACTGCCGTACCACCAAGCCTGTACAGCGCCTGCAGCACGGGGAAGCAGTGGATGGAATTGCCTAGCTGGAATATCCTTATCCCCGGCACGTCACCAGGGTCAAGATCATCAAGTGGAACGTACGAGGGTCCATCAGGAAGCGATGGTGTATCCGCCTCTCCTGGGAATGCAACCGTCCATCTGATGCTGCAGCGGGTATGTTCCAGCACACGGACGGCGTATGTGGCCAGACCGGTCTCCATGGGAGGCAGCGGAGTGACCAGGAGCGCTTCAGTCCTCTTTCCGGACATCTCCCCTCCATACCCTGGCCCGAAGCCTGAGCAGCTGGACGAACATCTCGACGACCGGGCCGATCCTTACCCAGGCGAATATCCCGTTCCTGAAGCTCTCGCATGAAACTGTTCCGGCCCTCCTCGGGTAATGGGATACCGGCACCTGGAGGACCCTCATGCCCAGCTTCCTTGGGAACAGGAGCAGCTCCAGGTCGGCCACGCTGGAGTTGGACCTTACGTCGAAGCGGCTGAATATGTCGCGCCTGAACAGCTTGAAAGATGCATCGACATCCCTGAACCCACCCCAGAAAAGAAGGTACGCCAGTGAGTTGTATGCGAACGAGTAAAGAAGGCGCATCAGGGGGTCCCGCCTTTTCCGCCTGAACCCGGAGATGACCTCAGCCCTGTTGCGCATCTCCCATAGGATACTCAGCTCCTCGAGATCGAACTGGCCGTCACAGTCGGTATAGAAGACCCAGGGCATGGAAGCAGTGCTGATGCCGCTCCAGACCGCCCTGCCTATGCCCATGTTGACGGGATGGCTCACCACTCTTACCCTGCCGTCCGTCCCGGCCATTTCCGTAGCTATCGCCGCAGTGCCATCGGAGGAGCCGTCGTCCACGACGATCACCTCACCGGGAATATCGAGATTCCGGAGGACTTCCATGATCGATTCGACCATGTAGCGGACGTTCTCCTCCTCGTTGAAGGCCGGAAAGATAACGGAAAGGCCTTCAGACTGCTTATCTGCTATTGGACGCACCCCCGGTATATCGTTAATGGGTTCCATCCGGAGAAAAATACCCCAACAGGCCTTTGAAGTCTACTGTCGGGCGCTAGGCCGAAGTGGAGAAAGGTTCGGATGCCTCCCTTCCGCACAGCATGATGTATCCGCTTTCTTCTGCATCTACTGCCCACTGCAGATCGAACCTGACCCTTTCGCCTTCGCGCCATCCGTCAGCAAGTGTCCAGCACCCCTTATCACCAGCCAGCAGCTGGTTTACACGTTCCTTCTCTACAACCAGCACCGAGTACCTGCTGCCCAGAGTGCCGAAAACGCTCATCGCGCCGGGTGCCAGCGGACACTCCGGAGCAGTCTTCCACCTGCCGGAACCCGAAACCTGACTGTGAATGAACAGGATCTCAGCCGGGGACGGGAATCCGTTTCCTGTCATGATATGGCTCATGGAAGCCTCCATTCTCATCTTCGGCCATATCATATGTATTTCTGTTCAAGATGTAAACACCTGTTTACATTATGTCAGATGAGATCCACTACGGTCCAGTGAACTGCACGCCCTCTTCATCAGGACCACCCGAAGCTGTGACACTTACCGTTTCCCGAATATGAGACAGCCCTATTCGATGCTGTCGCGGAGCTCGTAGAGTATTTCCAGGGCCCGCCTTGGCGTAAGGGAATCGGGGTCGATAGCCCTCAACCTGTCCGCCAGGGGGTCATCCTCTGGTGCCGCGGCTTCCAGGGACAGCTCCAGCTGGTCCTCGCTCCCCCCTCCGGGCATCAGGTGCCGGCCGGCCTCCAGATCCGCCAGCACCTTCCTGGCCCTGCGGACGACCCTGGGAGGAACTCCGGCCATGGATGCAACGTGAATGCCGTAGGACTCGTCGGTGCCACCCTCCTCTATCCTGTATAGGAACACAACTTTTCCACCGGTGTCCTTCACCCTCACGTTCACATTGGCCACGGCCGGGAGAAGTGTTCCCAGGGCGGTGAGTTCATGGTAGTGGGTGGCGAAGAGGACCAGGGGCCTGTGGTCAGCGCTTTCGTGCAGGTACTCCACCATGGCCCATGCCAGTGAGAGACCGTCATATGTACTTGTGCCCCTTCCAACCTCGTCCAGTATGGCCAGGCTGTCCTTAGTGCTGGAATTCAGTAGGGCCGCCGCCTCCGCCATCTCCACCAGGAAGGTGGAGTGCCCCCTTGTGATGCGGTCCGAAGAACCTATTCGTGTGAATATCCTGTCCACGGGCGAGAAGGTCATCGAGGCCGCAGGGACGAAGGATCCTGCCTGTGCCATGACCACCAGCAGAGCCGCCTGTCGGAGGTAGGTGGACTTGCCCGCCATGTTGGGTCCGGTGACCAGGAGTATCCTCCTGCCCTGGTCGAGCCTGATGCTGTTGGGGACGCACTCCCCCTGGGGCAGTATCCTTTCCAGAACCGGGTGCCTTCCCTCCTCTATGCATATTCCGGGCATCTCCGCCAGCTCGGGTCTGACGTAGCCCCTCTGAGAGGCGAGGACGGCCAGTGAAGAGAGCACATCAAGACGGGCCAGCATCCTGCCGGCCTCCCTTATGCCCTCTATGCTTCCCGCCACCTTCTCCCTAAGGTCACTGAACAGCAAACTCTCCAGTTTCTCTATCTCGTCGCCTGCACGGAATACGCGCGCCTCCATCTCCTTGAGCTGCGGCGTTATGAACCTTTCTGCGTTGACCAGTGTCTGCTTCCTTATGTAATCCTCCGGAACCTTGTCAAGGTGACTTCTGGAGACCTCGATGTAATAACCGAAAACCTTGTTGCTGTTGATGGACAGGTT
>CAZXEF010000056.1:13188-15082 GCA_964639605.1 uncultured bacterium | reverse complement strand
CAGGTGCCTGGAGGACACCCTGCGGTGGTCCAAGAGCATGGTCGAATGGAATGATGACAACTCAGGGTTCTACTACAGCGCCTTCGATGAGCCCGAGCCGGGGATGGAGTACGTCCAGCAGAACAGGAACGAGAGGGTTCTCTTCCACAGGTTGGGGACCCCGCAGGCAGAGGACATCCTTGTGTACGAAAGACCGGACAAGCCTGACTGGATGCTCTACGCCGGGCTCACACATGATGACGACTATCTGGTCATATGGGTCTACGACGGTAACATCGCCGGCCGGAACGGTATCTTCTACATCGACCTGAACTCCCCGGAAATGGAGTCGGTGGAACTCCTTGGCGCATTCGATGCAAGTTACAGCATGATAGGGAACATCGGGGATGACTTCTATGTCCAGACCGACCTGGACGCTCCTAACGGCAGACTTATCAAGATCGACATTTCAGCGCCGGAGCGAGAGAACTGGGTGGACGTGGTCCCTGAGTCCGATGAGTTTCTCACCTCAGCCAACATCCTCAACAACAGCGAGACCCTGGTCCTGCAGTACTCGATGCACGCCTACGACCATGTGCGCTTCTTCACCATCGACGGCCGGATGACGGGGGAACTGGAGCTTCCGGGTCCGGGCACCGTATGGGGTTTCGGGGGATTTCCCGAGGATACGGAGACGTTCTACTACTTCAATTCGTTGCTGCACCCCGGAGAGATATACAGGTACGACCTTCAGACGGATGAGAGCCGCCTCCTCTGGGCTCCGGAGATAGACGCGGACCTCTCCAGGTTCGAAGAGAGGCAGGTCTTTTACGAGAGCTTCGACGGAACGATGATACCGATGTTCATAGCATATCCCGTGGACGTCGTTCTCGATGGGGCGAACCCAACGCTCCTGTACGGTTACGGCGGGTTCGGAGTTCCGATGAGCCCCTGGTTCAGCGCCTCCACGGTAGCGTGGCTTGAGATGGGCGGCGTATACGCCATGCCCTGCATCCGCGGCGGAGGCGAGTACGGTGAGGAATGGCACCTGGCGGGGATAAGGGAGAACCGTCCGGTCGTGTTCAGGGACTTCATCGCAGCGGCGGAATACCTCATCGACGAGGGTTACACATCCAGGGCGAAAATCGCGATATCAGGCGCTTCCAACGGGGGGACCCTGGTGGCCGCGGTCCTGAACATGAGGCCCGACCTGTTCGGCGCGGCGGCTCCGGCCATGGGGGTCCTGGACCTGATGCGATTCCACCTTTTCACAGTCGGATGGTCCTGGATATCGGAGTACGGCAACCCGGACGACCCCGAGGATGTGGAGTTCCTGCTTGGATACTCGCCCTACCAGAACATTCGGGACGGGGTGGAGTACCCTCCGGTGCTGATCTCAACAGCCGACCATGATGACAGGGTGGTCCCCGGCCACAGCTTCAAGTACGGCGCCAGGCTTCAGGCGGCCCAGGCGGGGGACGCGCCGATACTGATGTCCATTACATCCAGGGCCGGTCACGGGGGGGCCGTGGGACTTTCGGAATCCCTGGACAGGGTGGCCGATGAGTACGCCTTCTTCTGGAAAGCCCTGAAAATGTGAATAAAGTAGAGCCGGACCGCACAAACTGAACTATCGGATGATTATTAATCAGTTATATACAGTATGTAATTGCGGTTAATGTAAAGTACCTGCTCCGGCTGGAAAAGCGTCAGGAACTGCCCGGGCTGATTAAGATAGTCCTTCATTCTTTGGTATCCCCTTGGAAGGTCGACGAAAACATCCGCCTCTATGCTGTTCTGATTAAGTGTGGTAATAACTACACTATGCTTCTCCCCCATCATCCTCAGAACATGTTCTTCCTCTATGAATTCCGCCCTGACAAGCATGACATGATCTCTGTTGAGAAGCACGAAT
>CAZXEF010000056.1:0-13178 GCA_964639605.1 uncultured bacterium | reverse complement strand
ACTGATCCCCTTCGTTGAGGAGCTCATCGATCTGCTGTGAACCCGATCGATTGATGGAGTACAGACTCAGGTATACCTGGCCTTCGATCTCAGAACCACTGGACAGGGTAAACTGTGCTGTCTTCGTCTTCATCTCGATTCTTACATTGCTCATCGATACATCACACTTTCCTCATCTATGGGGAAGAGACTCTTATCAACTGCATACTTGTGAGCCTCCTCGATGGAGATCCTTTTTGCTTCAAAAAGCGCCAGAAGAGACTGATCCATCAACTGCATCCCCTTGCTCTTGCCAGTCTGGATCACCGAAGGGATCTGATAGGTTTTTCCCTCTCTGATAAGATTGGATACCGCCGCAGTAACGAATAGGATCTCGATGGCCGCACAGCGTTTGCCGTCGACCGTTCTTACCAGGTGCTGGGCAATCACCCCGAGTATCGATTCGGCGAGCATCGTGCGGATCTGTTCCTGCTGATTGGTCGGGAAGACGTTGATGATCCTGTCCACAGTCTTCGCTGCGCTGCTGGTGTGAAGTGTAGCGAACACGAGATGACCGGTCTCAGCGGCCGTTATCGCTAGTTCGATAGTCTCCAGATCCCGCATCTCGCCAACAAGAATGATGTCAGGATCTTCCCTGAGTGAAGCACGCAGTGCCGATTGGAAGGATCTGGTATGGCTGTTGACCTCCCGCTGGTTGACCAGGCAGCTCTTCGAGGTGTGAACGAACTCGATCGGATCCTCGATAGTGATGATATGACTTTTCTGAGTCTCATTGATGTAGTCGATTATCGCAGCAAGAGTGGTCGACTTCCCGCTTCCTGTAGGTCCCGTAACAAGCACGAGACCCTTCGAGAATCTTGTGAATTCCAGGATAACCGGAGGGAGCCCGAGGGCATCGATACTCATGATCTTGCTGGGTATATGCCTAAATACACCGCTGATGCCATTGTATCCTCTGAAAATGTTGACCCTGAACCTGGATTCAAGAGTAGGGACTTCGTAGGCGAAGTCTATATCGTTGTTCTCCTGGAATTCCTCCTTCTGAGCATCGGTCAGGATTTCGAAAAGCAACGTCTTAGCCTGACCCTGAGTAAGTACTCCCTTACCCACCGGGAACAGCTCCCCGGAGATCCGTACTATCGGAACATTTGCAGGCGCGATGTGAAGATCAGAGCCGTCATTCTTTTTCAGGATCTTCAGCAGATTATCTATCGATGCCATTCACTGCTCCTTGCAGGACAGCAAGTGATATCGGATGACCTCTCAGTACTGGCTGCTGTCATGATATTCTCAGTTCATTCATCTATGTCATTACTCAACTTAAGTGACAATACCGTCTTCGATGATTAACTGTCAATTCCATCCGGATACTAACCGCCCCTGCTGGCCCGGCTCTACCAGATGGTGCCGCCCTCCACCCTCATATGGAGTTCTTCCGAGGTTATCCCTTCCTCAGGCAGCCGGTGCTCAAGCCCGGCAGGGAGAATATATTCATCATCCGATGGATGGATTCCTCACACGCGATCTCGAGAAAGATGAATGATGGAATCGCAGATGAAACTGGTACTCCTGGGCACGGGTACTCCAAACGCGGAGCCTGAAAGGTCCGGGCCTTCCGCCGCCGTCGTTGCAGGGGAACGCGCCTTCATCGTGGACTGCGGTCCGGGTGTCGTGAGAAGGGCGATGGAGGCATCCCGCACGGGAATTCCCCAGCTCAGTCCCGACAGGCTGGGAGTGGTGCTGATCACCCACCTCCATTCGGACCATACGCTGGGGCTTCCCGACATCATGCTGACCCCCTGGGTCCTGGAGAGGAAACAGCCTCTGGAGATATACGGCCCGCCCGGCATCCGGGGCATGGTGGACAGCATCCTCGATGCCTGGTGGGAGGACATAGAAGAGAGGCTTCATGGCCTTCAGCCCTCCAATGAGAACGGGATCAGGATGGAGGTCACGGAGATCGACCGGGAGACATCGATAGATTACCCCGGTATCGAAATCGAGGCCTTCCCGGTGGACCACGGCTCGATGAAGTGCTTCGGCTACCGTTTCAGCTCATCCCGCAGGACCATGGTCATATCCGGTGACACTGCGCCGTTCCCGGGGATCGAGGATCATTACAGAGGCTGTGACGTCCTTCTTCATGAAGTATACTCGGCAGGAGGGCTTCAGACGAGATCGGAGGAGTGGAAGAACTACCACCGCAGGGTACACACTTCAGGGCCGGAACTGGCATCGATTGCCTCCGATGTGAGACCCGGGCTTCTGGTCCTTTACCACCAGCTTCTTCACGGGGCGGCCGAGGAAGATCTCCTGCGTGAGATAAGGGAAGCCTATTCGGGAAAAGTCTTCTACGGGAGAGATCTGGACATTTACTGAGGAGCGGGGATGTACGACGAGAAGTACTGCAGAGACCTGAGGGACGAACTGGCCAAGGACAGGACGGTCATGGCCAACGAGAGGACGCTGCTGGCGTATGTGAGAACGGCGCTGATGCTCCTGGCATCAGGCCTGACACTGGTGAAGATACTCCGGGTCGACCCGGAGCTTCGGGTGATAGGTTACCTCCTGATGCCGCTATCGCTGGTGGTGGGGATGATGGGTTACATCCGGTACCTCAGGATACGCAAGCAGCTGAGGAAGCTGATCAGGGACGAGAAGTGAGAATGACACCGGTTTCAGCTGAGAAAGTCCGACCATGACCGAACCGCTGCTGCTACGGCTTCCCACCGGACCGCTGGACGTGAATTGCTACATCATAGCCTGTCCCGTGACGAGGGAGACCATCATCGTCGACCCCGGCGGAGACGGTGAGGAGATAAAAAACCTCCTTGATGCGAACCATCTCATACCTGTGGTGATCGTGAACAGCCATGGGCATTTCGACCACATCGGGGGCAACGCCTGCCTGCTGTCCAGCTACGAAAGCCTGAAACTCTGCATTCACGGCGATGACCTAGCCTACCTGAAGGCGGCCGGAGAGCACGCGGAATACTGGGGTATGCCCTTCGAGGATTCTCCGCTTCCCACCTGTCTTCTCACAGACGGTGACGAGGTCAGGGCGGGAGACCTGAAGCTCAGGGTCATCCATACACCCGGCCACTCACCGGGTGGAATAAGCCTCTACATCCCGGGCCATGTATTCACAGGAGACGCTCTCTTCAGTGGATCCATAGGCAGGACCGACCTGCCGGGGGGCGATTACCGCAGGCTCATCTCGTCCATAATGGACAGGATACTGACACTTCCCGACTCGACTGCGGTCCATCCCGGCCATGGACCCGAGACCACGGTGGGGGAGGAGAAGGCCGGCAACCCGTTCCTTCAGTAACCCAGTCCCGGATCTATGTCCAGCACTCCCGTGACCATCCTGAACATCCCGTCGGGACCCTCGAATCCCGGGCCTGTGGTGTTGAGGATGACGGCCGTCATGCTGTCAGCGAATACGAAAACATCCCTTATCCGGTAGTCCGAGACGTATTCGTAATCCTGTGCGGAGTCAGCGTCCCGGTGGTGCATTACCATGCATCCGTCCCGATCCTCTATCACAAGTTCAAGAAGAACAGGCTCATCGAACATTGTCAGCCATTCGGGAGGATTCTCCAGGGCAGGTGGATGGAGAAGAAGATTCATGCTGTACTCCGGACCCATGTAAATTGGGGAGCCCATCCAGGTCACGAAGGAGGCCCGGTATGGATCCGATCCCCTGTCGGTGAGCAGATGGCACAGGCAGTGCCGTCCCATGTGCTCCCCGGTAATACCCAGACTGTCGAGACAGGGACATGCCTGGTCCAGGACCGTTGTCCAGGCGGGATTACCACCATCATCCAGTTCGACCCGGCCATCCTCCCCGTAAATCATCTCCTCTGTCCAGATGACCTGGAATACCTCTGCCGGTTCGCCTTCCGTCACAGACATGACGCGTATCTCCGCTCCGGGGAAGCCGCTGCCGTCCTCTATCCAGTACTGACCGAAAGCGGCATAGTCTCCACCGGGGGAGAATCCAAGGAACCGCACCTGCGCCAGTGAAGCGGCCGATATGCTGCCGGCGGCTGAAAGCGCGATGAACGCAATGATGAAGAGATACCTCACTCTGTTCTTCCTTTCCGATGCTCCCGATCCGGAATACTTTTCTTTCCTGAACGTATGAAATAGTATAGTCGAAGCAGGGAACACCGGGGAACTTGCCGAAAACAGTATCGGGGAAGGTGAAAATTGCTGGAATCGATCAATCCCTTCAGCGGTAAGGTCATCAGGACCTGGGAAGAGAACACGCCGGAAGAACTGGACAGGGCGGTGGAGGGATCCCAGAAGGCCTTTGAGTTCTGGCGCGGCATCGGAGTTGCCTACAGGGCCAAGCGTTTCCTCAAGATGGCGCATCTGCTGGAGTCCTCCAAGCACCATCTCGCGGTGGAGATGGCGGCCGAAATGGGCAAGCCCGTGACCCAGGGGCAGTCCGAGATAGAGAAATGTGCCTGGGTATGCAGGTACTACGCCGAGAACAGCGAGGATTTTCTTGCGGACGAGCCATTGAAGAGCGATGCGGATGAAAGCTACGTCTGCTACCAGCCCCTTGGTGTCATATACGCGGTCATGCCCTGGAATTTCCCTTACTGGCAGCTGTTCAGGTTCGCGGCTCCCGCCGTGATGGCGGGTAACTGTTTCGTGCTGAAACACTCCCCAAATGTAACGGGATGCGCCCTGCGCATCCGCGACATGTTCTGCGAGGCGGGTTTTCCGGAGGGACTTGCCTCGGTGATTCTGGTGTCGGACAGCAGCGTGAACAGTGTCTCGAAGAGGATGATAGCCGACCGTAGGATAAAGGCCGTGACCCTCACCGGAAGCGAAGGGGCGGGAGCCTCGATTGCCTCCGTTGCAGGGAACTCGGTGAAGAAATGCACCCTCGAGCTCGGGGGCAGTGACCCGGCGATAGTGCTGGAGGATGCTGATCTCCAGCAAGCCGCCTCGGCCACCGTCACTTCCAGGCTCATCAACTCCGGTCAGAACTGCATCGCCTCGAAGAGGTTCATCGTGATAGAGAACGTCTTCGAGGAATTCCTCAAGCTGCTTCTGAAGGAGATGAAGTCCCGAAGAATGGGCGACCCAATGGACATGAAGACCGACCTGGGCCCCCTGGCCAGGTACGACCTGAGGGATCGGCTCCACAGGCAGGTCACGGACAGCATCGGCATGGGTGCGCATCTTGTTCTCGGAGGAAGCGTGCCTGACCATTCCGGCGCATTCTATCCGGCCACGGTGCTCACCGGTTGCCGGAAGGGGATGCCCGTCTTCGACCAGGAGACATTCGGACCTGTGGCGGCTGTCTGTACTGCAAAGGACGAGAGTGATGCCGTTGTGATCGCCAACGACACTCAGTACGGTCTGGGGGCATCGGTGTTCACCAGGAGCAACAGGAGGGGGGAGCGGATCGCACTGGAGATCAACGCCGGTTCCTGTTTCGTGAACGCCTTCGTAAGGTCCGATCCGAGGCTTCCCTTCGGCGGGATCGGTATGTCCGGATACGGCCGTGAGCTCTCACGCTGGGGAGTCCGTGAGTTCACCAACTGCAAGACGATGTACATAAAGGAGTCGTAAAGGGAAGTCAGAGCCAGCAGAAGCGAAAGGTCGACCATGGATTACCCGAGATGCCCCAGTTGCCAGCACGAACTCTATGACAGGTCACATGGCACCTGCCCGTTCTGCGGACACAAGCTTCCCTCCGGAACCGTCCGAACCTCCACCGGATACGGTTCCCAGTCCGTAAGGAAAACAAAGCTCATCCTCATCGCGATCATGCTCTCGTTGCTGGCAGCCGGTATTGCCGCATTCATCGCCTCAGGCCAGATCGAGACGGAGAAGGAAACAAAGCAGACCATGATGGACGTGAACAGCCCGTCAGCTGAATTCCTGTCATGGAGCTGCGAGGATCGGACTGTTGCTGGTTAGACCCGTGAGCCAGAGCTCGGAAGTAGGGTGTGGTATACGCGGATCCTCCTGTGGAGCCTCTTGTCGTACATCTTCCACAAGGCCTGGATCTTCTTGTTGTTCTCCAGCTCGTGGTTGCTCTCGGCGTACTGTATTCCCCTTGCCAGGGCGCTCTTCGCCATCTCGTAGGCCATCAGGGCATCGACCCCCTTTCCCTGGTATTCGGGTCTGATACCCGCGAGGTAGAAGTCCAGCACCCTGCTTCTCTTCATCTCCCTGAGTATGTGGATGAAGCCGAAGGGGAACAGCCTTCCCCCGGCCTTCTGGAAGGCCCTGGACAGATTGGGCATGGCGATTATGAACCCTACGACACGGTCTCCGTCGGTGGCCAGCTTGATGAACTCAGGGTCCACCTGACCCAGATAGGTCTTGATGTAGTAATTGATCTCCCTCTCATCAAGCAGGGTCGTACCGTACAGGTCCCTGTAAGCTTCGTTCAGCACATCGAATATCTGGTGTCCCCACTTCTTCGAGAGCGTCCGGGTCGATGTCTCGTTGAAGACCCTTACCCTGCTCCTTTCCCTGATCAGCTCGGTGAGCCTGATGACCTTCTCGGGTATCTCCTCGGGGACGGTTATCTTGTATTCGACGTAGTCCACTTCCTTCGAGTATCCTCTGGAGGCCACCAGATCGTTGTACCAGGGAGGGTTGTAACTGCCGGCTATCGTGGGAAGCTCGTCGAAACCTTCCACCAGGAAGCCGGTCATATCGTTGTCGGTGAATCCCATGGGTCCTGATATCTCGGTCATTCCCTCGGAAGCCAGCCAGTTCTCTGCCGCCTTGAGAAGGAGGTTCGCCGTCTCAGGGTCATCCTGGCACTCGAACCATCCGAACCTGCCGCATTTCCTGCCGGTCTTCTCCAGATACCTCCTGTTGACGATAGCGCAGACCCTGCCCACCGTCCGGCCACTACTCCGGGCAAGGAAGAACCTGGCGTCGCAGTATCGATAGGCCGGGTTCTTACCCGGGTCGAACTGGGCCTTCTCCTGGAACAGCAGGGGGGGTATCCATAGGGGATCGTCCCTGTACAGGCTGAAGGGCAGCCTTACAAAATCGTTCATGTCCTTCCTGGAGACTGCTGGTGATATCTCAGCTTGCATATACGGCTCCCTCTGCAGTTGTTGGTCGCAGGGAATCTAATCCCGTGAGGCTCCCGGTCAAACTCCTCTGGAACTCCGGTGACCCGTTGCACTATCATAATCGAAAGATCGAGGAGGGTATTATGCTAAAGAACAAGTTCAGCGGGCGGCTGGTTCCCCCTGCCCTCGGGATCCTGGCAGCGACAGCCGTGGCGGGTCAGGGGCAGGGCAATGAACCGGTCGAGGGAACACCAGACTCCACCTCGGGTGAGAACGCGGCGGATGGGTCGTTCCTGACCAGGACATCGGTTCTGTGGAGCAATCCCCAGTGGCAGGAGCTGAGGAGGGTCTGGCGGAAGATGGACGCCTACTCGGTATCCGAAGAGGGGGACCGTCCCTCTTCAGAGGAATCGGGCAAGCTGAGGGTGGAACTGGAGCGGGCCTTCTCCGACCTCGGGGCCGTAGCGGAGGACCTTGGTCTGCAGGAGCTGGAGATCAGACTGTTGCGGAGCCTTGCGTTCCACAGGCTGGATTACCTGGCCTACGGAACCAGCATGCCTATGACCAGGATGATGCCTCCTCCGGTATCCGACCAGACAGACGGACTGGTTCCCGTGATAGAATCACGGATAGACGCTGTTGCCGAACTCAGGAGGGAGGGAGTGCTCACCGGCGGGGAGATGAGGGCAGCCTTCACCGACCTCCGGACCTCCATGGACCTCTACTTCATCCTGGAGTCGATCAACAACCAGGTAGGGTACTCGAGCGTGCTCTGGATTGAGCGGTGGCCCATGGACGCAGACAGTATTTCGGTCCATCTTGACAGCCTCAGGACATCCATGCTGGAGAACATCAATGCATCTGATGAGTTTGTTGAGGAAGTCAGGTCCCAGCTCATTGAAGAGTTCGACAGCCTGGAGGATGCTCTGGAAGAGACCCGCTCGAGACTCCCGGTCCTTCACGACATGCTCATGAGCCTGGAGCTGCTCTGACGGGGAACCGGCCCTCCCTTTTCATCGTCTGGGAAGTGACCTCCCGCTGCAACCTCGACTGTATTTTCTGCTACAATGTATGGAAGACCGGCGACGCGGGTCAGCCGGCGGACCTTGACACCGGCGAAATGATCGAGGTTGCCGCCGCCGTTGCCGATGCCGGTCCTGTATCTGTCTCCCTCACCGGAGGTGAGCCCCTTCTGAGGGGTGATCTGGAGGAAATCGCCCGTTACCTCGGCAGCAGGGGGATAATGGTGGGAATAGCCACCAACGGTACCCTTCTCTATCCTGACAGGATAGAGTCCCTGATTGATTCGGGTGTCAGGTGGTTCGAGGTCCCCGTTCATGCCACCCGTCCGGATATTGCGGGGGACCTCGTCGGACGGGACTGCCTTGATGAAGTGAAGAACGCGATCCTTGAGGTCAGGAAGGCGGGTGCCAGGCTCACGGTTTCCCACCTGATGACCTCGATGAACTACGGGGAGACCGCGAGGGCGGTCCGTCTGGCCTATGCACTCGGAGCGGAAGCCATGGCACTGAACAGGTTCGTTCCCACCGGCGCCGGAGCCGGCAGACCTGACCTTCTTCCCCTTCCATCCCAGCTGGATGCGGCCCTTGCAGGCGCATCCGAGATCTCCTCCATGTCTCCCGGCATCAGGGTCTACACCGCCATACCTGTCGAGGACTGCCTCCATCCCCACGTGGATTTCCCCGGTATAGAGTTCGGCACCTGTTCCTGCGGCGTCTCGAAATGGGCCGTGAGTCCCCGGGGTGACCTGAGGATATGCGAACAGAGTCCCGTGATCCTTGGGAACCTCCTGGAGAGTTCCTTCCGGGAGATGACCTGCTCCGGGGTCGTCACCGAGTTCAGGGCTTCCAGCTTCCACGACGAATGCAGCGAATGCCGATCATGGAACAGCTGCGGGGGAGGATGCCGGTATCTCCGGGAATACCTCTGATAATAGCCATCCGTTAGATTAGCAGCTGTGTCCCCGGACCGGATAGTTGCATGACTGGGAGCTGCATGAGGAACATCGAGAAGTACATCACCGACAGGACCTGGCTTTCCTGTTCCGTGGTCCTGGCCGTGGGCCTGGTCCTCAGGCTCGTCCAGATAGGTTCCAAGAGCCTCTGGGTGGACGAAGCCTACGCGGCCGGACTCATGGGCATGGATCCGGTCGGACTGGTGAGGATGTCCGTGGCCGGCTCACCGCATCCCCCGCTTGCCTTCCTGTTCCTCAGGCTCTCCACTATGGTCTTCGGGCAGGGCGAAGCCGGTCTTCGCATGATACCGGCCCTGGCATCGGCCCTGGCCGCAGTTCCCCTGATGCTCCTCATCTCCCGGAGGACCGGCATGCGACCCGCCTTCTGGGCCGGGCTGCTCTGGGCCGCGGCGCCCTTCGCCGTGTCCCTGGGACAGGAGGCATGGCTCTACGGGATACTGTCCCTGCTTGGTTTCTGTCTTCTGGACACGGCAGACAGGGCCTGGCGCGGAAGCCGTACCGCTCTCTGCCTTCTGGTGCCGGTGGCGATAACCGGTTCTCTGGTGCAGCACATGTTCCTGCTGTTCGTGGCCGCTGCCCTTGGTCTTTACTGCACTGTGCCATCCGGGGAACGGATCTCGTGGAAGAAGCTGGCGGCGGTATCCGCAGTATTTATCGCGTTCTACTCCCCATTCACCCTCCTGATGCTGAAGCAGGCGACTTTCAGGTCCGAGAGGATCTCCAGGGCATCCCTGGACATGTCGATGATCTACAGGTACCGCCTGCTCTCCAGGGTACCCACCGTGCTGGCAAGGCTGATTCCCGGCGGGCTCCTTGCGGAAGCGGGTCGGGGGATGCTCCAGCAGGGCAGGCAGCTTGCCCTCTGGCTCTTCTTCTCCATCCTGGACCTGGTACTGGCGCTGGTCCTCTTCTTCAGGAGCAGCCTCAGCGTGAGATTCAGGCTCTGGCTGCTGATGCTCATCGTCGTTCCTCTTATGCTCTTCCTGAAGGAAGATCCCACGGTGAGGCACCTCTGTATAATGTGGGTCCCGCTGGCATTCGCCGCGGCGGCGGCATCGGAGAGATGGAAGTCTGCCGGTCCCCTGCTGGTCCTGGCGGCGGCTGTAATGCTTCTTCCCTATTACAGAATAAGGAGCTTCCCCTACCACAGGTCGGACTGGAGGGGAGCCGTGCGTCTGGTGGAGGAGAGGGCGGGCACCGATGAGGGCATCCTGGTCCTGGGAGGTCAGTCCGGCGGTCTTGCATGGGACTTCTACTCTACCACTGATATGCCCCGCACGGCATACGGAGGCGAGGAGCCCTACACCGAGCGGATTGCCCCCGGAAGAAGCCTGGAACAGACACTGGACAGTCTTTTCACAGTGTACCCGTCCATCTGGGTGGTGCATGACGATTGGGGAGGCCCTTCCGCTTCGGAGCTGGCAGCAGGGCACGCTGTCCTGTGGCAGACCAGGGTCGGGCAGTCAATGGAAGTCATACACATCTCTTTTTAACCTCCGGACCGGATCCCGGTACGCCGAAGCCGCGGACCCGATTTTCCATATTAAGGATAATATCCTTTAAGTTATTGAAATACAATAATATATATGAATATATTTGACTCGTCTCCCCTGTATGGGTATGATTATCAAAAACTGAACCCTGGATGGGAGATATCATGTTCACGTTTTTTCTTCTCCTCGCCTCCGTTCTCTCCACCCCCCAGCCCATCAATGCGGTAAGGATCGAGAACGGACCCCGGATCGACGGTCTGCTGGACGATCAGGCATGGGAATCGGCCGATGTGAACCACTCTTTCTTCATGCAGTTCAGCCCCGATTACGGTCAGGAGATGACGGAACCAACGGACATCTACGTCCTCTACGATGACAGGAAGGTCTATTTCGGCTTCTTCCTGGCCGACCCGGACCATGACAGCATGGTCGAGGCCCTCACTCCCAGGGACGATTACATAACGGGCGAATGGATAGCGATCATTCTTGATACATGGGGGGACGGAAGGGAGGCCACCAGCTTCGAGGTGAGCCTGGCCAATTCCCAGATGGATTCCAAGCTTAATCCCCAGGGGGGCTGGGACTACAGCTGGGACGCTGTATGGGAGAGCGGGACTGCAAAGGTGGACGGAGGCTGGTCGGCGGAGTTCGCTATCCCCCTGAGCTGTCTCAGGTTCAATTCCAACTGCGACGAGCAGACATGGGCCGTGAACTTCCAGAGGATACTGAGCCGGACCTCGGAGAACGGCTGGTATGTTCTGTCCGAATCGGGACCCATGGCGGACCTGGAGAATTTCGCTCCGCTCACGGGCATCAGGAACGTGGAGGGCTCGCTGGGAGCCGAGATAAGGCCCTACGGTGCCGGGAGATCATACCATTACCAGCTGGATGATGAATGGGACCATGACTACGATGCCGGAGTCGATGTGAAGGTGGGACTGGGAAGCGGTCTGGCGGCCGATTTTACCCTGAACCCGGACTTCGGCCAGGTGGAGGCGGACGAGGCGGAGATGAACCTCTCCCATTTCGAACTCTTCAGACAGGAGAAGCGTCCCTTCTTCCTTGAATCCCAGAACATCTTCAGAATGCCCTTCAACATGTTCTATTCAAGGAGGATAGGCGCTGTGGCGCCCAACGGGGAGGTCATCCCCATCATCGGCGGCGCCAAGGTCTCCGGCTCTCTGGGAGGAGGTTACAGGATAGGCTTCCTCGACGCGGTCACCGCCAGCCAGTCGAACGGGGACGAAATACTGGTCCCGGCCCGGAACTACGGGGTACTTCGCACGGTGAGGGAATTCGGCACATACAGCTACCTCGGGCTGTCGGCAGTATCAAGGGAGACCTGGGATCAGGACAGCCTCCAGTCCGGGTACAACCGTGCCGCGGCACTGGACGGCGCCTTCGAGATCCCGGGCGACCACCTTGTGGAGTTTGCCGTGGCGGAAAGCTGGAACAAAGACACGGAGAGTGACGGCGCCTACAGGCTCAGCCTGAACAGGTTGCGCAGCATGGTGGGGTACGCTGTCGGCGGCGAGTACGTGGGGGACTCCTTCGACGTCAACGGAACAGGTTTTACTACAGTCACGGGTTACTGGGAGGGCTGGGCCAGTTTCTGGCACAATATGAGACCGGAGCTCACATTCCGCGAGGTCGGATACGATCTCGGACTTCACTACTTGAAGCAGGACGGCGGCGAGGTGATGGACCGCAGCGCCTATCTTGAAGGGAACGCCACGCTGAAGAACGGCATCAACTTCGGAGCCGAGGTCCATTACAACGGCGAGGTGTTCGACCCCTACGAAGGACCCGAGGGCAGGACCTACGGTGATCATTCCGACGTCTTCCTCAGGATCGGCAGCAACTATTACGACCCCGTCTACGTGTGGGGAGGCTTCGGGGTCGGGCAGTGGGAGAGCGGAGGCGACTTCCAGAACTACATCGCGAGGGTGACTCTTCACCCTACATCCGCTCTGGAACTGGGCCTGGAGGGCAATCTCTTCCGGACCGAGGAGGGCACCAACTACAACTGGGACATCGGTGACTGGGACACCAGGGACACGGACTGGAGGTCGGTGGTATTCAGGACCAATTACATCTTCAGCCCTGACCTCCATTTGAGGCTGTTCTCGCAGTACTCGAGGTTCGTTACGGATTTCAGCCAGAGCCCCGAGAGCCGGTTCGGAGAGATAAGGGCGAACATGCTCTTCTGCTGGCAGTACATGCCCGGGAGCATGGTCTACTTCCTTGTGGAGAACCTGTTCACCGAAGACGGGAACGGCGATTTCGGCTCAGCTGACGTGGGCCTCTACGCCAAGGTCACATGGTACCTGCCCATATAACGGGGGCAGCAGGCTCTAGACAGACCTGATCCCTTCAGCGAACCACCGGGGGACGGGTCTGCCGGTCCAGGCTGCGAAGCCTGATTTCTCAGCGATGTAGAACCTGCGGTAGGCTGTCACCGGGTTTCCCTCGATCCTGTACTCCTCGGGCATGGCCTGGGCGAACTCGGTCAGACCGATATCCTCGATGGGGGGCAGGGGAAGGCCACTGACCACCATTCCCGAACTGTGGTCAGTGTCCCTGCCGTACCGATACATGTACTCCTGGTTCAGGGCCAGGGCAAGG
>CAZXEF010000055.1:0-15612 GCA_964639605.1 uncultured bacterium | reverse complement strand
AGGTGGAGCTGGAAGCCTGGCAGAACACAGTGGGAATCCAGCTGAAGCAGATCTTCGATCTGACCAGGACCATTCCGGACGACACTCAGTTCATAGAGCTCTCCGACGACCCGGAGAAGCTGGCTTTCCTGGCCGCCAGCAGGATAGAGGCCGGCAACGACGAGAAGCAGAGGATACTGGAGATAGACAATGTCCTTGAAAGGCTGTGGAATCTTTCCGGTATCATGGAGAAGGAGATAAGGATACTGAAGCTGCGCAACAAGATCCAGGGACAGGTCCGCACCGAGATAGAGAAGGACCAGAAGGAGTACATCCTCAAGGAGCAGATGAAGGCCATTCAGAAGGAACTCGGTGGCGAAAGCGAGAACCCGGAGGCCGGGGAGCTGAGGGATAGGATCGAGGAGAAAGAGCTTCCGGACCAGGTCTACGATGCTGCGATGGAGGAGCTTGAGAGGCTGGAGAGAATGAACCCGGGCCTGCCCGAGGTGGCCGTGATAAGGAACTATATCGAATGGATACTCAGCCTTCCCTGGCTTGAGACCACGAAGGACCGACTGGACATCAGCCGCGCAGAGAAGGTGCTGGAGCAGGACCATTACGATCTGAAGGACGTCAAGGAGAGAATTCTGGAGTTCCTGGCCGTAAGGAAGTTGAACCCGGGAGGGAAGGCTCCAATAATGTGCTTCGTGGGACCCCCGGGTGTAGGCAAGACTTCCATGGGGAAGAGCATTGCCAGGGCAGTGGGCAGGAGGTTCGTCCGCCTGTCCCTGGGAGGCGTCCACGACGAGGCCGAGATAAGGGGGCACCGCAGGACCTACATAGGGGCCATGCCCGGTAAGATAATCCAGGGTCTCAAGGAGGCCGGCAGCAGCAACCCGGTCTTCATGCTGGACGAAGTGGACAAGATCGGAAGCGATTTCAGGGGCGATCCCACCTCGGCCCTTCTCGAGGTGCTGGATCCGGAGCAGAACTTCTCCTTCAGGGACAACTACATGAACGTGCCCTTCGACCTGAGCGGCGTGCAGTTCATAACTACGGCAAATCGTCTGGACACGATCCCTTCGCCCCTGCGCGACAGGATGGAGATAATCCGCATTCCAGGATATACCGCAGCGGAGAAGCTTCAGATAGCGCAGAGATATCTGGTGAGGAGACAGATGAAGAACGCCGGGCTCACAGGTATTCATATTCGTTTCCGGAGCAGCGGCATCGTCACGATGATCGACGAGTACACAAGGGAAGCCGGTGTAAGGGAGCTGGAACGAACCATAGGCAAGATATGCAGGAAGGTGGCCATGAAGGTGGCCGCAGGCGGCAAGGACCTGGTCATCGTCACATCGTCCAGGCTGCACGAGTTCCTCGGTGCAAGGCAGTACACCCATGAGAGAGTCTCCGACCACCCAAGGGTAGGTGTTTGCACCGGTCTTGCCTGGACACCCACAGGGGGTGAGATACTCCTTATCGAGAGCACCATCATGAACGGCAAGGGAGAGCTGATCCTCACGGGCCAGTTGGGAGACGTGATGCAGGAATCCGCCAAGGCCGCGCTTTCCTGGATAAGGTCACATGCTGAGGAATACGGTCTGAACAGGGACTTCAAGCATCTCGACATCCACCTCCACGTACCCTCTGGAGCCACACCCAAGGACGGACCATCCGCCGGGGTGGCAATACTCATCTCCATGCTGTCCTCATTGTCCGGAAAGCCCGTGGCGCCTGATATCGCAGTCACCGGAGAGATAAGTCTCCAGGGAAGGATCATGCCCGTCGGGGGCATCAAGGAGAAGACACTGGGAGCCCTGGCCGCCGGAATAACAAGGGTATTCATCCCGTCCGAGAACAGCAAGAGCTTGGAGGAGATACCCGAGGAGACCAGAAAGATCATGAAGTTCGAACTGGTGGACAGGGTCAAGGATGTGCTTGGCAGCTTCATTCCGGACTTGAAAGAGGTACAGCGATAATGAGATCTGCAGCATCCATGTTCCATAACACCATCATGTTCAAGATCACGGTGCTGGTATTGATAAGTGCTGCTTGTCTTGCTGGATGCAAACGACGGCCTGACAGGCTGATCACTGCTCAGGGCCAAGTACTCTCAGGCAAGCTTGAATCGGTGGATGGGGGGGTCGTGAGGATAAGCGGCTCGGAGATAGCACTGGAACAGGATGAGGGAAGGGTCTTCTCCCGGGAGGGTGGTATCGACTGCCGGGGCTATATCCGATACGCTGACGGCACCTTTACCATAGGGAACGGGACGGGTACCCTGGAGATCCCCGACGATGAGGTGGCTTCGATAATCTGGAGCCCGTCCTCCAGCGAAGCACGAATTACCCTCGAGGTTCCCGCTGCCGCGGGATGGGTCAGCACCGGGATGGAAATCACCGAGGGTGACCGGCTGGTGGTCGACGCCAGCGGAATGGTATCCATGGAAACCGGTGCCTGCGGGCCGTCGGGCATAGACTATTTTTCCACCGCCATGGCCCTGGTCCCTGGAGCGACCAACGGGGAACTGGTGATGGCCGTGGGAGAGACCAGTCCCGTGGCAGCCGGAAGCAGCTGGACCGGTGATTCTCCGGGCAGCGGAGAGCTTTTGCTTGCGGTGAACCGGCCCAACAGGGAATCGGTCGCCGGCGTGGGGGGGTCTTTCACCGTGACCGTCGTCAGGACCCCCGGAGCCCTTGGCCACTCGGTCCTGTACCCCTCACCGGATTAGTACGGAGATGCACCTATTTGACTTGAGTAATATGTGAACTTAGAATATTATGAAGTTATGAAGTTCGCTCATTAATATGGACCACCCGGGAGGTCAGTCTGTTATGAAACGCTTCACTCTGGTTCTGTCGGTCCTGGTCATCCTTCTGACCGGGACATTCTCCATCGCAAGCGGTGCGAGGACACATTACATAAGATACGGGGACACCCTGTGGGATCTTTCCATGCAGTACTACGACAACCCATTCTACTGGGATAAGATCCTGAGTGCTAATCCAGGAGTAGAGGTCAGATACCTCCAGCCAGGGACCGAGCTCATCATCCCCGACATTTTTGGTGAGATGGCAATTGTGGATCAGGGGACCCTGTACGCGGGCGGGATCTACACCACCTCCAGCTCCAGCAGCAGATCGCTGATCAGCAGGCTGGTCCTGGAAACCGCGGGAATGGTCACTGACACACCTCTGCAGCCCTCGGGTTACGTGATCGACACTGACCTGGAAGAGGAAGACCCCTTCGAGGACATCAACTCCTATCCCGGTGACCTGCTGGCCATCGACATAGGCTGGGACGACGGTGTGCAGCCGGGCATGGTCTACAAGCTCTACAAACAGGGAGAGGCCGTAAGGCATCCCGTAACCGGAGCCCTTCTTGGCGATGTCTACAGGGTGTCCGGAGTGTGCAGAGTAGTGGACACCGACCAGGGATCCAGTGTGGCCCTTCTGGAGCACTCCTATATACCGGTGACCTATGGCGACATTCTGGTGCCCTACAACGCCGCCTCACCTATCCCCGTGGCATCGTCCGAGACTGTGGAAGACCTGGACGCCTACGTACTGGCCTTCCAGGACGCTGAGATGGAGAGGATCTACTCCTACGATGTGGCCTACATCGACAGGGGCTCGTCTGACGGCCTCAGGCCGGGAGATATCTATTGCATGTACAACTACGGCGAGCAGGTGACGGATCCCGCGGGAGGGACGGAAGTGACACCTGACGTCCAGGTTGCCGAGCTGATTGTACTGGATACCACCGATGATACTGCCGCTGTCATGGTATTCTCCGTCTCCACCTCTGATCTGGTGAGGATCGGGGACAGGATCGAACTCATCAGAAGACAGCTGTAGCCGCCCCGGTTCGGAAAAGCGCATGAAATGGAAGGTCGAGGTCCTCGGCAAGAGCCCGTCCGAGGCGTCAGTGCAGGTGCTCAATGAGCGCACGGGCCTTCCTGTCGACAGTATACTCCTTTTGTTCAGCCGCGATGAGAAGGTGGTCAGCGGCGGATTCTCGGAGACCGAGGCCCAGGAACTCGCCGACAGACTGAAACGGGATAAAGGGATATCCGTCAGGGTCCTTCCGGACAGTGACGTCAGGACGGAGCCCGTCGCCCTGTTCAGGGTCCTGCTGGTGAATTACAGACCGGGATACAGGACCCGCCTCAGAAGAAGGCTCCAGGAACTGACCAGACTCCCCCAGGAGCAGATAATCCTCTGGCTCTCCAGGATGCCCTTCGTCCTTAGCAAGGGTGTGGACAGCGAGGCCGCGAAAAGGATAAAGAGGTCCGTCACCGAAGCGGGCGGCATAGTGAGGATAGAGACCGAGACCCCGTTCCAGGAGAGCCTCTCGGAAAGGAGGAAGTCCAACGCCGTATTCAGATCGTGGACTCCCACCGGGGAAGAGGAGGAAGCCAGCGATTCGCTGTTCCGGAAGGAACCGGAGAAAGGCCAGGAGGCTGCGGAAGAGACCCCTCCGGTCGTAGGACTCCCTGACGGCTTCCAGGCTGAGCCGCCTCCGCTGGACATGATCGAGACCGATGGCGGGGTCGTGGTAATGTATCCACCGGCTAGATTCGCCGTTGGAGCTCCCGGTGTCTCGCACATTGAGGATTACGGGCTGGAACCTCCCGTACTCCCCGATCCGAGAGTCGATGCAGTACCTCACATACTGGAATTCCTGCCCCCTGAAGCCCCCTCCACCGACCCTCCGCCCGTTGTAGGGACCAGGGAGCATTCCCTCTGGGCAGACGAGCCGGCCCCGGATGTAGTGTGCCTCTTTCCCCCACCGGCAGGTATCAATACGGACAGGCTGCTGCCTCCGGTCCTGGGAGAGGGGGAGGAAACGCAAGCCGACCTCTTTGGAGATGAAACCGGAACGGAAGCCGCCGCTTCCGGAACGGGATCCGAATTATCCAGCCCGGAAACCGTGGCTTCGGCGAACAGGATCACCAGGAACCTCGGAGAGATCTCCGGAGGGAAGCCGTTGAGGCTGTTCCTCTGCAGACCGGCCCCGGAGGACGAGGATACCGTGGCCGAAGCACTCAGGGATGTCATGGGTGTCTCTCTGAGGGAGTCATGGGACCTGCTCCGGAAGGCTCCATTACTTCTGAGGGAGTACATGGACCATACAAGTGCAATACTTGCTGTCCACCAGCTGGAATCCCGTGGAGTATCGGTGTCTCTCAGCCGGGGAGAGAACTTGAAGGCCGTCCGGTCGAACGGTGAGGGTGAGGGTTTCAGGGCATGGCTGGCGAAGAATGGCTGAGACACTGATAGGGTCTCCGTCGCTGGATTCCTTCCTGGAATACTCTGCCCTGGAGAAGAAGCTGGCCCTGTCCACTGTGGAGGCCTACCAGAGGGACCTGGAACACTACCTCCGCTGGCTCTCCGGAGCGTGCAAGGATGCTGTCCCTGTTTCGGAGGGGATGGCTGACATATCCGCAGCCAGTTATGCCGATCTGGCGGACTATGTGTCCTTTCTTTCGTCGGAGGGCTACTCTTCCACCAGCATAAGGAGGAAGCTATCCGCAGTCAGGGGCTATTACAGGTACCTGCAGATATCGGGACTGCGGGAGGACAACCCGGCGGAACTGATGCCCTCCCCGAGAAAGCCCGACAGGCTTCCCCATGCCGTCAGCGTGGAAACCGTGAAGGCAATGATAGAGGTATGGAAAGGTGATTCACCCCTCTCCGTGAGGAACCGTGCGCTTATGGAACTCGCGTACGGAGCCGGGCTCAGGGAAAGCGAGATAACCGGCATGACCGTAGCCAGGGTCCATCTGGACCAGTCCATGGTCAGACCGCTGGGCAAGGGATCGAAGGAGCGGCTGGTCCCCATCGGGGGAGTTGCGGTCAGATGGATATCCAGGTACCTGGACGAGGCGAGGCCTCTTCTTTCCAGCGGCTCGTCAACGCCGGTTCTTTTCCTTACCTACAGGGGCAATCCGCTCTCCAGGATGACGGTGTGGAACATAGTGCGGACCTCCGCCGGTATGGCCGGCTTGAAGGAACAGGTCCATCCCCATACACTGAGGCATTCCTTCGCCACCCATCTCCTGCAGGGAGGAGCCGACCTCAGGGTTGTACAGGAGCTGCTGGGGCACTCCGACATCCGGACCACGGAGATCTACACCAGCGTTGACAGAAGCTGGCTGAGATCGGTGATGGACAGGTATCATCCCAGGTCAAGGGAAACATGACCCATTTCCCGTCGAACTTCAGGGATCCGGACAGCATCTCCAGACTCCTCTACTATTCCGCAATATGGAGCGGGGGAAGAACCTCCGAGGTTAGGATGGACGGATTCGACACGCTTCGTACCCATGTCAACGAGATAGCCAGGAGTCCCTCCAGCGGCAGGGTGGACAGGCTCTCCAAGTACCTCAACCTTCTTTCAGGCATATCACGGACCACTATCTACCTTCCCCCCGACATAGCTGCCGGTCTTTTCGGGGCATGTCTGTGGGAAGCTTCGGCACTGCTGGAACTGGGCTATCCCAGGGACGAACCCGCCGTCTTCACGACAAGTCTCCCGCCCCCCCTGGCCAATTCCATACGGACCCGCCATCAGATGCGATCCGCCATGCATCATCTCGGGGGGGATTTTGAGCTGTTCAAAGCGCTGCTCAGGACATCCGATGTCACCGACAGCTCCCTGGAGATTTCCTTTCTGGTCTGGCCTCCCCGGCGTGTTCGTGACGGGTGCTTCGTCCTCAGGCTGGGTCATCCCGGCCAGACGGTCCCTGCAGTGCTCTCCCTCCATCGGAGAATGCTGGGTTACGTTCTGCTGTGCTGCTGGGACCTGGCCCTAAGGCTGAGGGAAGCGGAGAAGATCCCCGTATCGGAGCCTGGTTTCAGCTCTTTCGCCACGAATTTCAGGGATGAGTGCGGGGGGTTGTAGAGGACCGGATCCAGAGTCTGCAAGGCCCTGCTGCGTGAGTGAAGTCAACGTCAAAGCAACCTTTTTTGGAGGTCATCATGCTATTCATTCTGCCCGCAGTTCTTTTGTGTGTGGTGCTGCCGGACCCGGGGGATGTGCAGACCCTGACCGCCGGAGAGGAAGCGGTAGTGGACCTCTCCTCCGGGGAGGGATGGGTAAGGATACTGGAGGATGACTATGTCTGTCTCAGTGTATCCTCCCCCGAAAGGATGGCCATGGCGGCCTACGATGAGTCAGGGAACATACTCTGCACCGCTGACCCCGGCAGTGAAATGGTCCTCTCCGCGTTCAGCGACTACTGGTTCTACATAAACCTCCAGCCTTCGGAGCCGGCCGGGGGAACCGCCGTTCTGAGAGTCGATACGGTGGGACCTTCTGCAATCTCCCTCGGTGAGGAGCTGGAGGGAGTCGTGGGAAGGAACGTAATGGCAAGGACCTTCACTTTCAGCCCGGGAAGTGCCGGTAGATGGACCTTCAGGCTGGAGGGCACGGGGGGGACCGACTTGGACCTGGAAGTGTACGGGACCGGCATGAGGCTCTGGGGCAGCAGCATGTCACTGGAGGGATTCGAGACCGTTACTGTGTCCATGCTTCCCACCGAGACGGTCACCGTGGTGGTGAGCAGGTACGGGAAATCCGGAACTGGTGAATTCCTGCTCTCGGCGGAGCCGTCAGGCCAGTTCCAGTCATTCGAACCATCGGGGGAGTACGGGATGATAAGCTCCGGCGAGATGCACAGGTTCATGATCCCCGAACACGACTCGATGTACTTCCTGGACCTGACCATATTGACAGCCGGTGCCGACATCGACCTGCAGCTCCATGACGGGGAGGGTGAATACATCATGGGAAGCCAGTCCTACTCCTCCGTGGAATCGCTTCTCCTCTACCCATCCACGGAGGCTGTGGTGGCGGACGTGCTGCTGTTCGACCCTGGAGAGGGAGATGCCGCAGCGTACATGATCAGCACACGTGAACCCGGCATCCTCGAAAGGACCGTCCCGGTGAGGAAGACGGTGGGTCTTGGCCTGGGAACAAGTCAGCCCGTCGGCTTCTCTCCCGCTGCGGGAGGCCTGTTCAGGGTGAGCACCTTGTTCGACAAGACCAGGGACGGGGATGTTCGCGTATGGAGGGGCGAGGGAGAACCGGTTCTGACCTTCGCATCGTTGAGGGGTGACGAGGAGTTCCTTATCTATATTGCCGCAGGGGATACGGTATGGATCGATCCTTACTTCGCCGCTTCCGACATCCAGGGGGACGCTCAGGTCACCGTCTCACAGGCGGATGCCCTGATCCTTGACCGGATCTCCACGGGCATGATAACGTCTGAAAGCCCCGACGCTTTCTACACCGTATCCGCAGAGGCCGGGACCATCCTCGACATCGGACTCTCAGGCGAGGACAGGGAGGTCGACCTGGACCTGTATGTCACGGGACCCGGTATGGACCTGGTGGCAGAGGGCTGGCTCAGTGCCGTTGACGCAGCCGGAGACGAGGCTGTGGAGGTCTATGCGGAAGAAGATGCTGAGTACGGCATTACGGTATACCTCTACGAGAGGGTGGGGGAGACGGCCTACGATCTGGAGGTAAACCGGATCCGGAGGACCGGACTTGCGGATCCCTCGCCTCTCCCGGAGACATGGGCCATCAGCGCGGGCATCAGCGGCTATCCCTCCTCCGCCGACGTCCTGAACAGGGCAAGCATGGACGCCGTTGAATTCTACGAGTTCCTCACTGTGGACCAGGGCATCCCCGAGGATCACGTGATACTCCTGGTGGACGCCATGAGTACCGTCGACGAGTTCACGGGAGGCATGGCCTCCCTCCTTGAGAGGGCTGGAAGGGAGGACAAGGTCGTCGTCTTCTACAGCGGCCATGGGGACCGTTCCCACCCCGGATCCGGAGGACCGGAGGAGGCCGACTCCGCAAACGAGTACCTCTGCCTCTACGACGGGGACGTCTCTGACGACATTGTTGCAGGGCTTGTGGACTCTCTGGCCCGGGCTCCGGTATTCCTTTTCTTCGACGCCTGCCACTCCGGCGGTTTCGTGAACGATTTCTCTCCGGGAAGCCAGGTCATGGTGCTCACCGCGGCCAGGGAGGACCTCAGCGTCAGTGAAAGGGTACTGACCCCCATTCTACTCAGGGGATCCCGCGGAGATGCGGATGCCGATGGAAACGGTTATGTTTCCGCACTGGAGCTGATGACCTATATCGATGAGAGACTGCAGCTGATCTGCCCCGAGTGCGATGCGGAGCTGACCGCAAACACCTATGTATGCCCTCAGTGCGGAGCGCTGCTCAAGGGTGAGAACGCGGTGCCCAGGCCGGAGCAGGGAATGTTCCTCACTGAGGACCTGGAGCTCTGGAAGGTGCCATGAAAGGCGAAAGGACATAAGTGACTGCTGACAGGGACCTCCATCCGCTGGAGAAGACACTGCTTGCATATCTGGATGAGCATGGAGCATCGACTGACAGGGAGATCATCGAGAACAGCGACCTCCCCGAGGAAGGTTCGTACAGGAGGGCGGTGGAGTGGCTGCTGTCCAGAGAACTCGTCAGCGAGGTCTCCAGGGAGGAGGAGGAGTTCGTCCAGCTGGGGCCTCTTGGGATTTCCAGCCTGAAAGTCGGCGTTACACCTGAGCTTGCCATCCTCCGGCGGCTGGCCGAAGGGACCGGGACACTTAAGGAGATCCAGGAGGATTCCACATTCGATCGCGGACGGTGGGGGAGCGGTTTTGGAGCCCTTCTCAGGAGCGGCCTGGTCAGGAAGGATGGTGACCTTGTCCATCTGGCGTCGGATCCGGAGGACAATCCCTACGGAAAGCTCTGGGAACAGGTCTACCGGACCCTGGAAGACGGCGGAGAGGTAGGGCTGGGATCACTTTCCGGGGAGACCGCGGCCATTGTGCGTGAGAGAAGCCCGAAGCGCGGAAGGGACAGGGCGGAGTTCGTTGTCGTTACCGTGGTCACGCGGACGGTCGCTATCACGGATGAAGGACTTGAAGCTCTGAAACGGGCAAGGGAGACGGTGACCATCGGGGCCATAACTCCGGGAGTGCTGGCAGATGGAGAGTGGCGCAATGCGGCTTTCAGGAGGTACTCCCTGGATATGCCGCCTTCCCAGATCCATACGGGCAGACTCCACCCCTACAGACAATTCCTCGATACAGTGAGGAAGAGGTTCGTGGCCCTCGGCTTCACTGAGATGAGGGGCTCCCTGGCAGAGAGCGAGTTCTGGAACAACGACGCCCTCTTCATGCCGCAGTTCCATCCCGCCAGGGACATACACGATGTCTACTACCTCGAAGAGGGCTGCAGCGTGCCTCCCCCCCCCTCCCGCCTGGAGGAGCGGGTGGCCGCCGCCCATGAGAACGGCGGAGACACGGGAGGGAGGGGCTGGGGCTACAGTTTCAGCCTCCGGCAGTCCCTTCAGGCCATAATGCGTTCCCAGGGAACGGCTCTTTCGGCCAGGACCCTGGCCTCGGACCCGGAAGTCCCCGGCAAATACTTCGGGATAGCCAGATGCTTCAGGTACGACCAGGTGGATTCCACCCACCTCCCGGACTTTTTTCAGGTGGAGGGTATCGTACTCGGCGAGGAGATCAACCTCAGGCATCTGATGGGCCTCCTGGCTCTGTTCGCTTCGGAGATAGCAGGAGCTTCCGATTACAAGTTCCTGCCGGGATATTTCCCATTCACGGAGCCCTCGGTGGAGATGCACATACATCATCCGGTCCTTGGCTGGGTAGAGGGTGGCGGTGCCGGCCTCTTCAGACCGGAGGTCTGCCTCCCCCTGGGAATCGAGGTCCCGGTGATAGCGTGGGGACTTGGACTGGACCGGATGGCCATGCTGGCCATGGGACTGGACGATATACGCGATCTTGTCACGCCGGACCTCTCCAGGCTGCGGAACATGAGGGTGAGACCCGACAGCCTCCTCAAGGGCAGGGGGGAGTAGTATGCCAAAGATCGATGTGAGCAGAAGGGATCTGTTCCGCCTGGCCCGGATCGAAGACCCCGGAGACGACGGGCTCGCCGACCTCCTGTCCCTGGTCAAGGGGGAGATAGACTCCTCCGGGGGCGATTTGCTGAAACTGGAACTGAACGATACCAACAGGCCTGACCTGTGGTGCGTGGAAGGAGTCGCAAGGGCTCTCCGATGCCATGCCCACGGACCCGAGGATCACCTGTCGGACCTTCCCGTGAATGACCTTGAGATCCGCGTGGACGGGGACCTTCGGGACGTACGCCCCTTCGTAGCCGCTTTCACCGCATGCGGATGGGCTCCTGACGAGGAGGAGCTGGAAGCCCTTATCGAGGTCCAGGAGAAGCTGGCAGCGTCCTATGGGAGGAACAGGAAGACCGCAGGGGCAGGATTCTACAGACTGGGCGAGATCCGGTTCCCCGTGAGCTATCGGGCAGCTTCGCCGGATGTATCCTTCGTTCCTCTGGGGGAGGAAGGGGAGATGACACTGGCCCAGGTGCTCAGTGATACCGAGACCGGCCGGACATACGCACACATTCTCAGCGGAGCCGGCGTCTACCCGGTGCTCCAGGATGATGCAGGCTCGATCCTGTCTTTCCCTCCGATACTCAACAGCCAGACCACGGGAAGGGTCCGCCCCGGGGACTCGGAGCTTTTCTGTGAGGTCACCGGGACCGACTGGGAGACGGTGCAGCTCACTGCCACGATTCTGGCCTGCAACCTTCAGGACAGGGGAGCAGCCATTTCGCCTGTAAGGGTCATCTATCCGGACGACCACCCCGGCCGTACATCCTCATGTCCCGTGGTCTTCGCCGACACCATGACGACCACAGTGGAAGAGGTCCGCAGGATACTGGGACTGGAGATAACTCCCTCACGCGCCATGGAGGCGCTGCGGGGGATGGACTACGCCTCGGTCACGGCTGACGGCATGTCCGTGACTGGAGTGCTGCCTCCGTACCGGCGCGACGGAATT
Source organism: uncultured bacterium (assembly GCA_964639605.1). Lineage (GTDB taxonomy): Bacteria > Fermentibacterota > Fermentibacteria > Fermentibacterales > JCC-6 > Aegiribacteria. The sequence continues at coordinate 3,721 of CAZXEF010000055.1, read as the reverse complement.
CACCCCGTGGACATGATAGAGGACATTGCTATATCCATGGGACTGGGATCCTTCGATCCCCTTCTGCCCGACCGGTTCACCCAGGGCAGGAGCGCCCCCATGGAGGAGCTGGCGGACTCGGTGAGGCTGCTGCTGGTGGGGGCAGGGTTCGAGGAGGTGTTGCGCCCGGTGCTGACAAGCTTCGAGAAGGTCTCGGTCCAGACCGGGACCCCTGTCCCGCCTGTGGCCATTGCCAATCCAATGACCAGGGAATACGGCGTAGTCCGCAACTCGCTGCTCCCGGGTCTTCTGGAAGTGGAGAGCACCAGCGCCCACGCGGCCTACCCTCATCGCATCTTCGAATCCGGGGAGGTCCTTGTAAGGGACCCGGAGGGTATCTGCAGCACGGACGTGATGCTGGCCTGCCTTGTCTGCTGCAACGATGCGGATTTCGGTGATGTTCATTCCACTCTTGGTTCCCTTTGCCATTCAAGAGGAGTATCCCTCTGCCTTGAACCGGCGGATGACGGCCGGTTCGTTCCGGGACGGTGCGCGGCTGTTATCATCGAAGGGTGCAGCTCGGGTATCATTGGAGAGGTTCATCCAGAGGTACTCTGCAGCTGGGGCATAACCCGGCCCGTCTCCGCCCTGGAGGTCCGCCTGCCCTGCCTCAGGGGATAGATGTCCCTTTTCACCCTCGTGAGTGAATTCCAGCCTTCCGGGCACCAGCCCGCGGCCATCGAGTCACTGACCGAAGGCCTCAGGAGCGGGGAGGAGTGGCAGACCCTGCTGGGTGTCACCGGTTCGGGGAAGACATTCACCATGGCGGGAGTGATAGCCGGAATGGACAGGCCGGTACTGGTGGTAAGCCACAACAAGACACTGGCCGCACAGCTGTACAGTGAACTCAGGGGGTTCTTTCCGGACGCGGCGGTGGAGTACTTCGTCAGTTATTACGACTACTACCAGCCCGAGGCCTACATACCCACCACCGACACCTTCATCGAGAAGGACGCCGACCTGAACGAGGAACTGGACAGGCTCAGGCTCCGGGCCAGCGCCTCACTGCTCTCCAGGCGGGACGTCATTGTGGTAGCTTCCGTCAGCTGCATCTACGGTCTGGGAAACCCGTCCACATTCGCGGAGGGGATGCTCCATGCCCGCAGGGGCATGAGCATGGACATGGGCAGGTTCATGATGGACCTGGTGGACATGAGGTATTCCAGGAACGACGTCGCCCTGACAAGGGGAAGGTTCAGGGTCAGGGGAGACGTGCTGGACGTGGTCCCCGCCTACGGAAGCATGGCGGTCAGGGTGGAGTTCTTCGGCAGCAGCGTTGAGAGCATAAGACGGATCGACCATCTGACCGGGGCGGTGCAGGAGGATCTGGAGGAGGTATTCATTTACCCCGCCAGGCATTTCGTTACTTCGGAGAGGGAGCTGAACCTGGCCATCGGCAGGATAGAGCGGGAGCTGGAGGAGACCCTTGAGAGCTTCCGGCAGAGGGGGAAGCTGCTGGAGGCCCAGAGGCTGGAGACCAGGACAAGGTACGACATTGAACTCCTGGCTGAGACCGGTTACTGCAGCGGCATAGAGAACTACAGCAGGCACCTGTCCGGCAGGGGTCAGGGTGAGAGACCCGCATGCCTGATCGATTACTTCACCGGGGGCGACATGCTTGTGTTCATCGACGAATCCCACAGGACCATACCGCAGCTGGCCGCGATGTACAGGGGGGACAGGTCAAGGAAAGAGACCCTGGTGGAGAACGGGTTCCGCCTTCCCTCGGCCCTGGACAACAGGCCCCTGTACCTCGAGGAGTTCGTGGAGGTGACAGGGCAGAAGGTATGCATGTCCGCGACTCCGTCCGAGTACGAGCTCAGCAGGTCCGCCAGAGTGGTTCAGCAGATAGTAAGACCCACCGGACTGGTGGACCCTGAGATGGAGGTCAGACCGGCCTCGACCCAGATTGACGATCTCGTATCGGAGGTAAGCAAGGCACTGGAGTCATCCGGAAGGGTCCTTGTGACCACGCTGACCAAGAAGATGGCGGAGGAGCTCACGTCATACCTTCAGGACCTGTCCATCAGTGCAAGGTACATCCACAGCGAAGTGGACGCCCTGGAAAGGGTATCGATACTCAGGGAGCTTCGGCTTGCGGATTTCGATGTGCTGGTGGGTGTCAATCTGCTCCGGGAGGGACTTGACCTGCCGGAAGTCTCTCTGGTGGCGATACTCGACGCTGACAAGGAGGGTTTCCTCAGGTCAAGGACAAGTCTCATCCAGACAGCCGGAAGAGCCGCCCGGAACATGGCCGGGAAGGTGATACTCTACGCGGACAGGATGACCGATTCAATGGAGTTCGCCATGGAGGAGACTGCCAGGAGAAGGGCTATACAGCTGGAGTACAACGAGGAGCACGGTATAACCCCGGAGGGCATCAGGAAAACCAGGGACCAGATCATCAGCGCCACAAGCATAGCCGATATCTTCCATCCGGCCGCGGAGAAGAAAGACCTTCTCGATGGCATGCCGGGAACAAGGGAGGAGGCAGTCGTGTTCCTCGAAAGAAAGATGCTGGAGGCAGCGGAGAGGCTGGATTTCGAGACCGCGGCAAAATATAGGGACGCAATGAGAAAGATGGAATCATGAAGCTCCAGCCGGGTCCAAAATTCACGGCCTTGACAGCAATTTTCACCCCTTGCATAGTAACCAAGCTGTTAAAGTGAACCCATAAACCGAAAGGAGTACAAATGAAGAAGGTACTTATTGTACTTGCTCTTGTATCGGCCTTTGCATTCGCCATCGACGGTATCAGGGTCGATGGTCTCGCAGGCATTGGTGGTACGGACGACCTTCTGAAGAACGACGATGGAACTCCCAAGTGGATCTACAGCGGAACGCCCTACTTCGGCACCTGGTTCGACATAACCGACTTCCTGCCCGGCGCCACCGATTTCGAGTGCGATTTCTGCGAGTGGTGGTTCTACCATCACCCCAACTCACCCTGGGATACAGACCAGATAAGCGTCGAGCTCTGGACCGGCGACGGATCCATGCCGGTAACCCAGCTGCAGGCTGATGATATCACCGCTCTGCACTACACAGCCACCATCGTGAACTACAGCACGCCCATTTCCACGGGAACCGATTTCTGGATGGTGGCCAATACCACCATCTACTCCGCAGCGGGAGTTCCCTCAGGCCTTTACGACGAGTTCGGCAACTTCACCGGTGAAGTCCACACCTTCTACAGCCAGGACTTCATCCTCTGGGATCCCCTGATCCCCGTTTCTGAAGCCATCGACTGGTTCGCCAGGGCTGATGGTACCCTGCCTCTCGACAACGAGAGCTGGGGGGCCATCAAGGGTCTCTACAGGTAGTCATTCTCTGAATGCCTGAAAAGGGGCGGCGGTTTCGACCGCCGCCCCTTTTCTTTGATGACCTCGCCGTAACACCTGCAAGGAGCAGCTGTTGGGAGTAATAACCGCACGCACAGCCGGTTTCTGCTGGGGGGTCCGCCGGGCCGTGGACATGGTCCTGGCCGCCCTCAGGGAGGGTGAAGACCCCTACGCCATATACGGTGAGCTTGTCCATAATCCACAGGTCCTGCAGGCCCTTGCGGACAGGGGAGTGGCCGTATGCAACAAGCCCGAGTCAATGGAGAGGGGCACGCTCTTTCTCAGGACCCATGGCACCACCCTGGAGGAGCTCGCCACCGCCTTGGAGCGCCGCGCGCCCC
>CAZXEF010000054.1:0-15641 GCA_964639605.1 uncultured bacterium | reverse complement strand
TGCCTCGGCCAGCGCCGCCATTGCCTGCCAGTAAGAGTACCCGGTGTCGCCGCGTAGCCTCAGGTGATGTAGCTGCTCCCTTGCACCCTGCAGGTCCCCCGATCCCGCCAGCCGCTCCGCCAGGAAGCACCTGTAGAAATCCTCATCGGGCATGAGTTCCACGGCCCTTGCTGCCAGCAGGAGGGAACTGTCCCCTTCGGAATGGTCCTGATGGAGAACGGCCAGCCATATGCAGGCGTCGGCGCCGGCGGAGTCGTCCTCAGACCCGGCGGTCTCCAGAAGGTACTCCATGGACTCTGAGGGATGGACACCCAGCTTCCTGTCGCAATCGGCAAGGTAGTAACGGCATACGCCGCCGCCTCTCACAAGATCTGCGCAGTCCAGCACCTCATCATACATCTCGAGGCTTCGGAGCGCCCTGAGGAACTCAGCCAGGAACCACTCGTTGGACGGCTCCATGGTCCACGCGGCCATTGCTGCCTGAAGTGCCACATCCGGCCTCTCCATCCTGTTCGCCGTCCAGGCCAGGCGGTATAGGAGCCAGGGATCGGCAGGGTCGGAGGCGACTTCCTCCATGAGCACGGGCAGCGCCTCGGGAAGATTCCCGGCCCTGCTCAGCGAGTCACCGGTGGAGAACACCATCGGCAGCAGCCACATGCAGAAAAGAATTGGATGCAGTTGTCAGAATCCCGTCAGGGAGGAATCCGGAAGTGAACCGCTGAAATGAAGCTGAACGGAGAAATCGTCCGAGGGTCTCCATCTGAGGTCCAGTCCTCCCAGTACCCTGCCGGCGGAGAACCCATGGAAATCGTAGAGCCTTGCGTACCCTATGTCGATGGCTGCATCCCAGTCCGGATGAAGCGAGAAAGAAACGGTTCCCACGGTAAGCCCACCTGCCAGGGTCCTGCCCCCGCCGGTGATCATGCTGAAACTGGCGAACCCTGAGAACTCAGGGTTGAACCAGGAACCGGTGGGCTCCACAAGAGAGAAGCTGGAGGGTTCAAGGCCTACGGCGAAAAGCGGTGAGACCATGGCCAGGGCGATAATAAAAGGCAGTGTTCTCATGATAGGACCTTCTCCATCCAGTAAGTGTACTGAGCCGGCTTGAAGCCCGATAAGTCAGCCGGAATACTATCCCGTCACATGTTCAGTAATATATTACCCCGCAGCCCCGGTCAATGTTCCATGAAAGGGAAATCCCCGCTGAGCAGTCCCGCACACCCGGCTCGTGGTCTTCAGGGAGAGTACTACGATGTGGCAGATTCCTTGACGGGTGGTGCCGGCTTGGCGGTGCATCTGTTCCTTCTCAGGTGACCGAGCACCAGAAGACCCAGCACCACGGCGAACCACAGGGTGGCGAACCGCATGATGATCGTAGTGGCCGCAGCATCCGCACTGGACATGGAGATCATCAGGACGGCGCCTATGGTTATCTCCGTAAGTCCCAGGCCGCCGGGTATCAGTGAAACAGCGCCTGCTATCGTCCCGGCGGAGTGGGCCAGGAGAGCGACCCCTACCGGAAGCGCAGGATCGATACCCAGCGACATGGAGACAAGGCATAGAACCATGGCCTCGGCACCCCATGACAGCATGCCCAGGGGAACCGATACTGCAAGGCTTCGAAGGTCCAGGAGACTGCGGCAGTGCCTCTGGAAACCCACCATGCTCTCCCTTCGCTCCCTGAAACGGCCGATCCTGCACAGCAGGCCCGTCAGAGCGCAGAAGGCCCTGTCCCAGAGAAGCAGGACCATGACGACGATCACCAGAATGGAGCCTGCGGCGACCGCGAGCAGTGCACCCTTGTGCCTTACCATGAGCAGACCGGCCATGGCTATGAGTATCATGCTCAGCAGGTCCGTTATCCTCTCGGCCACCACAACCGGCGATGTCCTTGAGACCGGTATCCCCATCCTGTCCTTGATGAGGTAGCACTTCAACAGCTCCCCCAGCTTACCCGGGGACACGGTCATGGAAAACCCGGCCAGGAAGACCATGAAGCTCTCCCCCCACGGGATGGCAACTCCCACCCTGCCCAGGAAATATTGCCACTTGAGGAACCTGAGTACGTAATTGGTGAGGGAGAGGGAGATGAACAGGGGAACCATGAGCAGGTCCATGGAGGACAGTGCGTCCCCAACGGCTTTCACGTCTGTGAGGAACACGATCGCCGTATAGACGGCCACGGCGAAGACCAGGGACCACAGGGTCTTCCTCAACGGATCAGTTTTCCCCTTCGGGGCCCTCCTGCGGACCCGACGATACCATGTGACGGAGTTCCTCCGCCATCCTCTCCATCCCGGGAATGTCCTGAACCAGCTTCAGCGCCTTGCTGGCCAGCTTGGCCGCCTCGTCAGGTTCTCCCTGCATGGCGCAGGCTCTGGAGGCGAGGGCCAGGGCGCTGGCCCTGCTGCCGTTCAGGATAGCACTGCCGGATGGAAGGAGCTCGTAGGCCGTCATGGCCTGGACCCTGGCTTCCACGGGCTGCTCCTTTTTCAGGTAGAGCATGGCGAGGTTGGTGTGGACGCCGCTCCTTGTGGTGCCCTCACGAAGTTCCAGGGTCTCCTTCAGAAGCTTCTCCGCCTCGTCCAGCCGCTGACCGGTCTCGATGAGCATGCCGGCTATGTTCATGTTCATTGTGGGCCTGAGGGACTCGTCCATGGAGAGTGCCCGGCGGTAGTACTCCTCGGCGGCGGCGTGATCTTTCCTGCCGCCGGCGACGTAACCCAGCTGGGCCAGTGCCATGGCGCTGTCGTCACCCTTCTCTATGGCGGTACTTATCACGGACTCGGCCTCGTCGAACTGGCCTGACTTGATGTAGAAGTAGACGAGGGCGTTGGTAATGGGGTCGGAGACATCCTTCCGGTTCATGTTCCGGCGCAGGAAACCCAGCATCTCCCCGGTCCTCCCTGCGGCAGCCAGTTTCGCGGCCTTCCTGAGCTGCAACTGTTTCCAGGTCCTGGAACTGACCAGGCGCCAGGACAGGAACAGGACCAGAAGTACCAGGAACGAAGTGAGTATGAACCAGAAAGGTGGCATCAGCGCACTCCATGGGTGGTGTAGTTCATGTCGAACTCGGTGAAATCAGGGATCGTCGTGTCGGGCAGGAACGCGTCCTCCCCGTAATCGTGAAGCGTGCAGTATTCCTGGGGGGCGGTTCCCTCCCAGAACTCCTCCACCCTGGTGTTCTCACCGCATGCCTCCAGCGCCAGCTTGCCTGTAATGGTGCAGATGACGGCGGTCTCCACGGAGTTCTCAGGAGGCCCGGGGAATTCCACTACCGAATCCGACGGGAGGTCAGAGAAGACCTCGCGCATGAAGACGTTCCAGATGGGGAGGGCGATACTGCTCCCTGACTGGCCCCTGCCATCCTGTAGCCTCATCCTTATCACATGGTTGTCGTAGCCCACCCAGACGCTTGCTACAAGGTCCGGGGTGAAGCCCACGAACCAGGCGTCGGCGTAATCGCTGGTGGTCCCAGTCTTACCCCCCGCCCTCCTTCCGGAGAAGGGACCTCCCCAGTACCAGCGGCTTCCGGCGGCGGTACCCTCCCTTATCACTGACTGGAGCATGGAATTCATGAGGTAGGCCCCGGTCTCGGAGAGGACCCTGCGGCCTGCGGAAGGCGTGCTGTTGTCCTCAAGGACATTGCCGTACCTGTCCTCCACCCTCAGGATGGCCACCGCGTCCCTTGCCAGTCCTCCGGTTGCGAAGGGTGTGTATGCCTGGGCCATCTCCAGAGGATTTACCATGCAGCTGCCGAGGGGAAGGGAATGGACGATAGGGATCCTTGAGACCAGGCCCATGGCCTTGGCCCTCGCTGCCACCGCCTCTACTCCCACGGCCATGCCCAGGCGCACTGCGGAGACGTTGTAAGACCTTGCCAGCGCAGTCCTCAGGGTTACCATGCCATGAAATGTATGGTCATAGTTGCGGGGGCGCCAGGAACCAGGGTTGAGCTCCACAACCACCGGCTGGTCGAGGATAGTGTTCCCCGGTGACCATCCCTGCTCGATGGCCTCGGCGTAGACGAAGGGCTTGAATGCGCTGCCCGGCTGCCTTCGAGCCTGGACTGCGCGATTGAATTCGCTGTCGGCGAAATCCCTTCCGCCCACCATGGCCTTGATGAAACCGGTGACCGGGTCCAGCGCCACAAGGGCTCCCTGTATATAGTCAGGTGCGCCGGCAGTGGTGTCCCTCACAGCCTGCCAGCGAGCGTAGGAGCTCTCGAACCTTAACCTCTCCGAGCTGGGGAGGAATTCCCCAGTTTCCGGGTCCCAGACCGGTTCCTTGGATGTAAGTATGCTGTCAAGGGCCATCTCCGCCGCCGCCTGCATGTCAGGGTCGAGTGTGGTGTACACCCTCAGCCCCTGTTCGTAGACTGCGGACCAGCCGTAACGGTTGACCAGGTACTTCCGGACGTACTCCGAGAAGTAGTCCCACTCCTGTTCCACCTCAGGCCTGTGGACATCCACCGCAAGGGGGGAATCCATTGCCTCTTCCGCCTGCTCCTGGGTTATGTAGCCCTCGCTTGCCATGACCTGGAGCGCCACGTTCCTCTGTGTGAGGCACCTTTCGGGATTCTCCTGCGGGTTGAAACCGCTGGGGTTCTTCACCATCCTGACGAGCATGGCGGACTGGGCCAGTGAGAGCTCCGCAGCCGTGATTCCTCCGAAGTAGGTCCGGGCCGCGGCCTCGATGCCGTAGGCTCCAGCACCGAAGTAGATCTGGTTCAGGTACATCTCAAGTATCTCGTCCTTGTCGAACTGACGCTCTATCTCCATGGCGATGAAGGCTTCCTGGATCTTCCGCTGAATGGTCTGGTCCGGCACCAGGAAAAGACCCCTGGTGAGCTGCTGGGTAATGGTGGAAGCTCCATGGCGCTCTCCGGTCCTTATGTCATGGATGGCCGCCCTGATAATTCCCCGGATGCTGATCCCGCTGTGCTGGTAGAACGTCCTGTCCTCGGTGGCTATGAATCCGGCTACCACCCAGGGCGAGACCTCCTCCAGGGTGACAGGGTACCTGTTCTCCACGCAGGCGGTGGCCATAAGGTCACCCCTGCTGTCGTATATTTCGGTGGCCGCCGCCGGCTCGTGGCCTCGCAGACCTGCCACAAGCAGGTTTCCTCTGGCTTCCGCGAAGGCGCTGCTGCAGTCTGTGTATATCCTGTAGGCGAAACCTGCGCTGAAGAAAATACCGGTGAACAACAGAATGAAGAACCAGTAGAGGACCGCCGTGACCTTCTCCCTCATCAGGGCTGCTCCCCAGTGAGGGAGGAATCGGACATGACGGACCGTATCCTTCGGAAGAGCGGAGTTCCCTGGTCGGAATAACCAAGGAAGTACTCGTACTCACCTTCGACGCCCGTGAAAGTCACTTCACGGCAACCGGGTCTTCCCGAGGGCTGCGAGATGAAATCCGCATGATAGTCGCTGTCATAGCTCTCGTAGGTCCTCCATACCAGTCTGTATCCCGAGGTGGTCCCCTGGAAGAGGTAGAGGTTTCCGGCCCAGTATATGACCCTCTCCGGGTCGCTATCACCGTTGAGCTCCACGGCCAGGGCCCTCCAGACGGTCACTCCGACCTCGTTCTCCCGTTTCTGCTCCAGCTGGTGCGGATCGAGGTCGATCTGCACCTGGCCAAGGGGTTCGTTGGCGCCGGCCGTCAGCAGCACGGGCCACGTCCTCGAGAGGGAGTCCCTGACCTCCACAAGGTCACTGACGGCCAGGAAGAAATCTCTGAAGCCGGCAAGGCGCTGCAGGTCCTCGGTCAGGTCCGGCTCCATCCATTCTCCGGTTGCGTAGAGCTGCTGCATGGCCTCATGCCGTTCCCTGAGGACCGACTTGGAGATGAAGGCCATCTCCTTCCATATGTTCACCAGCGAGACAAGATCGGAGGGAAGCCCCGGGAAACCGGTCTCAGCCCTGTCCCTGATTATCTGGAACTTGCCTGCCCTGCGTATGTTGCACTCGGCCAGAATGGAGTAACTGTCGTCCTGCAGGTCGAGCACAAAATCCCTGAAATCAGTCCCCGCCTCCATGGCGGCGTTCAGCGATGCGTAGCTCTGCAGGGAGTCGATCATGCAATCGTCGAAAAGCATCCTGGCGATGTGCATCTCGCGCCTCACCTGGGGATACTGGATCACCAGGTCTGCAAGCTGCTCTATGGTGAGGGAATCCTCAAGCTCTCTGGGAAGCTCGACCCCGAAACCGTCAATGAGCCATTTCTCACCGATCAGAAGGAAATCAATGCGGTTGATGGCAGGTCTCTCCATCCTCCTGATAGTGCAGTGGTAGGAGGTCCTCATCCCCTCCGCGGTCTCGAACAGCGCTGTGAGCCGGCCTCCGGCGTCGAATGCCCTCCACCTTCCGAATATCTGCTGAGGAGACAGGCTGTCCGTGGGCAGCGTGTCCGCGAATTCTTCCGTAAGAAGTTCGAAGCAGGCCGGGTCGTTCAATCCCAGGCGGTTGGAGAAATCCAGTGCCACCTCCATGGGTCCCCGCGGCATGACGATCACCGAGTCAACTGGCTGGGATGTCCCGTTTCCGCTATCCACAGGCTCATCCCCGTCCCCTCGTCCGCCGCAGGCGGGCAGCAGGATGAGAAGTGCCACGACTGAAAGGAACAGGTTCCTCATTCCACCCCCAATGTGACTTTCAGCATTTCCTCCGGTGTGGTGATACCTGCCCGGACCTTGGCCAGGGTGTTCTCGCGGAGAGAAACCATTCCCTGCCTGATGGCAAGCCTGCGTATCTCGTCAATGGTCGCCCTGTTCACCACAGCGTTCCTGATTTCCTCGGTCATAACAAGGACTTCGAATACCCCGATCCTGCCCTTGTATCCGGTTCCCCTGCAGTTCCTGCAGCCAACGCCCCTCTTGAGGACCACGCCGTCCTCCAGACCTATGGATTCCCTCAGCGAATTCGTCGGGACGTACTCTTCGGCGCACTTGTCGCATATGGTCCTCACCAGCCTCTGGGCCATCACCGCCAGCAGGGTCGTGGAAAGAAGGTAGGGCTCGACTCCCATGTCCACCAGTCTGATGGCTGCGGAAGCCGAGTCGTTGGTATGAAGTGTACTGAGGACGAGATGACCAGTAAGTGCGCACCTCATGGCGCTCCTGGCCGTCTCGGTATCCCTTATCTCGCCAACCATGATTATATCCGGGTCCTGCCTCAGAATGTATTTCAGAGAACTTGAGAATGTGATGTCGATGGCTGGCTGGACGGCGATCTGGTTGAACTCGTCCGTCACGAACTCGATGGGGTCCTCCACAGTGGTGATGTTCTTCTCCTTTGTAGCCAGGATGGTCAGGGTGGAGTAGAGCGTCGTGGTCTTGCCGCTCCCGGTGGGTCCGGTGACCAGGATCAGACCATTGGGCTTCCCGATGGAACTCTTGTACCTGCTCAGGTCGTCCTCGCGGAAACCGAGCATTGCCAGGTCCTGCATCAGCATTGCCGGGTCCAGCACCCTGAGGACCACCTTCTCCCCGAAGGCCACCGGCACCGTGGAGGTCCGGATCTCCACCGGCTTGCCGTCGAAATGGGTCCTTATCCTGCCGTCCTGGGGTCTTCTCTTCTCGGCTATGTTCAGGCCGGATATCATCTTGATCCTGGAGAGGATCGGAGGGTGCAGCTTCCTGGGTATCTTGTATATGTCATGAAGGACACCGTCTATGCGGAGCCTGACCACCGTCCCCTTTCTGTGGGGCTCGAGATGAATGTCGCTGGCCCTCTCTTCGAAGGCGTACTGGAGCAGGTGATTTACAGCGTTCACAATGGGCTGGTCGGTGGGCTCTACCTTCTGGTCGGTCTCGCTGGAAACGTATCGCTCGAGGTTGCCCAGGTCCACCACTTCACGGGCATCCATCTCCTTCACCGCGGCAGTTATGGAACCGTGAAGCCCGTAGAACTGCCTGATCACCCTGGCGATCTCAGAGGGCCTGCCTACATGCAGCTGGATATCCCTTCCCAGCATGTGGCTCAGATCCTCGAGGTATCTTGTGTTGCGGAGGTTGCACGTCGCCACCTTCAGGCCCGAATCAGTGTCGTCGAACACAACCAGATGGTGTTTCTGGGCGAAGGCTCCGGGCAGCAGGTCCGTTACGATCTGATAATCAAGCTCCAGGGGATCAAGAACCTTGTAGGGGAGGCCGGTGAGACCCGCCAGGAATTTGTAGAGGAGTTCCTCCGGGATAAGTCCCCTGGCCACTATCAGGCCCAGAGTGTTTTCATCGGTGAGGTCGTCGAACCTGGAGAGTCTTTCCAGACCGTCATTGGAGAGTATGCCCGCGTCATTGAGCATCCGGGGAAGCGCCGCGATGTCTATCTCTGGAATGGTCTTCATACTGCTCCCCTGATAAGCGGTTGCCCAGGTTCATCCCAGCAGGACGACGATTCCATCCGCCGGGAAGCGATCCGCGCATCATCCTCCGATGCAGCGTACACAAGACCAAGTATATCACCTGCGGCTACGTTACTGCCAACGGACGCCAGCTGTTCCCAGCCGACATCAGGGCTGATCTCCTGTTCGATGCTGTACCTTCCACCGCCCAGTTCCCTCACTGCTTCCCCGACCACGTAGGCGTTCATACCGCTCCACAGACCTGACCTGGAAGCCCTCACCTCCATTATGACAGGTGCGGCAGGAAGCGCCTCGAAAGCTCCGAGGTCCCCGCCCTGCGACTCCACCATGACAACGAACTTCCGGAATGCAGAACCGTCCTCCAGTTTCTGCAGGCAGTACCGCTCTGCGCCTGCATCATCGTAGCTGTCCGGCATCGCCAGCTGGAGCATCCGGGCGGTGAGGCTCACCGAAAGGCGTCTGACATCTTCAGGACCGCCTCCCCTCAGAACATCGAGGCTCTCCTGCACTTCAAGAGCATTCCCTACCTTCATTCCCAGAGGGTGGTCCATTGACGTGATCATAGCAGCGGCTCTCACCCCGGCTTCCCGCGCGATTCCCGTCAGCTGGTCCGCCAGCTCCATGGCCGCGGGCTCGTCCTTCATGAACGCGCCCTTTCCGGTCTTGACATCAAAGACCAGGACATCTGTGTTCTCCGCCAGCTTCTTGCTCAATATGCTGGCACATATGAGGGGTATGGAGGTGACGGTGGAGGTGGCGTCTCGGAGTGCGTAGAGCTTCCTGTCCGCCGGAGCCAGATCTTCTGTCTGACCGCTCATCGCCACCCCGTTCTCCGTGACGAGTTCGATGAACCGGAAAAGCGGAAGTCTCACATCCATCCCGGGTATCGACCCCATCTTGTCCAGAGTCCCTCCGGTATGGCCCAGGCTTCTGCCGCTGATCATCGGGACCCGGAGACCGCAGCAGGCAGCCAGAGGGGCAAGTATGAGGGATATCTTGTCTCCCACGCCGCCAGTGCTGTGTTTATCCGCCAGGGGGAAACCCTCGTCCCAATCGATGACCGTCCCGCTGTCCCTCATGGCCAGCGTCAATGCAAGTGTCCCGTCCCTTGAGAGACCCTTGATGTATGCGGCCATCAGCCACGCTGCGACCTGATAATCCGGGATCTCCCCCGCAGCCACTGAGGCTGCAAACACTCGGATGTCATCCTTGGAGACTCCTTTTCCGTCCCTTGCGGCGGCAATCAGGTCGGTTATTCTCATCCTATCTCTTCCAGATGATCCTTACAAGCAGTATCAGCGCTATCACAAGGGAAGCGACACCACCTATCAGCATCCACTGGGCACCCTGTCGCTGAAAGACGATGGCTGCCGCTCCCGCGGCGCCGAAGACGGCGGCAAGTACCCCCAGCAGGATCGAAGTGCTGCTGCGTGGAAGGAACTCCCTTTCGAACTCGCTTACGAACATCACGCCTCCAGGGAGCGCCGGGTGTTTGATCTCGTCGAAGCCGTGGATCCTCTTTTTCTTCAGCAGGTCCCTTATCTCATCCGGGTCCTCGAAGACGTAATCCTCACCGTAGGATGTGGATATGCGGTAAAGCCTGTCCCCCTCCTTTGCTTCGGCCCCGGTCTCCGGAATTTCATCGGTACCATCACCAGTCCTGACGGTCCGCTCAGGCCTGGCCGTTTCAGGAGGTGCCGAATGCCCCCGGTCCGACGGGGGCCGCTCTCCAGGTCCTGCATCTGTGATGGATTCCGCATCCGGCCAGAGATCCTTGCTGAAATCCGCGCATTCCGTGATGGGTTCCCATTCCTCACCGTCTGTCATGACCTGCGCCTCCATGGGTACTCTGGACTCACGGATCCATTGCTGCAGCGTCTTGACGTCTCCCGGGATGAAGGTTCTCCCGTCGAAACGGACCCTTACGGGCTGTCTTTCAGGATCGTCGTGGCTCCACTCACGCAGGTGAGGTGAAAGTTCGGGGGAGGCCTTGCCAAGAATGCCCCCCGGGGGAGTCTTGGGCCCCTCGATCTGGACATCGGTGGAAAGCCTTCCATCCTGTGCCCATTTGACTATTGTCTCCCAGTCGGGGGCCACGTACGTCTTTCCGCCCATTCTGACCTTCCACCAGTTCTCCGGGTCGAGAAGAGCGCTGAGTTCACTGTTGGCCGTGACCGGTATCCATTTGTCCGTCCCGGCAACCCTGTAACTGTCATCGGTGGATATCCTGTGTTCCCTCGCCCACTTGAAGAACACATCACGGCCCGCCGCCCTGTAGGTCTTGCCCTCGTGCCTAAGTTCCACAGCCCTCTCTTCACCCATACGAAACCCCCTGATATCGAGTTATGAACATGCTCAAGCGTATACATACAATACATGTTTTTGTCAACTTTCAGAAGGCCCCTTCCGCAGGCGTGACCGCAGGCGTGAACACAATGGAAGCCGATTCTGCGCTCCTGGCCGAATCCATATCTATCCAGCCTCTCTCCGAGGAGATGCGGATGAGCCTGTCAAGGTAGTCCTCCCAGTAATCGGGGACTCTTCCCCTTGCAAAGAACCCGTGGTAGAGCCTGGGACCCGGCAGTATTGAGACCAGGTAGGCCACCTGCCTCGTTGACAGCTGGTCCAGGTCCCTGCCGAAATAGTAACGGGCCGCCTGGTCGAAACCGAATATCCCTGGACCAAGTTCCACTATATTGGCGTATATTTCCAGTATCCGGTTCTTGGACAGGTAGCTTTCCAGCCGCCAGGTGAGGAAAACTTCCTGCACCTTCCTGGCAAGGGTCTTCTCCCTGTTGAGGAAAAGGTTCCTGGCCAGCTGCATCGAAATGGTGGATCCACCTCTGGTGAACCTTCCGCTCTCCATGTTGGCGCGTATGGAGTTCCTGATGTGGTACTCGCAGAAACCGTCATGTGCCCGGAAAGTTGCATCCTCCGCACATCTGAGAAGCCCCTCGAAGGATGGGTGAAGGGAGTCGAAGACGATGAACCCCGGATTCTCAAGGGTGTCGAGATAGATGATCCTGCTTCCTCCCCAGCTGTCCCGCATGCGACAGGATCCGCCGTACCTCAGCTGTCCAACTGAAACGGGGCTCCGGTCCACCTGCAGCCGGCTCACATCGATGTCGGCATGGAAATCCGAGCTGTCCGGGCAGTTCCAGTCCAGCACGACCATCATGTCGAAGGAACCTTCGCCGGACAGCTCGAGACCGGACAGTTCACCCAGCAGCCCTGTGGGAACCGAACTCGCCAGCACCGCCCCGTCGAATGAATGGTTCCACATCCTGATCTCGAGTCTCGGCCTGTCCGTGAACCAGCCTCGAAAATCGAATCTGACCGGAAGGTCGCCTATCCTCACCACACCCGAATCGATCTTTACCGCCCGGGTTCCCATGCAGGCACAGCCGCTCAGATCCACGGACGCCGTGAACGAGACAGTGTCCTCGGACAGCCCCGGGGAGAATATCCTGACGCCTTCCAGGAGCGCATCCACCACAACACCTATGGTATCGCTGTCCATGAGTTCAACTGTGAGGAATCCGGAGGGCTCCATATCGATGTACACATCTCCCAGAAGCTCGCGCGCCTGGGAGATCAGAACCTCCCTGACCGTCTCCAGCCGCGAGGATATGCTTATGGCAGGATAACCACGGGAATCGTCCAGTGTGAAGAATATCTCCGAAGGGGCTCCGTTCACGGAGCTGATCTCCCCGCGGGCCAGCATGTGGTCCGTCCTCACCGCGGTCATGGCTCCCTGCAGACGGAGATCTCTCAGAAGCTCCGGCACGGGCAGGATACCGCAGGGCATCCTTGAGGAGCTGAACCAGTCTATGCAGGCGCTGTCCCTTCCATCCTCCATGAGGACCGTTCCCATGAGGTCTCCCCAGTTGCCTGACATTCGGACGGACGCGATGCGCCCACCGGCCGTTCCGCTGATCTCGCCGCAGACCAGAGATGTGTCGTTCCCGTTCAGGAGACGGATGCCCGCGAACCTGCAGGGGGGGATACCGGTGGAGGACCGAGGACCGGAACCGGGGACGGTACTTCGGACCGGTTCCCATTCACCCCCCCCGACCAGCACACTGTCAAGTGAGGGTCTGAACGGATTCCCGCTCCAGTAGACGACGGCGCTTTCCAGGATCAGACCCTTTTCCGGAAGCTCCAGGTCGCGGAGTACGATCAGGCCGCCGGTGACCTGAACACTGCCCACAGAAGCTCCTGGGTCGATGTTCCTCAGGGCCTTTCGAACGGTAATGAAAGCCAGCGGGTCGACCCCGAACCTGGCCGCGAGGATCACAATCGCTCCGATGACGCAAAGGACCAGCGCCCTGAGGAGCTTCCCCTCCTTCCTCAACCGCTAACGCTCACCGAAAGCCAGGTTGATCTCGCTCAGGAGGGATTCCGCTGCTGAACGAGGCTCGGGGGCCATGGTGACGGGCCTTCCCACCACCAAAGCCGAAGCCCCGGCCCTGACAGCCTCCAGGGGAGTGGACGTCCTCTTCTGATCGTCCTTATCGCTGCCCGCCGGCCTTATGCCGGGAGTCACTATGAGGAAATCGGGACCCGTGACCTCTCTCACAGCAGAAGCCTCCATTGGTGAGCAGACCACGCCGTGGATGCCGGAATCCCTGGCCGCTTCCGCCATGCGTGTCACCAGCACGGCAGGATCGCCCCGAAGACCGACCAGGGAGAGGTCCCCGCCTGAAAGGCTTGTGAGGACTGTCACCGCCAGTATCCTTGTATCGCCCTCCACCGCATCAGCGGCGGCACGCATCATCTCCGTGCCCCCCGAGGCATGAATATTAAGGAGACTGGGAGCGTACCGGCAGGCCGACCTTACCGCCCCTGCAACTGTGTAGGGAATGTCATGGAACTTCAGGTCGAGGAACAGCGGGAATCCCGCATCCCTTATCTCCTCCAGGAGTGATGGTCCCCGGCTCACGAACAGCTCGAGACCAACCTTCATGCCGATGGGAAGTCCGGCCAGGATTCTGAGGAAACTCATTCCATCGGCCATCTCACGACTGGTCAGCGCAACGTAGAGCCTGGTTTCCATCTCTGTTCACCCATTCCATCCAGAGGGACGATCCTCTACCGCTCGAACATTGTCTCTACTTCTACTGCTCCACTACATTCAGCTGGACGCTGGCGGTACCGGCCTGCAGCATTCCCAGTCTTTCCGCGGCTCCATAGGAGAGGTCCACTATCCTGCCACCGACATAGGGACCTCTGTCGTTGACCCTGACCGTCACCTCCCTGTCGTTGTCCAGGTTCACCACCTTCAGCATGGTGCCGAAGGGAAGAGTGAGATGGGCGCAGGTGAGAGCATACATGTCAAAGGTCTCACCGCTTGCCGTAAGTTTGCCGTGAAAGCCCTCGCCGTAATAGGAAGCGGTGCCCCTCTGTCGAAAACCAGCCGCCGAGGCGCCCGCCGAGATCCCCGTCGAGCGGTAGACCGGACTGGACTCCAGGTAGCAGCCTGTGAGCAGAAGCACACCGCAGAGAAGGACCAGGATCGATCTCATGGAGACAGGTTCTCCAGAAGCTCCAGTATCCCATCCCTCAGCTCGGTGCCGGACCACGGTCTCCGCATGAGCCAGGTCCCGACCTGCACCATGGATGCTCCCGCCGCCAGTAGTTCCAGCACGTCCTCCGGGCGGCTGACGCCTCCGGAGGCAAGCACCGGTATGTCCACAACCTGGCAGGTAAGGTGCACCCTGGCCACGGTCAGCGGGAGCAGGGCGGGGGAGGAATATCCTCCCACTTTCCGTTCCAGCGGAATCAAGCCCGTTCTCCAGTCCACGGTCATTCCCAGGAAGGTGTTGCATACCGTAACTGCACCTGCGCCTCCTTCCTGGGCGGCCAGAGCCGATTCGGTGATACTTCCCTCGTTGGGAGTCAGCTTTACGCTGAAGGGCCTGGAAGATGTCTGCCCCACGAGTCTCGAAACCCGCTCTACCGTAGAAGGTGACGCCCCGAAGGCAACCCCCCCCTCGGACACGTTCGGGCAGGACACGTTTATCTCGTAGCCGAATGGCACCGGAGACGTCTCAAGCCTCTCCACCACCGAGGCGAACTCCTGCACCGTCTCTCCGGCCACGTTGACGATCAGGGGGACCGGAAGGGCCGACGCTTCGGGAAGGACCCGGGTGACCACGTCTTCCACCCCGGGATTGGCCAGGCCCACTGAGTTGAGCAGACCGAACCTGGTCTCGACTATCCTCGGAGGAGGGTTACCCTTCCGGGGCCTCAGGGTGGTAGCCTTGGATATCACTGCGGCAACGCCCTCGAGGCACCCCATCTCCATGAGCTCGAGACCGAACCCGGCTGTTCCCGAGGCAAGGAGCAAGGGGGAATCGAACTCCCTGCTCCAGAGACTCCATGTGCGGCCGGTCATCAGACACCCTCCCACAGGTCCCAGTCGATGGAAGCGGCAGGAACTACCGGTCCATCGCTGCAGCACTTGAGGTATCCGCCGCCGGAGGCGGGTATCGAACAGCCCTCACAGGCGCCCCACCCGCAGCCCATCCTTGCTTCTGCCGAGACCTGGGTTGCCTCGAGGATGGCATCGGGGAGTCTTCTCACTACCGCCTTCATCATTGCAACCGGCCCGCAGAGGGCTACGTTGCAGAAATCATCCCATCGGACACGATCGAGAAGGTCGGTCACCAACCCCCTGGCTCCGCTCGAACCATCCTCGGTTATGCACATGTTGCTGAATCCGCCGACCTCCAGGAGCCTGCTGCCTGAGGAGGCACCCAGGAGGATCAGTCCGCAGTCTATCCTTTCAGCCAGGCAGGGAAAACCTGCTGCCCCCATACCTCCTCCGATCAGGAGCCATCTTCCCGGGAGCATCCTGTAGCCTCTGCCCAGGGGACCAAGGACCCGAAGACGGGTCCCCTCTGAAAGACGGGAAAGCTTATCCGTTCCCCTTCCCTTCACCTCGAAGACTATTCGGAAGGACCCTGCATCTGCCCGATTGACAGTGAAAGGCCTTCTCACGAGCGGAAAGGGCTCTGGAGAGACCTCCACCTGTACGAACCTCCCCGGGCCTGCCTCCCTCAGGAAATCCTCCTCGGCCGACAGTGTCAGACGGAAAATGCCAGGCGACAGCTCCTCCCTTTCAAGGACCAGGGTCTCGCGATCCAGGGTCATTCCCCCCCCGTTTCACCTTCGCCCAGCCTGCGGGCCGCGGAAATGCCGTACTCGGTCTCGGGGTATAGAGTGACCAGTTCCGTGAGGTAATCCTCCAGGATACCATCATCGATCCTGGCCCC
>CAZXEF010000053.1:15671-15920 GCA_964639605.1 uncultured bacterium | reverse complement strand
CATTCATCATCGTACTTAAAAGATAGATCGTCCAGCCAGAGGGTACCTGATATAGTGGAGATAATGATGAATATGACATTCTCAGCCGGTTCAATTTCCCTACTCAGAGAAACACTAGCCTCGGTCCAGTCGTAGTCGTCTCTGGGTAATTGTTCAAGCACCATGGTGCCTTCTCCTTCGAGGCCATTGTACAGGAACCCGATAACGCAGTTGTCGTACTGGTTACCACTCTGGTGCAGTGCATTGCCC
>CAZXEF010000053.1:11571-15661 GCA_964639605.1 uncultured bacterium | reverse complement strand
TCAAGTTCGATGCGGTACCATGTATCTGTGGAATCACTACTTGAGATTCTCAGGCTGCTGTGCCCTGACAGATAAATTGAGGAATCCTGCTCGAAGATATTCACTATAGAAGAGTCTCCGGTCCTGGTCATGTAAGTTGAGTCCATTCCAGCAGGCAACCCGTTCACGAACTCCTCAAATCCGATGAAGTCTATTCTCTGAGAGGAAGAATCCTCAAGGACTGGAAGGTCGGAAGAGTTGCTTTCCAAGGGTTCAGCGTAAGCTACGCTAAATACGAGGAATAGTGCGATCAGAACCATCGATCTGTTTTTGAAACTAGGCTTCCTTGGGTGATGTGTCTGATAACTCATGAAGATCGACTCCCTCAGTATTTAGTACTTAACACGATCAAGAAATATAAATAGAGATAAGTTGGGCAGTACAGCAGATCAGGAATATCATTATCCGGATTTCCAGTAATAATGCATGGACTAATCGCTCTGGAATATTACAATTCCGATGCTGGTTCGAATATCGTCTAGTGTAGTCCACCAGATAAGACACAGCCCCCGAACCGGGGGCTATTCCTTTATGTGGTATCTTAATGCGAAGTTCGAGTGCGAATGGGCCGGACGTTACTTGCGACACTTAGGCTATACGCATTGAATGGAGACACTATTGATTGTCTGATTGACAATGTAGCCCAAACGTGCTACATTTGATATGAAGGAGGTTACGATGAGTAAAACTGCAACTGTGAGAGCAAGGCTCAAACCTGAACTGAAGGAAAAAGCTGAAGAGATATTGCATCGACTTGGAATTAATACCACACAGGCAATAACGATGTTTTACCGGCAAATAGAGCTGAACAACGGATTACCTTTCAAGATGGTTATTCCCAACGCAACGACCATGGCTACATTCAATACAACAGATGTAAATGAAGATATCGTAATGTGTGAGAATGCAGAGGATATGTTTGATAAGCTTGGGATCTGATGTACATCCCGGCTTTTACGAAGCAATTCAAAAAGGATATCAAGAGGGCTGAGAAGCAAGAAAGAGATATTGAGCAGTTCAAACTTATCGCTCGAATCCTTATTGCGGAGGAAGTTCTTGATCCCATATTCCGGGATCATAAACTCACTGGTAACTACAAGGATCGAAGGGAATGCCATATTGCATCGGATTGGCTCCTGATATATAAGATTGTCGGGAAAAGGATAATATTCGAGCGTATTGGCTCGCATTCCGAGCTGTTTTCAATATGAATCACGACAAATAGTTCGAATCTTGTCTAGCGTGGTCTGCCATCATTATACAGAAGCCCCCGTTCAGGGGGCTTTTTGCATGGTCTTCGCGGGTGTTCTTCCCTGTAGAGCTAGTTATCTAGTATCATTCTTAATAAGTGTATTCCAGTCTGGAGGGAAAATGGATTCAAAATGCCGTACAAGAGTGTTGATTGCACTTGCTCTCTGTCTAGGTAGCTGCGGTGGTGATCATGAGGAAGACCATGCTGATGAGACAGTAGTTTCGAACGCAGTTCATTATGTTGTGCCATTTGATTCCATAGGGATCGAGTCCGGTGATAGTCTATATATGCTCGGAGATATCTGGGCTGCTTCATACAATGATGACGGCAGCATAGCCATTCTTGACAGGACTCTGGGTGGTGTACGCTACTATTCAACCGATGGAGTTCATCTAGTGGATTTCATTCCTTCCGGGGAGGGGCCAGGTGAGTTCACTTCCTTGGATTGCATGTGCTTCGATGAAGACGGCAATCTCATGCTGGGAAGCTATTACGACAGGAAAGTAGCTCTATACAATCCCGACTTGGAATTCATCAAGGAAATCGTATACAGTACTGCAAGATTAGGTCCGATAAAGATGGCACCTGGCATTGATTCATCTTTCGTGCTTATGAATTCAGTGATGAAGGGTGAATCAGTGGGGACCGAGATAGTACTTTTCAGGGATGAAGATCAACCGGTAATCAGCTATAGGACTCGCATGGTGCCTTATACACCTGATGCTAATTACCAGGCTCAAACGGGAATGGTCTTCACCACCTCAGCTGAAGGGAGGGTATATATCGCTGACAGAGTGATTGATCGTTATTGGATAACCTGTTTCGCTCCTCAGGGAGACAGTCTGTTCTCCTTCGGATTTGAGGATTACGAACCTGTCACCAAGCCTGACTCACTGATAGAATACCAGAAGAACAAAGCCCTTGAACAGTATATGCGATATTATGGTACTTCTGAAGGCTTTCTCTTTGATCCCATGTACTCCTATTACATGCCTGTGACATCCATGGCCGTTGACGGTGAAGGAAGGATATGGGTAAGGGGCGAAGAGAACAGCTCAATAGCGGACCTATTCAGCCCCGACGGTGAATTCCTTTTCACATGTCAGGGAGTGTTCCCGGACTGGCAGGAAAGCGACGGGTTCAACATCAGGATCAGCAGTCGTGGCATCCTGGCAGATCCCAGAAACCCGGCGCAGTATCCCGTTGTGTATCAGATGAGAGAAGAGACTGAAACTATATCCCGGTGATCGCTCCAGTTCGAATCTTGTCCAGTGTGGCCCGCCAGACTAGCTCCCGCAGGGCTTAAGCGCCTTGCGGTTTTTGCCTTTATGCAGTTCGATAATATAGAAATCCATTTTGCTGCATTGACAGTAATCTACACACGTACGATAATACGTACGTATGGAGGTATGTAATGACTAATATTACGGCAACTGAGGCAAGAAGAAGGCTTTACAATCTGCTTGATGAGGTAGCTCAATCGCATGAACCTGTTCAGATTGCGGGAAAAAGGAATTCAGCAGTCTTGATTGGGGAAGATGACTGGCGTTCAATCCAGGAGACTCTCTACCTTACCAGTATTCCAGGTATGCGGGAATCAATACTTGCTGGTATGAAAACACCCGTGGAAGAGTGTGAAGAGGAGTTGGATTGGTGAATTGGCAGCTTGTATTCACCAATCAAGCCAGAAAGGATGCGAAGAAACTGGTAAGTTCGGGTTTAAAGGAAAAAGCAGAAGAGCTTCTGCGAATCATAGAAGAGGATCCTTTCAAATCACCACCACCGCTTGAAAAATTGGTCGGGGATTTAGCGGGTGCATGTTCTCGGAGAATCAACATACAGCATAGACTGGTTTATCAGGTTATTGAGGAGAGAAGAACCGTCAAGGTGATTCGAATGTGGACACACTACGAATAAATATCAGATAGACTACTGCTGGCTAAAACCTGATAACGTTTGAATCATGTCTAGTGTGGACCGCCATCGTTATACAGAAGCCCCCCTTCCGGGGGCTTTCTAATATTGGGTTCGGATCTGACAAATTAACATTTGTCGCACCTGCAGCTAACCATGACTCGGCATAATGATTCTCATCTCCGCCGGAAGTTGCTAGTTCGGATCTCTCTGGTACAACTAAAACACCATCATTCTTAATTAACTACTGTTATGCTATTTATCTTTCTGCTATTGACTTTCATGAGCGCTGTGAATAGTAATTTTCCAGAAACAATAAAGTGGGTCCGGTTAGGGGCTGCCAGACACACGCCAACTCATCACATCAGACGTGACATGTGCGCAAACATTTGGCGAAAAACCGATTAGAGTTGATTACTATGTTCAAGAAGAATCTGGTTTCAGTTCCGCGCATTGGAAGCCAAACCCCTCAGACTGGTGCGATCGAATGGGAAATTCCCGGGCAGGTTTCAGTAGCATTCATGCTGGTTGATGAATTCGGGTATAGCTTGATAGCAAAAGTCAGAATCGATAAGAAACACTGGTGGAACAGACCATGGAAGACTTTCATTGCGCATGCCTCCACTCCGGATGAAGCCGTCAGGAAAGGGCTTGAATTCCTGGAGAGCTACGGCTACACCATTGAATACGACATCGATAATTTCGAAGAGGTAATCGGCAGGCCGGATCCATCCTGAACCTGGAGAACTTGATCATCGCACGAGCAGTACTTTCGTGACAGTGTGCTGAGTACCGCAGACTGCACGGACCAGGTATACTCCCGTCGGACAGCCCCGAGTGTCCCACATCAGATGTCCCGACGCATCGGTGTTCTCTTCGCTTACC
>CAZXEF010000053.1:0-11561 GCA_964639605.1 uncultured bacterium | reverse complement strand
CCCGACGGCCTGAAGAGTCATAGATGCTTACCTCTATGGACATGCCGGTCCTGTTAACCGAAATGTCAAGCAGCGAGGAGCATGGATTCGGTTCCGTCTCCAGGCACAGGCAGCTGATGTCGCCGAACTGTACCTCGGATGTTCCGGTGAGCGTTTCTCTGTCGATCCACGCGATGTTCGGATACTCACTTCCATCCTTCCATGCTATCCAGTAACCTTCAGGTGTGCCGCTTACGGTAATGTCATTGACAAAGCCGGCCGGAGCTATCAGATGTTCATGCTCGAACCAGTCCACTTCCCTGTACCTCGCCCTGATGTAGCCGTCCATGAAGTAACAGAGAAGTAATCCGGGATCGCCGGGATTACGCGAAGCAGCTATGAAATAACTGTTCGTCGGCAGGGAGAACCCGAAGGGTTCAGTGGCTGATATTTCCAGCGGTGAGCCTTCTATCTTCGTCGAGTAGATAGTACCGGTGGTATCCGACCACAGCAGAACGGCATGGCTGCTGCAGCTTCCGAGGCAGTATCCCCGGGGATAGTATGCGGGCTGTGTATACTGTCCACCGGCGACGGGAAGGACCCTCATCAGGGAATCCGATTCTGCCTCGTGTACATGGACCATGACCCACCAGCTGCTTGGCCATCCCGGAGGAGCTCCAATAGGTGGTGAAACGTTATCAATAAGGGCCGTCAGGACCGGTTCATCAGCAACCGTGACAGGACCGAGGAAACAGTCATCGATGTAACCGCCACTGTAGAAGTAGTACAGGGGATTCACCCAGGTGATAGGATATGTATCCGGATCGAAGGAGCTGGAGATTATCCACTGGTCATCACTGGAATCGGTGACGTGCGTGCAGCCATAGCTCACCAGGCAGGGCTCGCGCTGTTCCGGGGGCCATCTTTCCATCATATGGATGAAGAATTCCGCATACTCGATGTTCGGCAGGTCTCCGGCAGCCCAGATCCGTGAAAGGCTGGCGGGATCAAGTGCGTAGAGGGTATCGGAGACGCCCTTGTTCATCGGGCTGCTGCTGGCCGCCAGAAGGACACGATCGCCGGCATCACCGCAAATACCCAGGCTGACATTGTCGTTGAACCCGAGATCGGTCTCAGTTATGAGCAGAGTGGATTCGTACCTGTAGACCTTGACGCGAAAGGACTCTGACATCGAAATGAAAAGAGTGTCTTCCAGAGCGACCATGTCTATCTGCTGCGGATATGTCCAGGAGATGAGCGCCAGAATTACGACAATCACGAGTATTCCCCCCGAGTAGCTTCCGGGCAATCAAGTACAGGCATCATACATTAAATGACTATTTCGGGTGCGGGCAGGCAAGTCAATAGTATTCCGTAATTTGCCATCTGGGATCGGCGTAGTCTCGGGGACGGCCGGCACATGCTATCAGGCAGGCTCGAGTATCACCTCAAGTTGAAGATCTTCTCGATCGCCGTCCCTGTTTCCGTGGATAGCCTTACGAAGAAGACCCCGGTGATTGTTTCAGGGAGCCGGATCTCCGTCTGGTGGAAACCCGCCGGTATGTATCCATCCTCCACAGTTCCTATAAGCCTTCCCGCGATATCCAGGACGTCCAGCCTTACCTGCCCGGCAGAGGGAATGGAGTAGGAAGCCAGTGCGGTTCCAGCGCAGGGGTTGGGGCTTATGGAGAGAACCGGGACCTGTGAAGTTTCCGAATAGCCTTCCGTCACTCCCGTGAATCCCCCGGGCGTCCTGTAGGTGCCATGATACAGAGTGGTGCAGTAGAGATTGTCGTCCTCACCGCAGAAAGCCACGTCCCTGGGAAGGCCCGGCAGGTCTCCCGTTATGTCGAACCAGGTTTGTCCTCCGTCGGTGCTTCCCAGTACGATCCCGGCGTCGGCCACGGCCGCCAGTCTGGAGGGATCCTCCGGGTCGTACTCGATGTTCCTGCAGCTCTCGGTTCCCACCTGAGTCCAGTTCGCCCCGCCGTCGGTTGTCCTGTACATGCCCTGCTCGTCGGAGCAGACCAGGTTGTCCGGATCGCTGCCGTCGGCCGCTATGGAGAAGAACACCGTGGAGGGGTTCAACCCGCCTGAAGCGGCGGTCCATGTGATCCCCCCGTCCTCCGTCTTGTAGACGTAAGGTACGCCGCAAGTATACAGAGTCCCGTCCGGTGCCTGGGTTATGTCAGAGATTGCCTCCTGGGGCTTGGTTATGGCTGTCCAGGTCTGGCCGTTGTCCTCGGTCACCATGAGTTCTCCGGGAGTGATGTCGGAAATTCCCCCGCAGTAGAACTTGCCCGGGGTAGAGATGTCTTCCTGAAGAGCCCAGAATGCCCCCCCGTTGCTCATGTACATATAGTCCCAGGTAAGTCCGAGGTTGAACGATACATCGATGTAGCCCTTGAAAAAAGCGTTGGATCTTCCCGTGATTATTATCTCGGGGACTGTGCTGCCTGCATCGATGGAAGATACACCGCGCCCCATCATCCCGGTCTCGTCCATGTTCGTCCACTGTGAAGAACTCAGGTCGTAGTAGTGAAAGCCCACGGCCGTGCCCACCAGTATCCTGGACCCGTTGTCGTCCCATGTGATGCATCTGCATGCCGTGGAGTCCATTCCAAGGTCTTCCCAGCAGGCATTGCAGTAACTCTGCCCGGCAGCAGCCGACAAACCAATGAGCAGGAGCAGTATCGATCGCATTCTACTTTCCTTTCATCCATCCGGCACTACCGGGAATGCAGTAGTTATTCTTGTCCCATGATATGCCAGGCTCCCGAAGCGCTGAGACTGCCTGAGAAATTCGGCTCTATTCTATTATAACGATCTTCGGCACATTCCTGAATCCGCTGCCCGGGGGAAAGGCCTGACCGAACTCGGATATGCTCATCAAGCTGTCTGTTGCGTTCGCGAGGATATCATCATGCAATCTCCCGGGGTCGTTTGATATCGATAATAGAATGATACCGGCTTATGCCGTCGAAGGTCCGCTCTATCCGGAAGGCTGAACCTCCTGCATCATCATCAGTATATTCTTGTATCTGCGTCGAGGGCTGTATGGACAAGCCCCGGAAAGGTACTTTCAGGAAACCGGCGTGTGTCCCGGGGAATTCACCGCCACGGTGAACAGGAGGGGGAACATGGATACGGGAAAGCTGTCGATGCTTTTTTTCCGGCCGTGGCTGCCGGAAGGTTCATTCAGAAGATCGGAGGTTGTTCATGCTGAACGGGGCAGACAGATGTGAATATGCTCTTGATGCCCTCGAGAGGATTGGATTCGCGAAGGCGGAGTGTACGCTGAATTCCGTACACGGGGAGGAGCTGAACCTGGACAGCGGGAAGATCAGCCTCCTGAGGACCACGGATGACATCACCCTCCATCTCAGCGGGATAAGGAACGGCGCTAAAGGCTCACTTTCTATGAACAGGACAGATGAGCGCTCCATGGAAGAGGGGGCCGCCAGAGCGATGGAACTGGCGGAATCCTCCGAGCCCGATCCGGCCCATGACATCTCCCCCTTCCAGCCTGCCGCGGAGTTCCGGCGCGGGCCCCTGGTCGCCGATCTGGACCTTATGCACGAACGGATGAAGGAATTCCGCCAGTATACCGTCAGGAAGTACCCCAGCCTGATACTCCGGCGGACTTCGATCATCCATGAGAGCCGTTCGACACATTACACGAACACGAACGGGACCGACCTTCGCTCAAGGATCGGGTCCTACAGCATACAGCCGCTGTTCGCGTCCAAGGAGGGAAAGGCGACCTCATCCTTCAACTATGCAACCGTTGTATCCGACTCTCTGGACAGGCCCTTTTGGGAGTATGGCAGCCTCGACCTTCTCATGCTGCAGTCCACGGAACAGGTGAGATCGACTGTTTTCGAGGGGAAGTTCGAGGGGGACATCATCATCACGCCTGAATGCCTTCAGGAGTTCGTGGACATGGTCTGCATTTACCTTGGGGACCGCCTCATGGTAAGGGGGACTTCCATCTTCAGGGATTCCCTGAACGAAAGAGTAGCCGATGAGCGGCTTACCCTCAGGTCAACGCCCCTGTCAGGGGAGCTTGCCGCAGGGCACTTCATTACCGATGACGGATTCGCAGCGGAGAACTCTACCGTGATCGAGAGCGGTATCCTGAGGAGCTTCCTCCTGAGTCTTTATGGGGCCCGCAAGACAGGGCGGGAAAGAGTGAAGAGCGGTGGCGGCTGCTTCGTTCTGGATCCCGGGGATACATCACATCAGGAAATGGTCGCTTCGGTGGACAGGGGGGTCCTTCTGTGCAGGTTCTCAGGGGGAAGCCCCAGCGCAGCGGGGGATTTCTCAGGAGTGGCAAAGAACAGCTACCTGATAGAGGAAGGGGAGATCAGGTATCCCGTGAAGGAGATGATGATA
The DNA here is from genome assembly GCA_964639605.1 of uncultured bacterium. GTDB lineage: Bacteria > Fermentibacterota > Fermentibacteria > Fermentibacterales > JCC-6 > Aegiribacteria. The sequence goes on along the minus strand of CAZXEF010000053.1, from coordinate 7,187 downwards.
TCAGGCAGTATCAGGGACCTGCTGCGGAACATCAGGGCTATCTCCGCCGAGAGGGTGAACATGGGCTATTGCCTGTACCCCTGGGTCAGGGCCGGCGGACTGACCATCTTCGGCAGGTAGTCCTCTTCGGTGCAGAAGAAAGAGCCCCGATCGGCTCATCGCAACAGAGTGAAAGCCCTCACGAAGCCATTACCCACGATTATCATGTAGCTGCCGGGTGGAAGATCGGAAAGGTGCATCTCGACTCTTCCATCGAAGGAAGCCGAAGCGGTTGCCAGGACCCTTCCTGAAAGATCGAGAACCGTCACCGGGTCGCCTTCGACTGCTCCGCTGACCAGCAGCAGACCTTCCGTCGGGCTCGGTCCCAGGGTGATTGAGACGGGGTCATGGTCCTCCGATATCCCCGTGTACCAGTAGGAGTAAATTGCCCCTCTGATGCAATGTGGAACGCAATCCCCGCATCCGTTGCAGAGGGCGGGATCTATGACCGCGTTAGGGCCCTCCATATGCAGGGCACCCGTCGAGCAGTAGGGTATGCATCTGGCGCAGCCATTGCAGATGGACGGGTCCACCTGGTAGATCCATACGGTGGCCGGCAGGGAAGAACATAGAAGAAGGACCGGCAAGATCATCCAGCGTTTCTTTGACGGCATCTGACGTTTGCCTTTCAGTATAGAGAGGGAGAATTGTATATCAGAGCTGGAATTTCATAGTTTTTCGGGAGGGTATATACTCGGTGAGAACATTCCCGGCAACGAAGGAACCTCTCTTCGGATCACTTCCTGTAAATCATCATCAGCTTGTCGGTCCCGAGCCAACCGCTGATCCCGTCCGGGACCTCCCCTGAATCGAGCTCACTGAATCCCATGGAACGGTAGAGTCCGATCGCACGGTCATTGACCCTCATGACCGCAAGGCACAGGTCCCTGTCAGATGTTTCGGATGCACGTTCCACGATCATCCGGGTCAATCGTCTCCCGATGCCGGCCCCGCGGAAGGGCCTGCTGACCCGCATGCTGAAGAGCCAGAGATACGGGGAGTAGGGTGTACCGGGCGGGAACCGCACCAGTTCGGCGGAGCCCACCGTCCTGCCTGCCAGCCTGGCCCGGACCAGATCCGTTGTGATACCGTCTCCTGCATCATCCTCTTTATCGGACCACGGAAGGAACTGGTACTCTACGATCCTGCCCATAACTCCCGAATAGAGGCGTCTCACGGGTCTGAACCGAGTCGCCGCCTCTGTTACGATTCCGGCCAGTCGAGCCGCAAGTGACCTGAGAGCCCGGATCAGGAAGGAGACCCTGATGATGATCCCGGTTGCAGCTGAGCCGCCCAGGCCCAGAACCCTCCCTTCTCTGGTTGCAGCGGTGACGATGCCGAGTACGCTGTCCCACCCGATGGTGTAGGTGCTCCATGGCCGGGAGTCGCATACCATCCTGATGGCATCACCGTCCACGGATCTCACGCGGTGAACGGCGGCTCCGCCCATCCCGGTACCGTGCATGATGATATCTCCCGCTGAGAGGGAACCCGGCTCTACCCTCTCAACCTTCAGGACGTCGCCGTCCCTGAGAGTGGGCAGCATGCTTGCGCCCGACGCTATGAAAGAGATCGAACCGCCCTGCTTCAGTACGGGAACAGCTATGGCCGCAAGGTCACCTGAACCGAGGGTCAGCTTCCGCACTTGAGGAAATCCACGATGCCGGCATCTGGAACGAAATCCAGTTCATGGAAAGGCACCTGTTCAGCGACACTGTGGAGGAAGTCCATGCTGTATTCCATGCCGGTTCTGCTCCAGAGAGGGAGGAAACTTCTCCTTAGCAGCATGGATATGGCTTTCGCACCGGATACGGACCTGACGCTGTTGCTGCTGCCGTGGAAGAGGAAGTACACCGACGAGAGCCCTGTACCCTCCGCCGACACGTCGGACATGTCCCCGTGCCAGGGAGTGCCGTACATCCTGATTGCTCCCTCGCTCTCCCTCAGGATTATCCTGTCGTCGTTGAGTATTCGGGCGGAGCCCTTCCAGAGACCGGCCATTGTGGATTTACCGTCTGTGGAGTTCCCGGGGAAGAGCAGTCCCCGCCCCAGATCATCAAGTCCGCAGGCATGGACCATCACGCCTCTGCCCCGTGCCAGGAGACAGACCATGAGAACTTCTGAGAGGGGGAACTCCAGGGGATCGTGTTCTTCCGGCGGGAACTCTGTGCCGGGTCCCCTGAATGTCACTATCTCACCCCTGGTAAGGTCACGGTCGAAGGTAGCCATCCTGTAGGGTGCTCCGCCGTGGCCCGGGGACCGCAGCAGGATATGCATGTGACTCTGAGTTTTATACAGGCTCCAGACGGTACCCGAATCGAAGACCTGCGAGTTACCCGGAAGGTCCGATTCCCTGTAATCCACAGGTTCGTCAAAAATGGACAACCTGATGTCGGCATCGCCGGCTGAGCAGATGAAATCACTGTATCTAGGAGCTTTCAGGGACTCCAGCACAGGATCACTTCCATGAAGCGCGATCCTGATGCCGGCTATGGATACGCCAACATCAGCCCCTGTCATGGAAGCCAGTTTCACCTATTGGAACGGTGCAGTGAGGTGGAATGCAGGCGGTCAGTCAGGTGCCTATCTGCATGCAGGTGGGATCCACGGCCTGATTACAACCAGTAACGCCGATTGGTCCGCCGCTTCCGGTGGTCTTGCAGAATGTGAGCACCGTCTCCCGGACCACCAGTTCAACTCTCTCGACGCTTGGCTTGACGTATTTCTTCTTCATGTTCCTTCATCTCCATTGTTCGTCACGTTGCTGTCCATATCATATACTCCTGCGTCCTGAAGTCCAAGTTCCCTTGCCCTGGCTTCAGCCAGGGAACAGAGATACTCGACCCTGGCCTCGGGGTCGCCATGCTCGAGGTATCCCCACCCGGGGCACTGGCCGCAGATGGACTTGAGCCGACAGGTCCTGCAGGGGACGTTCCTGCTCCATTTTCTGGAGAGGACCTTCGGCAGGAATGAATCCCAGCCTTCGAGGAAAGTTCCCGAAAGAAGATCGTAGCTCTCCTGCCTGGACAACATGCAGACACTGAGCCTGCCTGCCGGGTCTATGTGGAAGGTGCTGGTGCCCGCGCCGCACATGTAGATGAAATCGCCGCCCTGGTCCGGTACACTGAATCTTTCCGCCAGGTCCAGCCAGCCCTTTCTCCTCTGATCGTTCCCCGCCTCCAGTGCCAGGGTCTCCTCCACTGTTATCCTCTGTCCGAGAGGATGTTCCTGGCCGTCGAGACCCTTGTTCAGAAGCGTGTCGAACCTGAACGGCACTCCGTAATCCGCGGCGATGGCGGCCATAGCCTCGATCTCGTGGAGATTGCTCTTCATGGCCATGGTCTTCAGGAAGACCCTGAGTCCCCTGTCCAGGAGTCTTTCTATGCCCCTGAACGCCATTTCGTACGACCCGGGCACACGCGTGACCTCCTCGTAGGTCTTCTTCGAGGCGCCGTAGATGGAGACCTCCGTAAGGTAAGGGGGGAAGGAAGCCAGAAAATCCGCCGTTTCATCCGTTACGAGCGTGCCATTCGTGAAGAGGATGGGAATGATGCCCCTCTCTCTCACATAACGGTAGATGTCGTGGAAGTCTTTCCTTACAAGGGGCTCTCCTCCTGTGATGAGCAGCCACAGGCACCCTGCGTCCGCAAGCTGGTCCGTGATAGCCTTCAGCTGCTCCAGCGACAGCTGCGAGTCATTGCGGTCTTCTCCGGCGATGTAACAGTGAACACATTTGAGGTTGCAACTGGAGGTGAACTCGATACTGCCGAAGACGGGAACCCTCTGACGGACCGCCTTCAGGTACAGCCTGTCGCGGAAGGGAAGGAATCCGGAGTCCGGGAGGCCTGTGCATTCCAAGGTCAGACTGCCTCCAGAGCCCCTGCGCTCAGCATGTCGCCGATGTACTTCTCCAGGTCCTTCTCCACGGTCTCCCTTTCGGTCAGATATTCCTCCATGATCATTTCCGCTATGCAACCCAGGCTTCGAACCCCATCGGTGAACTCCCATACAAGGGCACCTGTCTCGTTCAGCACGAATATGCTGTCCGCCTCATCCGCTCTTCGGTTGATGGGAACCAGTATCATTTCTCCGGCTATCTCCCTGAACACCATGTTCGGGTTCTTCCTGTAAACCGCGTCCTTCATAAGCCACCCTTCCTGATCCTCCCGCAGTGAAACAACAATACCCGATGCGGTCAGTTCCTGTCAAAAGTCAGAGGCCGACCTTCAGTAGAGGGACAGGGCAGCCGGCAGGATGCTTCCCCCTTCGGAGACCCATGTAAACATGAAGCGACATATGATCACTTCATTGGCTCGTCCGAACATTCCCGGGCATTGTCAACCAAACTGGACACATGGTGCTGCGCTTTGAATAATTGACTCGATAATCCACAACATACGAGGGAGGACATATGAGGATTCTCGCTGTGCTGCTTCTGGCGACGCTGTTCGCCGGGCTGGTCTATGGGAGCAACATAGACTACCTGACCAACAGGAGTGTCAACTATTTCAGGAACTTCGCACGCAATCCGGCCACAGAGGGCGCTGACCTGGTAACCTACAACCCTGCGGGGCTTGTCTTCATGGACGAGGGTTTCCATATCAGCCTGGGAAACCAGTTCCTCCTCAAGGATTACACCATTGAGGCGGTCCCTTTCTGGGACACCACCACCACCGAAACCTACGAATCCACAGAGCCCACGCTGTTCCTGCCGGACCTCTACACGGTATACAGGACGGGGCAGTGGGCCGTATTCGGTGCATTCACCGTTCCCGCCGGGGGCGGCTCCCTCGACTACAAGGACGGCATATACGCCATGCCCCTGATCGAGACGGGCTTCCAGCAGGCGGTACATATGAGCCCCTACTACTTCGCCCTCATGGACCAGGGAAGCATCAGGGCTTCGTCCCAGTACCTGGCGGGAACCTTCGGAGCTTCATATGCAGCCACCGATATCTTCTCCATCGGGCTTGCGGGCCGCTACATCAACGCCAAGAGGAGCTACGACGGAATGGCGGACTTCACGATCTTCGGACCGGACTCCATGGGATCCATAATACCCGTCGGCACCGCCAGCAGGGTAATTGACGTGGAGAAGTCGGCCAGCGGTTTCGGCGGCGTGATAAGCTTCGATATAATGCCCACCCCGGACCTGAACGTGGCTATCAGGTACGAGACCGCCACGGAGCTGGAGTTCGAGACAACGGTCAACGAGAACAGCTGGGAGGTGGCGGCTCTTCCGGATTCCAGCTTCACCGACGGCTACAAGCAGAGAAGGGACCTTCCCGCTATCATCGCCGGAGGAGTGTCCTACAGGTTCTCGCCGCAATTCAAGCTCAGCACCACGTTCAACTACTATTTGGTGGAGGCGGCGGACCAGGGGAATAATGACGGCCTGGACGATGACTACGAAAACGGGCTGGATATCGGCATAGGCTTCGACTACCAGATATCCCCAAGGCTGCTTGGCGGACTGGCATACCTCCGCAGCGACCTTGGCGGCAGCGAGGAGACTTTCAGCGACCTGGAGTACAACCTCAGCTACAACGCCATCGGCGGGGGACTCCGCTATGCGGTGAACGACGATTTCGCTCTCACCCTGGCCGGCGGAGGGAACTTCTACGAAGACGGAACCGGTTCCGGCATCTACCAGAACAACACTTACAGCAAGTCCGTATGGTACTGCGGACTGGGAGCCGAGTTCAGCTTCAGGTAACAGACAACGGTCAGTCAGAAGGGGCCGCATCCAGCGGCCCCTTTTCTGTTACATTCTGTTACCGAAAACAAATAACCTGTTCGCATTCCCTCTTCAGGATATTCCCGAAGGAAAATCCGTGAAGGGAGGAAGACAATGGGCAAGCTGATCACGGCGGCTGCATTCATGACTCTGATGACGATGGGGTGCGTGCAGGACCCTGAGACCGTACTGTCGGACTCGGAGAACATCCGGGACCTGCTGCAGAGCAGCGGATCGGTCGCGATGACGCCCCTCGATGGCCAGGGGGAGAGGGGAGGCGGCAAGGACGCGGAATTCCCCGAGCACTGGTGGAGGAGTCTTACCAGCGAGGAACCCATGGAGTTCATATTCGAAAACGACCCCGCCGCCGGGGTATGCACCGTCACCGTCATCAGGACGCTGGAAGCCGCTTTCAACATAGACGTGACCCATGACGGAGTCCTCAACCCGGGAGTAAAACCCGTCTCTGACATTCGCTGCAGGAGGGTCATACTCCAGAGGACGGGAGAGGAGACCGATCCTCACGGGGGCTGGGAAGTGACCCATATCACCCCGGCGGTGTTTTCGCTGAACTCCGGTCTCGAGCAGCAGGTGTACGTGCAGTCGATGGCTCTGTACGCCGGGGACGAGCTCCTGTGGGAGTGCCGGTCGCCCGACACCTTTTACAATGTAAAGGACGGTCTCCCGGTGCTCGAGCCCGGGACGCAGGTGAGGGTCGAGGCGGAAGTGCTGCACACGAATCCCGTCTACGAACCCCCGTATTACGTCTACGTGCACGGTCCGTGCCCGGCATGGCCCAGGCACTGGATGAACGACGAGGGTCTCTGGGGAGACATTGCTGCGGGGGACGGAGTGTTCAGCTACGAATGGTACGTGGAGGGGACATCCGACCACTGGTTCGTTGCGGTGGACGTTCTGGACGCGGATACTATGCTGGATCAGGAAGAGGACGATTACGACTCGGGCGCCTGGGGGATCCTGGCGCTTCGGTCGTAGCTTGAAAGGAAGGCAGAGAATGTCAAAAACAGGAAAAGCAATGGTAACAGCCGCGGTGTTGATGATACTGACGGCAGGCGCCCTTCTTGCGCAGGGTCCGGGAGGCTGGGGCGGGCAATCCGGAGGACCGATGATGGGTCCCGGCGGGGGGCAGCTGGCCGGCTTCGGCATGGAGCGCCTCGCTCAGTTCAGGATGATGTTCAGGGAGCTGGACCTCACGGAGGAGCAGCAGGAGGAGATAAGGTCCATAGTGGAGGACGCCAGGGAGCAGGTCGAGGCCATACTGGAATCGGCCCGGCCCGTGGAAGATCGTGAGACCTTCATGGACATATTCACTTCCCCGACCCTCACCGTAAGGGACCTAGAGGAGAGCATGGATCAGATGGACCAGGTCAGGGAAGATGTAAGGGACATA
>CAZXEF010000052.1:0-16183 GCA_964639605.1 uncultured bacterium | reverse complement strand
CAAGCATTCCCTTGCTGAAGACCAGCCCAAGGCCATCCTTGACAGGCTGACCTACCCTGAGGCATTCCCCTCCTGCGATGAAGTCCTCCAGGAGCGGTAAAAGCGCGCTCAGATAGACACCTTCCACTGGATACCCCTTTCGCAGGGCTGACGGTAAGACCCGGGCTACTGGTGAACAGGATCAATTATGTTTAATATACTTCGTACTGTACCGTGCCGTCTGAATAGCCTCACGCGGGAGGGACCCGATGAAATCAATGACCGGTTTCGGTCGCGCTTCCGGCAGGGGGGCCGGCTTCATGCTCACCATCGAGGTGAGATCGGTGAATCACAGGAACCTGAGCCTGTCCGTCAGCCTTCCCGATCCGGTATCCGAGATGGAACCCGGAATAGTAAAGGCCGTACAGGAGCGGTTAAGCCGAGGGAGGATCAGGATAGAGGCACGCCTTGAAGCCGTCGGGGACCACGGAAGCTGCCTTTCCCTGAACACGGATGCCGCCTGGGCCTACCTCGCCGCCGCCGATCGTCTCAGGAATGAGCTGGGGGCCGAGGGCGACATACCCGTATCCATCTTCCTGGGCCTTCCCGGAGTCATGGAGAGGGCTGATACCTCGAACATTGACCGGGATGAGCTCCGCTGTATCATGGCATCATCAGTGGAATCAGCCCTTGAACAGCTGGAGGAGAGCCGGACCAGAGAGGGGCGGGGTCTCACCGTGTTCTTCGACCGGGGGCTCCGTTCCATCATGGAACTTGCGAAGCCGGTGATAGATCTTCAGAAAGCGTCTGTGAAGGAACGGTTTCAGAGGCTTCGGGAAAGGGCGGAGGAGCTGACCCGGGACCTGGAGCTCGACCGGGACAGGATGATGCAGGAGCTGGCCATGATGGCCGACCGCAGCGATGTCTCGGAGGAGGTCCAGCGACTCCTGAGCCATATCGACCATGCCCTGGAGACGATCTCCGAACCGGAGAAACCGGTGGGCAGACGGCTTGATTTCATACTGCAGGAGATGCACAGGGAACTGAACACCATGGGCGCAAAGGTGGATGATTCCAGACTCGCGGTGGACGTAGTCGAAATGAAGAGTGTCCTGGCCTCGCTCAAGGAACAGGCAGCCAACGTTGAGTAGATCACCTGGACTGCTCTACGTCCTTGCCGGTCCCTCCGGCGCCGGAAAGACGACCCTGGCCCACCATCTGGTGGATACCTTTTCCGACGCGGTCTTCTCTGTGTCCGCCACCACACGGTCGCCCAGGGGCTCCGAAAGGGACGGTGCGGATTACCTCTTCCTGGACAGGCGGGAATTCCTGGACAGGATCGAAGACGGTTTCTTTCTTGAGCATGCAGAGGTTCATGGACACCTCTACGGCACCAGCCGTCAATGGGTGATGGACGAAGTGGGAGCTGGAAGAAGCGTCATCCTGGACATAGATGTGCAGGGCGCCCTCCAGGTGAAGAAGTCTTTTCCATCCTCGGTCCTGATCTTCATCCTTCCACCCGATCCCGGGGTTCTCCGGAACAGGCTCAGCTCAAGGAACACCGACGACCCTGGGGTCGTGGAGAGGAGAATGGCCGCAGCTGTCCGGGAGACGGGCTGGATAGGCTCCTTCGATTACTTCATCCGGAACGATGACCTTGACAGATCAAGGATCCAGGTGGAATCCATCTTCAGGGGCGAGGGACTGAGGCTGGACAACATGGCCTTTCCCGGGGAGGCCATCAAGCTGGCGCAGGAGAGCTTCAGGGGTCTGGATCACTGGAGGGGAAGAGCGGTCGTGGTAACATCCGGTCCGACCAGGGAGCCCATCGACCGTGTCAGGTTCGTATCCAACAGGTCAAGCGGCCTCATGGGGAAGAGCCTGGCGCAGGCATTCCATGATTCTGGAGCCAGGGTCCTGCACGTTACCGGACCCGTTTGCGGTCCCAGCCCCGCAGGTGTGGAGACCGTGAGGGTGGAGACGGCGCAGGAGATGCTGGAAGTCCTGCTGAAGAGACTGCCCGGCGCTGACCTGCTGGTGATGGCCGCCGCGGTTGCTGATTTCAGACCTGCTGCTTTCGTGGAAGGGAAAATAGAACGTTCCGGGACGCTGGACCTTGAATTGGAACCGACCCCGGACATTCTGGAAACGCTTTCCGGCATGGTGCCGGACATGTGCCCGGTGCTGGCCTTCGCACTGGAATTCGGCCCGGGGGGCAGGGAAAGTGCACGGGCCAAGCTGGAGAAAAAGGGAGCCGCTGCCATCTTCCTCAATCCGGGGGATGCCCCGGGCTCAGGCATGGAGAGCGATGCGAACCAGGGGGAGCTTCTGTTCAGTGACGGCCGATCCATTGAGGTCAGGCAGGCCTCAAAGAGGTATATTGCCCAGCTGCTGGCGGCGGCCATGGGAAGGTACCTGAAGGAGGGTCCGGTACGAGATGGGTGAAGGCAGGAAGAGCAGCGGACCCGGCGGCAGGTCAGACCCCTTCTGGAATTCCTTGGCCAGCTTCGGGATCGATGAACTGTTCGTGCTCCCCGAGTGGATACAGGAACTCAATGGAGACAGGACCTCCGGAGACGAAGACACCGGGTCCGTCAGCAGGGAGCCGTCTCCATACGATGTGACATCCAGACTCGCATCCCTTGTGGAGAGGGTCGGTGACTGCCGGGGCTGCAGGCTGTGCGAGGAGAGGAACAGCATAGTATTCGGTGACGGCAATCCATCGGCCGGGATCCTCTTCATCGGCGAGGGTCCGGGAGCGAACGAGGACCTTCAGGGAAAACCCTTCGTCGGAAAGGCGGGTCAGCTGCTGGACAGGATACTTGCCTCCATAGACCTTGACCGGGACAAGGTCTACATTACCAACATCGTGAAATGCAGACCCCCGGGCAACAGGACCCCTTCAGGTGATGAGGCTGCCGCCTGCTGGTGGATCCTGGAGGAGCAGATAAGAATAATGGAACCAGGCGTAATAGTAGCACTCGGAGCACCGGCCAGCAGGACCATGACCGGAAGCGCCGAGGGTATCGGCAAGCTCAGGGGCTCCATCCACAGGTACGGGGATATTCCCGTTCTTCCCACTTACCATCCGGCGGCTCTCCTCAGGACCCAGGCACTGAAGCGACCGGTGTGGGAGGACATGAAAATGCTGAAGGTTCTCCTCGACGAGCTTGGCCTTCCAAGGGAAGGGTGCGGGGTCTGATGGCCGAAGAGACCGGTCACAGACCGCCCCACAGCCAGGACGCTGAGAAAAGCGTTCTCGGAGCCATGCTTCTGGATCAGGAGCTTGCGGTGGAATCCCTCGATGCGTTGAACACACTGGATTTCTTCGACAGGAAGCACAGAATGATATTCCAGGCCTGCCGGGAGCTTGATTCCAGGAACAGCGTGATAGACATGGTTACGGTAGCCGAGGAGCTATCACGGAAAAAGCAGCTGGACGAGGCCGGAGGTGTGGACTACCTGGCCTCACTCACCGATGACATACCCCTTCTTTCCAACGTGCTGGAGTACGTCCGCATAATCAGGGACAAATCCATGCTCAGGCAGCTCCTGACAGTGAGCAGGGAGAACATCAACGAGGTGCTGGAAGGCACGGACGAGGTGCAGGTGATCCTGGACTCCGCGGCCAGCAGGGTCATGGCAATAACCGAGTCAAGGTCCTCAGGGGAATTCAGGCCGATATCGCAGCTTGTGTCCAGAGCCATTGAGGAACTGGAGAACCTGAGGAACACAAAGGGATACGTTACGGGTATCCCAACCGGATTTACCGCCCTGGATAAGATGACCACAGGCTTCCATCCCGGCGAGCTGATCATCCTGGCTGCCAGGCCGGGAGTGGGCAAGACCAGCATGGCCCTCAACATGGCCGCACACATAGCCAGGGAGACCGACAGGGCGGTGGCGATCTTCAGCCTGGAGATGTCAGGTGAGAAGCTTACTACAAGGATGCTTTGTTCCGACGCCCACATCGGTACGAAGCCCATCATAGAGGGCACTCTGGCCCAGAAGTACATGTACGACCTGCAGGAAGCAGCAGACCGGCTTCAGAGGATGAAGATCTTCATCGACGACAAGGCCGGTATCGGATCCATGGAGGTCAGGGCCAAGGTGCGAAGCCTCAAGCGCAGGGAGGACCTCTGCATGGTTTTCGTGGATTACCTTCAGCTGATGCGGGGAGAAGGCAAGGCGGAGAACAGACAGCAGGAGATTGCCCGGATCTCGGGCGACCTGAAGGCTCTGGCCAAGGAGATGGGGCTGCCTGTAATGGCCCTCTCGCAGCTTAGCAGGATGGCCACAAGGAGAAGCGGTCCCCCTCAGCTCAGCGACCTCAGGGAGAGCGGGGCCATAGAGCAGGATGCCGACCTGGTGATGTTCCTGCACCAGCCGCAGTTCCACGATGAGACCGAAGATGAAATGGGTGGTGGGATCGATTACTGGAACCGAGACACAATACTGAAGATAGGCAAGCAGAGGAACGGTCCGCTGGGCACCATCAGGCTGAAGTTCAGGGCTGACATCACCAGGTTCTTCCCGGATGAGCCCGAAGAAGATGAGCTGTAGGGTATAGCTTGGCAAGGAAGAGGACCGTATTCTTCTGCAGCGAGTGCGGCGGCGACGCCGCCGGATGGTCCGGGAAGTGCCCCCACTGCGGAGCTTGGAACACCATGGTGGAGGAAGTGGTCTCCAGGTCCCCGGTGGGTCTGCGCAAGGATTCCCCTCTGGAGATACCGTCACCCGTGCAACTGGACAGGATCCCCCAGGTGGCGGGGGAGAGAGTCAGCTCCGGGATACAGGAACTGGACAGGGTCATGGGCGGAGGAGTGCTCAAGGGATCGGTGAACCTCATCGGTGGTGAGCCTGGAATAGGAAAGAGCACCCTGATGCTGCAGCTCTCGGCCAGGCTGGCGGACCTGGGCGAGAGCATACTCTACGCAACCGGCGAGGAATCGCCTGAGCAGGTAGCCGGAAGGGCCAGAAGGACAGGTTCTGTGAGAGAAGCCGTTAACGTGCTTGCCACAACCGATCTGGACACTGTCCTGTCAGGCCTGGAGAGGACCGGCTGCTCAATCCTGGTTGTAGATTCCATACAGACCCTTTTCTCTCCGGACCTCTCCTCTTCACCCGGCTCCGTATCGCAGGTGAGGCATTGCACTTCCGAGCTGATAAAGATGTGCAAGGGCAGGGGGGTCACTGCTTTCATAGTAGGGCATGTGACCAAGGCCGGCTCCCTGGCCGGTCCCAAGGTGCTGGAACATCTGGTCGACTCCGTCATATACTTCGAGGGTGAGGGCGACAGGGTCTACAGGCTTCTGAGGGCGGTAAAGAACCGCTTCGGCTCCACGAACGAGCTGGGCGTTTTCGAGATGACATCCGAGGGCCTCAAGAGCGTGAGCGAGGTCTCCGCCTACTTTCTCAGAAGGGAAAATGCGGGTCGAAGCGGAACGGTCATAACCGCGGTCATGGAGGGTACCAGGCCATTCCTGGTGGAGGTGCAGGCCCTGACAAGCACTACCAGGTACGGATACCCTCAGAGAAGCGTGAACGGAATGGACTCCCGCAGGCTCCCGATGCTGCTGGCGGTCCTTGAGAAAAGGTGCGGCATGGACCTGGGCAACCAGGATGTATATGTAAACGTGGCTGGAGGGGCCAGCCTGACAGATCCCGGAGCTGATCTGGGAGTCTGTCTGGCCGTGGCTTCCAGCAGACTCGAGAAACCGGTCAGGGAAGGCGTCGCAGTGAGCAGTGAGATAGGCCTTGGCGGCGAGCTCAGACCGGTGACACATTTCGACCTCAGGCTTCGGGAATCTCTGAGCCTGGGATTTTCAGTACTTGCCGGAGCAGCCGATGACGCTGACAGATCCGGCGACGGAGCTGAAGGTTATGTAAATTTGCACGATTCGATTGAGAACCTTCTCTCTGAAAAGAAGGAAAAAGGAGGAAACTGGTTATGAAAATTTCGGGCTGGGAAGTACGCGTACTTTTCATTCTTGTTCTCGGCCTGCTGGGGACATTCGCATTCGAAGGTTTCTCGCCCTCCCCATGGTTCGGTCTCACGGGTCTCGGCATCGGAGTGGTGGCCGTTATTCTGCAGATGGCTTTTGTCAAGATCCCCGCTGACGAGCTCATATATACCATCGTGGGCGCTGTGGTGGGTCTCGTGGCCGGGGTACTGGTCCTGCTGGCCCTGAAGCTGGCAAACCTGCCCGAATCCGGTTCGGGAGTCACCCCGCTGGTGATGGTGCCCTTCGCACTTTCCTACGTATTCGCTCATGTTGCCTTCACCAAGGGTAAGAAACTGGGGCTGATGGACGGTGCCGAGAAGACCGAGACCGCATCTGCGACCCCTCTGCTGGTGGACATCTCGGCCATGGTCGACGGCAGAGTGGCCGATATGGTCATAGCCGGGCTCATCAGGGGTCCTTTCATACTCTCCCAGACCCTCAAGACCCGCCTTGAGGATATGATCGATTCCGAGGACATCATAGAAAGAGGCAGGGGCAGAAGGGGCATGGAGACACTGGAGAGGCTGGAGGAGGCCGCCGGCAATTCCGGCGGGATCCAGCTTCGTGATTTCGGCAAGCCTGACCGTGAGCGTTTCCGCATGCTCGAGTTCCTGCGCAAGGAGCGTTCATCTCTTATCAGCAGCGATGATGAACTGCTGGACATTGCCATCAAAGAGGGCAACCATGTCATCAACCTCGACGAAGTGGGTCCCGCAGCAAGGCCTGTGATACTGCCGGGCGAGGTAGTTTCCCTGCGTCTGCTGAGGAAGGGCAGGAACGCCAAGCAGGCCGTGGGTTTCACCGAGGACGGGACCATGATAGTGGTCGAGGAGTCCGAGGAGATGATCGGCAGCACCGTCGATGTGGAAGCACATACCACGTTCAGGTCGTCAGGCGGGACAATGGTGTTCGCCAGGCTCCGCAAGGAGGGGAACGGGAACGGCAGCTGACCGGGAATGTCATACGACAGGCGGGAAATGAAAGGTGATAACTGGGGTGCCGTGATAGTGGCAGCCGGGTCCGGCTCGAGGTTCGGATCAAGAATCCCCAAACAGTTCGTCACCCTTGCAGGAAAGAGCGTTGTGGACTGGTCTGTAGACGCCTTCCTGCGCTTGAGTTCCGTATCGGAGCTGATCGTGGTCACGCCCCCCGATGAAACGGACTGGAAGCCCTGGTGGAAACCGCCCCAGCGGGTCAGGATCACCCCTGGAGGTCCGAGGCGCCAGGATTCCGTGATGGCCGGACTGGAAGCCCTGAGGAGTTCCAGCCATGTTCTGATACATGACGCAGCACGGCCCCTCGTCACTCCTGCCCTGATAGAAAGGGTTATGCGTGGTGTTTCCAGTGCCGGGGCGGCGGTTCCCGTGGTTCCGGTGCGCGATACCGTCAAGAGGATATCGGATGCATCAAGTGTCCTTTCCACAGTTCCAAGGAAGGAGCTGGTGCTCAGCCAGACGCCCCAGGGATTCAGACTGGACCAGCTGCTCAGTGTTCTCCGGAGTTCCGGAGAGGTCACGGATGAGAGCGCTGCCATGGAATCCGCGGGAATTACCGTCCTGGCGGTGAGGGGTGATCCCATGAACATCAAGCTGACGGACCCTGAAGACCTGAGCCTGTTCCAGTCCCTGTCCAGGGTCAGCATGGAAAGCAGGACCGGCATAGGATTGGATTTTCATCCCTTCAGGGAAGGTATCCCCCTCATGCTGGGGGGCTGCAGGATCGAGGGCGGGTCGGGGCTGGAAGGCCATTCAGACGGGGACGCGGTGCTGCATGCCGTTGCCGACGCCCTTCTGTCGGCTTCCAGGCTTGGCGATATCGGGGTCCATTTCCCTCCCGGGGATAGTGAGTGGGAGAATGCCGACAGCGCCGTCATCCTCAAAAGGGTCGCATCGATGGTGAGGGCTGAGGGATGGGAAGTATCTCAGCTGGATATAACGGTCATAGCTGATTTCCCGCGAATATCTCAGCTGCGGGAATTGATGATGGATAGAATCGCCGGGATCCTCGGTATCCCGCCTGACAGGATCTGGATCAAGGGGACCACCACCAACACGCTGGGGGACATAGGCAGAGGCAGGGGCCTGGGATGCGTGACCGCCGCCGTCATTAACAGTGTTGCCCGTCAATGGGCAGGGGAGTGACGGACCCCTTTGATAGAGAACGTTCTGGAGTACCTTTCAACACATCCTCCCGGAGGTTGGGCCGGCCCGGCCCTTGGTCTTTTGGCCTTCATCGAGACGCTTTTCCCTCCGATTCCCGGGGATATCCTCTTCATAGTAATATCGGGATGGGCCCTTTCCGGTGGACTGTCACTTGTCATTACCGCCGTCTATGGAGCTGCCGGCTGCTTCCTGGCCAGCTGCATCCTCTTCTATCTTGGGCACAGGCCGGGCAGGATGATAGTGGACGGCTGGCTCAAGCGCAGGGTTGAACCGGAGAGGGTCAACAGGGCGAAGGACCTGGTGGCCGGGCACGGTCCGGTGATCCTGGCAGCCAGCAGGTTCGTTCCGGGTCTCCGGTCACTGCTTGTACTGATAGCGGGTACTTCCGGAATGAGATTTGCGCTCGCCGTGTTCCCCATCGCCTTCAGCGCAGTGGCATGGTACCTGATTCTGTCACTTGCAGGGTCGGTGTTCGGGCACAACCTGGTCACTGCTGAAGTCTTCATGCGCAAGTTCGAGATATGGATATGGGTCCTGCTGGGACTTTGCATCTGTGCATTCGTGATACTGAAGCTGATGAAGGCGCGGAGGCGGACATGAGGATACTCTTTGCCGCTTCGGAAGCCTACCCCTACGCCAGTACCGGAGGTCTGGCTGGGGTCACAGGCTCCCTGCCCGCCGCACTGGCGCGGTCGGGTCACCAGGTGGGCCTAGTCATGCCCTTCTACGCATGCATAAGAGGAGTGGAGAACCTGGAGTGGATGGGCCACGGCTTCACCACCTTCGCAGGTGAGCGATTCGGTGTGGCGCGTACGGTCCATCCCCTGGGAGGTTTCCCGGTATATCTGGTTAGCAGGGACGAGCACTTCGACAGGAAAGGGATCTACGGACCTGATCCGGGAAGCGCCTATCCGGACAACGCAGCCAGGTTCGCCTTCTTCTGCAGGGCCGTGGTCACACTGTGCGAGAGTCTGCCACAGCCCCCGGAGCTGGTCCACTGCCATGACTGGCAGACCGGACTGGTCCCCGTCTATCTCCGGAACAGCATTCATCCCGCCGTGGTCCTCACCATCCACAACCTCTACTACCAGGGCAACTTCCCCCGCGATGACTACGGCAGCACCCACCTTCCCTTGTCCCTCTTCACGATGCAGGGGCTGGAATTCTACGGGACGTTCAGCTTTCTCAAGGGCGGCATTCTATACGCAGACAGGATAACCACCGTGAGCCGGACTTACGCCCGGGAGATACGGACCCCCGAGTACGGTGAGGGGCTGGAGGGTGTGCTGGTCCAGCGTTCGAATGCGCTTTCAGGAATAGTGAACGGCATCGACAGCCTGAACTGGGACCCGGCTTCCGATCCGGCTCTGGCGGCCTCCTATTCAGCCGGGTCGATCTCCCGGAGGAAGGAGTGCCGAAGAGACCTTCTGAGAGTCACCGGCCAGGATGGGGGCGGTATCGTCGCCGGGGTCGTCTCCAGGCTCACGGGGCAGAAGGGTCTGGACATCCTGTTCCCGGTGATGGAGGTCCTGGTCCGTGAGGGAATGGGCTTCGTGGTCCTGGGTACAGGCGAGAGGTCCTACGAAAAGATCCTGGCGGGACTTCAGAAGAAGTATCCCGGAAGGATCTCGGCCATTATCAGGTACGACGATACCATGGCCAGGAAGATCTTCGCCGGCAGCGACGTTCTGGTCATGCCAAGCAGGTTCGAGCCGTGCGGACTTGCACAGATGATAGGTATGAGGTACGGGGCAGTCCCACTTGTCCGAAGGACCGGGGGGCTGGCGGATACCGTGGATGACGTAGACCAGGGAGGTTGCGGGTTCGTATTCCACAAGCCCGACCCTGATCAGCTTCTGAAAACCTTCCGGCGGGCCGTCGATTTGTATAATAGAAGGAACAGATGGGCCTGGCTGGTGAAGAAGTGCATGGAACGCGACAATTCTTGGGACAGCAGGGTCGGAACCTACGAGGAGGTCTACAGAGAAGCCATGGCGGAGAGAAGCAGCAGATGAAAGCCGGCGGAAGAAATGTCGAACCTCTTCTTGCAGTCTTTACCCAGTTCTGGAACCCGGTCAGGGCATATCGGCTCCTTCTCGACACACGTGCTGCGGGACTGGCCATCATCTCATCCGTATTCGTCATTTCAGTAGCGGGTTACATCCCCGCCCTTCTTGTGGACTGGGAGGAGTTCGAGTTGCAGTGGAGGTCCGAGAGAGTCCCGGAGCTTATCGAGGATGGCATGGCGCAGACCGCTGCGGACAGTGTCGTGGCAGGTGAACTCGTCGAGATCAGGGAGATGACCGGGAACCTTCCCATGGCCAGGCTGGTGGAACGGGGCGTCATCGGTCTGCTGGCAGCCCTTACAGCCTTCGGCGTGGTCTACGCTGTGGAGGGCAGGAAGGTGGGCAGGCTGACCGATTACCTGACGTCCTCGATCCTGTCCCAGTCCGCCTACATGCTCATCGTCGCAGTCCTGACGTTGCTGGTGACAGTTATGGAGATCTCCCCGGCCACCCGGCTGAACCTGTCGATATTCGTACAGGTGGACACCTTGGATCCGTCAAGGATCCACGTCTTCCTGTTCAGGTTCCTAGAGAGCGTGGACATTCCCTCACTTGCGTGCCTCATGTTGTGGGGCACCGGGCTCTCGGCCATGCTGGACAGGAACATGTCCTGGGGGATCAGGCTTGCGTTCTCCGTATATATTCTTGGAATACTGCTCATTTCGCTGCCGGTCATGTTCGCCCCGGCGGCATGATGGAAACGGAGCTTATCTTATGAGGATGACAGCTGTTCTGCTGCCCTTCGCGGCGGCTGCTCTGACGGTTCAGGCCGACTCCCTCTCCCTGGACCTGGCCGGCTGGGTGAACCTGGCCATGGATAATTCACCCCAGATGGACATCTCTTCCGCCGACCTGATGTCCTCGGAAGCTTCCCTCAGGGCCACAGGGTCCTTCCGGTGGCCTACTCTCAGCTTCAGCTCGTCCGCCAGGCACTCGTGGAGTTCCGTGCCGGACATGTCCGGAGGCTATACCGATACGGACAACTCCACCTGGTCGATGTCCGCCATCGTCTCCCAGGAGATACTGGCCTCCGGAGGCGGCAGCTGGCTCCGGCTTTCCAGCAGCAGGCGCTCGCTGGAGGCTTCGAGGTTCGACTACGACCAGGCGCAGCTGGACCTGACCATGGACGTGATCGAGTCCTATTACGGAGTCGTTGAGTCCATGGGTCTTCTCGAATCGTCCAGGAGAGCACTGGAGCGAAGCACGGAGCAGCTAAGCAGGACATCGGCCCTCTACAGGATAGGAGGGGCCACCAATCTCGAGCTGATACAGGCGGAGGTGCAGCAGAGCACTGACAGCCTGTCCGTCCTTCAGAGGGAGCAGGCGGTATCCAACGCGTATATCAGCCTGTACAGGGTCGCCGGCGTCATCGGTTCCGATTACAGGGTCAACCTGGACGCCGTCCTGCAACCGGTAGACCTGAACACTGCTATGAACTACGACCTGGACCTGTCCGGCAACAATTCCTTAGCTGCGTCAGAGAAGCGGCTTGCGGCATCGGAATACAACTACCAGGCAAACCGGCGCTCTTACTGGCCTTCCCTGAACGCCGGGGGTAGCTGGAGCTGGAGCAACGACGAGCTTGATTTTGAGGATTTCTCGGACCGTGACAGCTGGCAGGTCTCACTCTCTCTCCAGTGGACTCTGTTCGACGGTTTCAACAGGGAGGGCATGATCCAGTCCGCAAGGGCTTCCATGCTCAGGCAGCAGGCTTCCCACGAATCGCTTCTCAACACGGTAAGCAGCTCGGTGATAACCGCGCGCAATGATCTTATAAACTCGATCAGGAGCTGGGAACTGTCCCTTCAGGTGCTGAACCAGGCAAAGGAGCAGCTGAGGCTGTCCATGATGAGCTACGACCTGGGAAGCATTTCTCTGCTGGACCTTCTCGATGCCCAGTCCAGGGTGGCCTCGGCTGAAGCTGCCGTTGAATCGTCCAGGGTCTCGAGCCTCGTAGCCGAGGCACGCCTGCTGGTCCTTCTGGGACGGCTGCCGAGGGTGGGTGAATAGCTTCGTCAGGGGGTTGCGTTTTCCCGATGGACTTATTTAGAATTTCGGTGGTTGTATTTCCGCCACCATAGGAGGATTCGATGGGAAGATTAGCGTTTCTGTTCCCCGGTCAGGCTTCACAGAGTGTGGGCATGGACAAGTTCCTCTGGGATTATCCTGATGCAGTGGATTTCCTCGAACGTATAGATAATATGACAGGCGTCCATAAGCTCAGCGAAATCATCTCCAGAGGTCCTGCCGAGACACTCACCAGGACGGACAATGTCCAGCCTGCCATCACCATGGTAAGCCTGGCCACCATGAACGTTCTGGTGGCGGCGGGAGTGAAGCCGGAGGGAACCGCCGGGCACAGCCTGGGCGAGTACTCGGCCCTGGTCACTGCGGGAGTGCTGCTTCCCGAGATAGCGGCCAAGCTCACCAGGATAAGAGGCGAACTGATGCAGGAGTGCGCCGACAGGCATCCGGGGGGGATGCTGGCCCTGATCGGTATCAGCCTGGAGAACGCCAGGGAGTGTGTCGCGGAAGCCTCCTCCATTGGACCGGTGGGAATAGCGAACGTGAACTCCGAGGGCCAGGTGGTGATCTCCGGCGCCAGGATTGCCCTGAACAAAGCGAGACAGCTGTGCAAGGACAAGGGTGCCAGGAAGGTAATTCCCCTCGATGTATCGGGAGCCTGGCATTCACCCCTGATGAAGGATGCCGCCAACGGCCTGGAGAGTGCACTTGACGATGCAGGCTTCTATGAACCGGAAATGCCTGTAGTGTCCAATGTCACGGCTGACCTCATCCGAAGCGGGGACGAGGCGAAGAGATTGCTCAAGGAACAGGTCACCTCTCCCGTACTCTGGGCGGCTTCCATCAGGAAGCTTCAGAACAGCGGATTCAACACCTTCGTGGAAGTGGGGCCTGGACAGGTCCTTCAGGGGCTCATGAAAAGACTTGAAGGAGTGAAGGTCTACGGGACGCAGGACAGGGAAGCCCTGGAGGAGACTCTTGGGGCTCTTGTCTGATACCCGGGATCGAACCTGAAGTCGCTCTTCAGGTTCGAACTGTCAGGAAGCCCACCCCGATCCTTCGCATCCGGAGCACTTTTCGTCCCGATGGCTGTTACTATCCTTCACCTTGCCGGTACCCCCGCATCTGCCGCATCTCGTGGGAGGGTCGGGGACACTTACGAATCCATCCCCGCCGCAGACATTGCACGGTGAGTTCAGCTTACTGTCGTCGATTCCCTTTCCACCGCACCAGGCACATTGAACCATTGCCATGTCAGATCCTCTCTTCGAAGTTGTCCGTTCCCTCAAGACATGCCCTGCCCCCGGCCAGTACCCGCAACAGCCTTTCATGAGCCCTGAAGGCCAGCCCCGGAACTTCCGCCAGCCTGCACCATACAAGCTCCGAAGCATCATCACCGGGCTCTGGATCACCCGACCATCGCAGGACCTCCAGGGCTACCAGGAGTATGCCGCCGTATACAGTGGAATCGGTCTCCAGGTCCAGCAGCCTGATCTCCTCGGCGATCAGACCTGTCTCCTCCAGGAGTTCCCGCCTTCCGCACTCGCCCGGCGTTTCCCCCAGCTCCATGAATCCGCCGGGGAGGCACAGCATGCCCTTCGCCGGAGCCACCGCCCTCCTCACCAGGAGTATCCGGTCCCCGTCCCTCACCAGCAGAGCAACCGCCGGCAGTGGATTCCGGTAGTGGATCAAGCCGCACCTGCAGCAGTGCAGGTGCCCTTCTTCCCCCGGCGTCCTTGTCATGGCCTCTCCGCACATCGCGCAGTAGGCCGGAGGAAGGTAGAAAAAACCTCCGTCGGGCTCTGACGGCAGTGGCGCCGCCCCCGGGAAGTGTCCGGGAAGATTCCCGTGCAGCCTTTTCATCCTCCTGGAAATGATCCTCGCCACGAAGTTCCTGGCTCCCAGGACCGCCTCTTCCAGGGGGAAGCCGGCTATCAGAAGTGAGGCGCATGCACTGGCCAGAGAGCATCCTGTACCGTGAACGTTCTCCTCGGTCACCCTCGCCCCATGGTACACGCGTATCCCCTTTGCAGTGACCAGGACATCAGAGGGTTCGCCTTCGAGATGTCCGCCCTTAACAAGGACCGCTTCCGCTCCCATGTCCAGGATGGCTCTCCCGGCTCCTGCCATGGAGTCGATGCTGTCGATGCGTTCCATGCCGGAGAGGAGACGGGCTTCATCGATGTTCGGTGTCACCAGGGTGCTGAGGGGCAGCAGGCGCCTGATGATGACTTCTATGGCATCACTTTCCAGAAGCGGGGTCCCGCCGCCGGCGACCGTCACCGGATCCAGAACGTAGGGGATAGAGCGGAGTCCTTCCTCTATGAAGTCTGCCAGGGCGATCCCGTTCTCAGCGCTGCCTATCATCCCCGACTTGATGCCGGACACCGGACCGTCCTCCAGGACGGACCGAAGCTGAGCCCTGAATAGAGATGGCTCCATCGATGTCCAGGCTGTGACGCGGCCGCTGTCCTGAACGGTTACGGCGGAGACCACGGGACATCCGTATATGCCCATCGCAGCAGCGGTCTTGATGTCCGCCGACAGCCCGGCGCCTCCGCTGGGATCCGTTCCCCCTGCCAGGAGAAGGATGTTTCCGGTCATGTCATTTCCATCCCGGGCAATCACTCCGTTCCAGCCAGGGGGAATGTGATCCAGTATTTGTTTCCCCTGGATAATAGCAACTATACTTGTCAACCTGTATATTTTCGAGTACCTTGTATCGAAGAGGTTTGCTGCAGGGTATTTTCCATCCGCAGGTCAAAGCTGAAAGGAAACAGGATAGCCGTCACGGTAAGGAACTCTGTCTTGAAAGCGCTTCCTTTCCTGGTTCTTCTGCTGCCTGCGCTGGCGGTGGCCGAGGTAACCGAACCAAGGGTGGATTCCGTTCATGTGACCGGCGACCTTCCGCTGTCGGAGAACAAGCTCCTTGAAGGAACCGGTCTCTCAAGGGGAGCCTCACTGCTTCGGATCACCCCGGTCCAGGTTCACGACGGCATAGTAATCAACCTCAATAATCTCGGCTATCTTGAAGCCAGGGTCACAGTGCAATGGCCCCTTTGGGACGACGAGATCAATATTGTGAGGTTGACGGTGCAGCCTGGGGTCAGGAGCCTGCTCTCCGGCCTTGTCTTCGATGGTGCGACGGTATACCCGGCGGATTCCCTCGCCACGCTTTACCCGGGTGCGCCGGGGGAGCCGATAACCCCGGCGGATACCTTCAACTTCAGGAATTCGGTCCTGAAGCTGTACAATGTGAGGGGCTACATATACACGGGCATGAATCTCAGTCTCCTGGACCTGAGCGATACACTGGGCGGTTCGGGTCACAGGGCTCTGCTGTGCGAACTGGAGGAGAACGGGCAGGCCTTCCTGGGTTCCGTCTCGGTCAGCGGTCTTGCCACAGTGAGAAGCAAAGTGGTGACCAGGGAACTCCTGATCCAGTCAGGTGACTCACTGAACATGGAACTGCTCAGGCAGTCGGTTACCAACATCTACGGGCTCGGGCTCTTTCAGGATGTAAGGTTCAACTATTCTCCTCATGAGGATGACAGCAGCCTGGTGGACCTTTCCATATCCGTTACGGAGAGCGAGTACAGACGGATCGACCTCGGGACCGGATACGTATCCCCCTCAGCCGTTTTCGGGAGCGCCACATGGCTCCACCCCAACATAATGGGCAACAACCAGCGGCTTACGTTCGGGATCTACATGCTGGAGTATATCGGCTCGCGTGAAGGCCGCCAGATTGAGCCTGAGATAACATACGAGGAACCCTGGCTGTTCTCCTCGAGGTGGCAATGGCAGCTGAAACTGGGTTACCTCTATTTCTTCACCCCCGGCGTCCGGCAGAGGAGCTATTCGCTTACATCCACCTTCGCGCGGGAACTCACCGAGCATCTGAAGTTCTCCGCAGGATACAGCCTGGAATACGAGAAGTACAACG
>CAZXEF010000051.1:0-16301 GCA_964639605.1 uncultured bacterium | reverse complement strand
CTGCCGGCTATCACAGTGGATGCCATGGCATAAATATCAGCCTTGTCGGGGTCCCCCAGATTGATCTCGTCAGGCAGGTCGATATACTGGAGATCATGCTGGACCGCCACGGACAGGTACTCGAAGGCGTAATCCAGGTGTCCGCTCTCGAGGAGTGATATCAGTTCCACAGAGCGCGGGCGTATGTTCCTCTCGTCCCTGTTGGCCAGGAGAGTCTCGTTGAGGCCCGGTACGCCGTAATACTCCTCAGCCAGCTGCAGCACAAGCAGGGTCCTGTAACCGCAGGGATCCGCATCGGGATCCGAATGACCCCACTCCACATCCTCCATGCCGAGTATTTGAACCCAGTTGTCGGAGTTTATCTCGTCCGCATGCCTGCTTCCAGGGGTATAGGCTATGACCATCCTGTTGGTGGCGAAGATGGCGTTCCACTCAGTGTGATCCGGTATAAGCATGTCGTCGATCACGGTGTAATCGGCGGAAGCCATGATATCGCAATCCTCCCTGCCCAGTTCGGTTATCTTCCTGGCGCAGGCCACGCTTCCCGCTGATTCTCTCTGGACATCAACACCGGGATGCATTGACTCGAACTGCTCTTCGATGATCTCCAATGGAACCGACAGGCTCCCGGCATGGAAGATGGTGACAACTCCGGAGAGGTCCGATGCAAAGGTGAAACCGCACACAAGAAGCAGCAATGCTGATAGGCTCCTCATTCATTACCTTCCCTTCATGATGGTTCTTTGTATTGACCACTGATGAAGGTGGAATATATGCGTTATGTCAACTGGACACAATCGCTCGGCAACCTACTCTCCCTGGATGACAGCCTCCTTCCGGTCCCAGAACCAGTGTCTGGTTTTCAGGCAGATGCGCACAAGCATCAACATAACCGGAACTTCTATCAGCACTCCCACCACCGTGGCAAGCGCAGCGCCCGAGGATAGGCCGAAGAGCATCACAGCTGTGGCTATAGCCACCTCGAAGTGGTTGGATGCCCCTATCATGGCCGAAGGCGCCGCATCCTCGTAGGTGAGTCTCAGTTTTTTTGCCAGCCAGTAGCCAAGCCAGAATATCAGGTTGGTCTGGATGAAGAGCGGTATGGCTATCCATAGGATAGTGAGGGGTCTGGCCAGGATCACTTCCCCCTTGAAGGAGAACAGCAGAACAAGGGTGATCAGCAGGGCAGTGATGGTGACAGGCGTCAGGAGGTGGAGAAATTTTCTCTCGAACCACTCCCTGCCCCATACCTGAATGATGAGTCTCCGCGACAGGTATCCGGCAGCCAGGGGAAGGGCCACATATATACCGATGGACATTAGAAGGGCCTGCCAAGGGATCGGGAGTCTCCCCACTCCAAGGAGGAACCCGCCCAGGGGACCGTAAAGGAACAGCATTGTCAGTGAGTTGATGGCAACCATGACCAGGGTGTGCCCGTCGTTGCCCTTTGCAAGGAAACCCCATACGAGTACCATTGCTGTGCATGGAGCTATTCCGAGCAGTATGCAGCCGGCCAGGAAGGAGCGCCAGAGGGGTATCTGCAGCATTTTCACGCCATTCTCCAGCACCACTGTACCGATACCGTGAACAGCTCCCACGGAGAGATCCAGCCCTGTGGGCAGTTTGACGAGGTCCACGGCTTCGTTGCCTATGAAGCCCCTGAACAGGACACCCAGGAAGAGCAGGGAGATGCCCAGCATGGTGAAGGGCTTCACCATCCAGTTGATGAAGAGGGTGAGACCCACCGGTTTCATATTGCGACCGGCCTTGAGGACCTCCCCGAAATCTATCTTCACCATGATGGGGTACATCATGAAGAACAGGCAGACGGCTATGGGTATTGAGATCACGGGAGCACCGCCGGACATTATGGAAAGACCATCCAGTGAAGCCGCGATGTTCGGGGCCAGTTTACCCAGCAGTATACCGGCGGCTATGCAGAGGATGACCCAGAGGGTCAGCCAGCGTTCAAAGAAACCCAGTCCGCCAGGTGTCTTGTCGATGCAGGCCTTGGCAGCCATTGAACATTCCTTTCTTCCGTCAGCGTTCCTGGATCAGGCCCTTTATTTCTTCAACGGAGGGAACCCTCCCTGCAACGGACACCTCGCCGTCTATTGCCAGGGCAGGTGTCATCATCACTCCCATTGCGGATATTTCGGAGAGCTTATCCACCTTCTCCAGCTGGACATCATCCAGTCCGAGCTCTTCTATCGCCTTCTCCACCGCTTCGTAAAGCTTTTTACATTTTGGGCATCCCATGCCCAGGACCTGGAGCTTCATGTCACATCCTCCTTCTTTCAGCTGCCATCAGGTTACATTCAAAGCCTTCAGGAAAAGATATACACCACCTGCCACCACCAGCACGCCGCTGATGCACTTAATGATCGATGCCGACCTGCTTCTGCCGGACCATCCCGCCAGTCTCTCGATCCTCTCCGTCTGCGAACCCGCCAGGACCACTACTCCGCCGTGCCCGGCTGCGAAGGCAAGGCCAAGTCCGATGGCCAGCAGGAGCCTTTCGGAGGATATCGCCAGGATGAGCCCGAGAACCGGTGCCATGAATGCGAAAGTGCACGGCCCCAGTGCAGCCCCGAATATCAGCCCGAGAAGAAAACCACCCCATCGGGATGCTCCCACACTGCCGGCGTGTTTCCCTGTATCGGCACCGCTGAGAGGCAGGGGAACCCATCCCGGTATGGAGAGCCCCGCATACACCACGGCAAAGGACAGTAAGATGTATCCCACAGTGCCTATATCACCGATTATCCTTCCAAGGAGACCGGTCACAAGGCCGGTCAGGGCGATTGAGATGATCATGCCTGCGGCGAAAACAGTTGACAGGGCTATCGGGCTTGAACCCGCTGACTTTGATTGCTTCTCCACGTAGCCTACTATCAGCGGGATGCTCACCAGGTGACAGGGACTCAGGACAATCGAGAGTACGCCCCACGCCAGTGCAGCTGCCAGTGCAAGCACCGGAGCAGCGTAAAGAAGCTCCGTAAGGGCTATGAAGATATCACGGAGCATCGCTGGACTCTGATGCTTCGTAAAGGTCGTAGCCAAGGTCCGTCCATTGCTCCAGCATCTGCTCTACACTGATGTAGCCCTCGTGGCGATGCAGTTCGGTCCCGTCAGGGGCCAGGAAGATCTGAGTGGGTATGACCCTGACACCGTACCGTGAAGCCGCACTCTGGTCCTGGTTCACATCGATGAAGGTCACCGTCAGCCGGTCCCCCGTCATCTCTTCAAGACGGGCAAGCTCCTCCTCCATCATCTGGCAGGGGACACATGTCCGGGACCCCAGGTCCAGGAGCGTGGGTGTTCCCTCATGTGCTTCCAGCGTATCTTCCTGTACGGGAGTTCCCGACTTCTCTGCGGTCTCTCCGCATGCGATACCTGTCATGAGGAATGATGCTGTAATACATATCAATTTGGACGGAATTATCCATGGTTTCCTCATTCAACTGCCTCCGATCCCGATCATGTTATGCGTTAAAAGGATAGAGAACCGTACAGCACTCCAGATATGGTCGCCATCATTACCACAAGGGCTACATAAGTGAGCGTCTTCCTTGTTCCCAGGACGCTCCTTATCACCAGCATGTTGGGCAGGGACAGGGCCGGACCAGCCAGGAGAAGTGCCAGGGCCGGGCCCTTGCCCATGCCTGCTCCCATGAGTCCCTGGAGTATCGGCACTTCCGTGAGGGTCGCGAAGTACATGAAGGCTCCGGCCACTGAGGCGAACAGGTTGGCCAGTATAGAGTTGCCTCCCACTGCACCTTCCACAAGCCCTGAGGGTATCATGCCTTCCATGCCCGGTCTGCCCAGCAGGAAGCCGGCAACAAGTATTCCTCCGAAGAGAAGGGGCATTATCTGCCTGGCATAGCCCCAGCTCTCGTCCAGCCAGTCAGAAGCCTCTCCCCTCGTAGTGCCAAGTGATATCGCCAGGCCCAGTATCCCGGCACCGAATGCAATCATGGGTGCACCTGGAACCAGGATCGAAAGGGAAACGACTGCTGAAGCTGACAGAAGTACTTTCCATAATGAAACCCCCATCCATTTCACCATCATCATGCCCAGGATAAGCGCGGCCGCGCCCGTTATCAACCATTTGCCGTGGAATATGGTGCTCCAGAGACCCGGTGAATCCGTTTGTGCGCCCCAGTTGGCGAATACGAGTATCACAATCAGAAGAACGAACACTGACACCGTCCTGTGAACCGGCGTCTCTTCGGATGAGACGCCAGCGGGTTCCACAAGGCCGTTTACCCTCTCTGTCTCTTCCCTTCTGAAGATAATGTGCATCATGAGTCCTATTATCACGCTGAATACTATGGCGCCCACTGCCCTGGCTACTCCCAGACCCAGACCGAGTATCCTTGCGGTGAGGATTATTGCCAGTACGTTGATGGCCGGTCCGGAGTAAAGAAATGCTGTGGCAGGTCCAAGTCCGGCTCCCCGTTTGTAGATACCTGCGAAGAGAGGCAGGACTGTGCAGGAGCAAACGGCCAGGATGCTTCCCGAGACTGCGGCCACTGCGTATGCCACAGTCTTCTTTGCACCCGCCCCCAGGTATTTCATTACCGCTGCGCCCTTTATGAACACCGAGATGGCTCCGGCTATGAGGAAAGCCGGCAGAAGGCAGAGGACCACATGCTCCCTGGCATAGTCGTGTAGCAGATAGAGGGATTCCATGACGGAGCTCTCCATCCTGGGAAGACCCACCGGCATGAAAAGAGCACCCAGAAACACAAGGGCGATGATGGTCAGGGGCTTCCACTGGGTGCGAAGGTTCAACTGGTCTCACCCATCCGTTCTCGAATGTCCCTGGCGCATAGGCATGAACCATCTTTCAGGATGTCGTCCACGCAGTCCAGGAAACCGAGCACGCAGGGAGCCCTGAGGGAATAGAGCCTTCTGTTCCCGTCGCGTGAGCAGGATACGATGCCCGTCTTCTTGAGAACACCTAGGTGTCTGGAAACAGTGGAAATGTCAAGACCGGCTATCTCAGTCAGCTCTGATACGGTCATGTCCCGTCCTTCCAGGTGCTCGAGGATCATGAGCCTGGTTGAATTGGCCAGTGCCGCCAGTATCTGTGAACGATGTTCGAGCCTGTCCTGTTCGCTTGTTTCCATATTGCCTCCTCAAATGTATTTGTATTATAGGCCAAATACACAATCTGTCAACAGGCCGATGCCTGTGATGAAACCTGGTCATTCTTCTGCCTGGAGGTGGACTCGAAGCCTGAATAGCGTATCGAAGCCGGAGGTCTCTCGATCATTGGAATTTTACAACGAGAGATCCGGAATTGGGCCAGTTCATTGTTCACGCAGCCGGACAACGGAGGCTATAGGTCCGTGATCAACCAGGTGCCGTCACTGCTCCTGGTCAGCTCCCATTCATCCCCCTCATCGGTGTCAGGCGAATTCTCATCAATGACCTCGGTACTCCAGCTCACGGTTGCCGAACAGTTGTCCTCAGAGATGTCGACCTCATCGATAGTGAACCTGACTATCTGCTTGCCTTCGAACTCCTCAAGCATGTCTTCATGGAGGTCAGAGGCCAGCAGTTCCATGGCGCTATCCGTCCGACCATCCTGCAGGTGCTGGAAGAACTCCCGGACGACGTCACCCGGCCCGGCCTTACTCCCGCACCCCGAGAGGAGAACAGTGGTAGCCATCAATAATGAAGTAAATGTCCTCAAATATCGATTCCTCCTGCTAGGGTAGTTAATTGCACACAGTCTAGCACCTTGGATTATTATATTACCTGCAGGAGCCGCGTAGTATACCGCCTGAGGAACCGGGAGATGCATCCTCTGTTGCCGAAAGGATCAGAGGTTGCTCATCAGTCTTAGACTCCGGACGAAACACGCTGAAAGGTATTTATATATGACTGGCACAGTTCTTCTGACAGGTCTGCTTGTCTTCCTGGCAAGGGTTCTGGACGTCACTCTCGGGACGATACGCACCATCAGCATTATACAGGGAAGGACCGTTCTGGCCTTCTTTCTCGGATTCATAGAGGTAAGCATCTGGCTGGGAGTCATATCCGCCGTGATAAACCAGGTGCAGGCGAATCCGGTCTTTGCAGTGTTTTACGCACTAGGTTTCGCTACAGGCAACGTCGTGGGCATAACCATCGAGCGTCGTCTGGCCATGGGAAGCATCGTGATAAAGATCATGGCCCGGGATTCAGCCCATAAACTTGCCACGAGGATAAGGGAAATGGGCTTCGGTGTAACGGAGTTCCAGGGTACTGGAATGACAGGGACCGTCACTGAGCTGTACATCGTCTGCGCCAGAAAAGAATTCAGGGGGATCATGCAGGAAGTCAGGAGGATCGACCCGGATATCTTCTATGTTACGGAACCAGTTGGTACTCTCGGCAGCGGCAAGATACCCTCCACCATCGAGTCCACAAGGTGGAAGGGCATTTTCAAGAAGAAATAGCTGTTTTAATCACCTGTTCAAAATAAAAGGTGTCCGTCCCCATTTAATTGGCCGGGGCGAATAATCGGTATCAGTGGAGGCGGCCGGTCCATTCGCCCGGATCCTCCCAGCCGGCCTGGTACTCGTAATCCACGAAATACACGTTCAGGTCAGCCTGGTACTCGTAGTCCACGTAGTATATCAGGACGTCCGCCTGGTACTCGTAGTCCACGAAGTGCCACAGTGCGTCCTCGTCGTCCGCCTGGTACTCGTACTCCACCGGGTACACGCAAAGGTCAGCCTGGTACTCGTAATCCACCACGTAGACGCAGATGTCGGCCTGATACTCGTATTCGCAGACGAAGACGTTACCGGCGGTCAGTGCTGTCGCCAGAACAAGGGACAGCGCGATTATACTCTTCATTCCCCACCTCCCTCCTCTTCAGGCAGTCCACTGTCTTCCCTGCTTCCAGGATAAGTCAGACATAAACTAGTCATCCTTCTCCCGGCTCACCATCCTCATATCCCACAGGAGGAAGTAGTTGAGGACTGTCCTGATCAGGACTATGGCCCCCAGCTGACCCAGCTCCGTCCATGAAGGATCGAGGGCGCTCTTCAGGATGTCCGCTCCTATGAGCAGCTCCAGGGCCAGGGAGAGGGCGTGTCCGAGTTTGAGCCTTCCCCTGACATGCTGGTGCATCTCACAATGTATGCAGACGTTCTTGAAGATGAATATCCACAGGGCCTGCACAAGACCTATGGCCACAACCAGGGCGGCTGCAAGCTCGGCAGCCGATGCCGTGTAGTACATCACACTTACGAGAACACCTTCCATGATACTCCCCTCAGCTCACCCTCGGTTTCTCGATGGTGTCCCCCACCTTGCGGACCAGGAGCTTGGGTCCGTGGGGGATGGTACACATCACGCATGCGGGTGCAAGAGCGGCCGCACTGAGTCCCTTCATCCCGCCGGCCACGTTGCGTAGACGCGAATAGCCCTTCGACAGCAGTATGCTGGCAGCCAGCGTGGACCTGTGTCCGGTACTGCAGACCAGCATCACATCACTGTCGCGGTCCACTTCGTCGAACCTGGTCCTGAGGTCCGGTGCCGGTATGTTCACGGCGCCGTTCACGTGGGAGTCCTCGAACTCCAAAGGTGCCCTGACATCAAGCATGGTCATGCCCTCCTCATGCAGGTCGCCGGCCTCGAGTACCGAGAGCTGCGGCAGGTGCGCCGTGGGGAGGCCGTGGGTAGCCCAGGCGAACATGCCGCCGTCAAGCCAGCCCATCGATCTGTCCAGGCCGACTCTTCGAAGCCACTTGACGGCCTGTCGGGCTTCATCTCCATCCGTGGCAACAAGGTAGATATCCATTTGGGGAGGCACTACCCATCCCGCGAAGGTGGGAAAGTTGCCGGTGAAGTCTATGCTCCAGGAGCCGGGGACATGCTGGCCTCCGAAGGCGTCGTAGCGCCTTACATCCAGCACGATGGCATCCTCCGCCTCGACCGCTTCCCTGAAATCCCTCGGGGCCATCTTCTTCATGGGAGCAAGGTCGTCCACAAGGGCAGGTCCCTTCCTGTTGATTTCGCTGCACCTGGAGAAGTGGTCCGGTGCCGGCGGCATGTCCGTGGTCAGGGATTTAATGAACTCTTCCCTGTCATGGATCTGCAGAGCGGGATTGAATCGACGTTCGAAGCCTACGGTGCTGCGCCACTTGGCCCCCATGGCCCTTCCGCAGAGGGAACCGGCGCCATGGGCCGGGTAGACCTCGCAGAAATCCGGCAGCTCCAGTAACTTGCCAAGACTGTCATACAGCCTGTCGGCGAGTTCCACGGCCCTGCCCGGGAAAAGGTCCGGCCTGCCCACGTCTCCCACGAAGAGGGTGTCGCCGCAGAAGACACCTACGGGGTCATCACCCCTGGAGGTGTCCGTTACCACATAGGCTATATGCTCCGGGGTATGGCCCGGCGTCTCGATCACCCTGATGGCCATGTCCTCCAGCCTGAAGATGTCATTCTCGGACAGAGCTTTATGCGGAAAGGCGCAGCCGGCTGACGCCGGGGCGTATATGTCGGCCCCCGTGAGCCCGGCCAGGTCCATGTGGCCGGAGACGAAGTCGGCGTGGAGGTGGGTCTCCAGTATGTGGGTGATCCTGAGATCGAGCTCCTCGGCCGCATCCAGGTACATCTGCACATCCCTGCAGGGGTCGACTATGGCGCAGGTCCGGTCACCCGCCAGCAGGTATGAGCTGTGGGCCAGCTTTGGTAAGAAGAAATGTTTCAGCAACATCGATGTTCTCCTTCCTATGTGAAGAGAAGGTATACCAGCGGTACGGCCACGGCTATGAACAGCAGTGTCATTCCGCCGCCGGCTTTCATGTAATCGGTATTTCTGTATCCCCCGGGGGCCATGAGCAGGGCATTCACCTGGTGTGTGGGAAGAACGAAGGAGTTTGATGCGCATACTGCTACCAGTATGGCCAGCGCCCTCGGGTCTATCCCCCAGTCCGCGGCCATGATCATGGCCAGGGGAACCAGCAGGACCGTGGCCGCCACGTTGGACATGAAAAGCGTGAAAAGCGTTGCAAGGACCGCAACTGCAGTCATCAGAAGAAGGGGATGTGCTCCGCTGACCAGGGATACCGCGGCTGAAGCGAGATATGAGGCGGCGCCGCTCCTCTCCATGGCCAGGCCCAGGGGCAGCAGGCCGGCAAGGAGGAAGACTGTCCTCCATTCCACGGCCCTGTATGCCTCGTCGATGGTGATCACCCTGAGAAGGACCATTCCCATGGCGGCTGTCATGAGGCTGAGACTCAGGCGGAATCCCAGTATCGCCAGAGTTATCCCGGTTGCGAACAGGAAAACCGCTTGAATGGGGCGCTCCGGCAGGCCCCTGGTCTCGGGCACCTTCCCTGTGAGCAGAAAATCCCCGCTCCTTCCAAGCGCTGCGATGCTGGAAAAGGGGCCGTGCACCACAAGGGTATCGCCTCCCCTGAGGGGACGGTCCGAGATGTCGCCCCTGTATCTCTCCCCTGCCGAGACAACCACGAGCGGCTCTACGCCGAACCTCTTCCGCAGGGCTATCTGTCTTATGCTCCTTCCCTGCACCTGTGATCGTGGACGGACCACCACCTCGGCGAAGCCTGCGTCCTCCGATTCCAGTTTCTTCCTGAGATCACAGGGGCCTCCCTCCACTTTCAGACCATTCGCCTCAATGAAACTCTGAAGCGGTGCCTGCTCCCCTATCAGGGCGTACCGGTCCCCTGCGCTGAACACGGTCCCGCGCCAGGGAGAGAAGAGAACGTCGCCGCGCCTGGACTGGGCCAGGATATGCAGACCGCCGTTCTCCCAGAGGTCAGCCTCCTCCACGGTCCTGCCCACCAGGGGACTCTCGAGCGGGATGTCCACGATGCGAACCGATGCAGGTATGTCCCACTCCTCCGCAAGATCCTCCTCCAGATCACCGGGTTCGGACCGCGGGAGCAGGCGCCTGCCGGCCACAAGGAAGTAGACTATCCCCGCCCCCAGGAGGGCGAGACCCACTGGAGTTACGCTGAACAGCCCGAAAGGGTCCTGCCCCCCCTGCCTGAGCAGATCGTTGAGTATGATCATCGGCCCGCTGGCAACCATGGTCAGCGTACCTCCGAGGATTGCTGCGAAACCAAGCGGCATCAACAGCCTGGGGAGACTGAAACCGGACTGCCTGGATATCCTCCTCACGGCGGGAAGGAAGAGTATGGTGGCCCCTATGTTCTGCATGAAGGCCGATGCGAGACCTACTGCTGCGGATACCATGCCCAGGAGCCTGGATTCGCTGCCGGCGGCCGCCCTGGTGATGGGAGTCGCAAGTCTCTTCATAGCCCCGGATGCATCGATCCCGTAGCCCAGTATCATTACGGCCATCATCGCTATCACCGCGTTGCTGGCAAAACCGGAGAAGGCTTCGAGAGGCTCCACCAGTCCCAGCCAGGGTAGAAGCAGCATGACCAGAATGGCGGTGACGTCCACTCGGAACAGCTCAGTGACGAAGAGTATGACCGTCAGGCCCAGAACTCCCAGCGTCAGCGCGATCTCGGTAGTCAGCGACCACCACCTCCCGAATATTCCTGCCAGCTGTTCACAGTCATATACGAATCTACAATAACATGGGCCCCGCACCGGGGCAAAGACGGTCCATGCGTCCGGCGACGCATTCGATCAGATGGACTCAGTTCCCGCTGCTTCCCCGCAGGACCTGGTCAGCACCCAGGCGTCCTGGTTCGTGTCCTCGGAACCGCCTGGGCTGAACAACAGAACATCGAAACCGTCTGCGAGAACATGTCTGACGTAACTCTCCGGGTTGTAGCTGAGGCAGTAGCGGGTTCCCGAGCTCCCCGGCTCTATGACCACCGGACAACCTGAATCAAAGGCCTCGAGCTGCTCTTCCGAAAGTTCACCGCGCCTGTTCTCACCTTTGAGAGTGACTAGAAGGACTCCACCCGGTTCGAGTACTCTCCCCAGTTCTTCCATCCACTTCAGCTGGGCGGTTTCGTCCAGCCAGGGAAACACCGCCACCGCAAGCACCAGGTCGAAATTCCCGTCTGGAAAAGGCAACGCCGCAGATGGTCCGGTCAGGGTGAAATCGAAGGGAGGCATTTTCCCACGGACCCAGCGGACCTGTACCGGATCGATGTCAGTCCCGATGAATGAGATGCCTTCAAGGTAGTCCCTCATGTGACGGGCTATCCTCCCGCATCCGCATCCGAAATCAAGTACCGACCGGAAACCAACCAGAGGCCTGCCGGCACTCTGCAGGAGTCTCCTCACGGTCACGGCTCCCTTCCTGCCCGAAGACAGGAAATGCAGGGGGTCGTAGCTGTCCGCAGCCAGAAAACAGAGGCTCGGTGGAGGCACGGGCAAACAGTTGTCTTCCTTCACAGAACGTGGAGAGAACCTCCATACTGAGTCCCGGATGTATCCGGCACCATTCCTGTAGATCCTCCTAGCCGCGGCCTGTAGACCGAGGAGCCTCAGTATTCCGGTTACCCGCGTCCTCAATCCATCTTCCCAACCGCTCCGAGAAGGCACTTCAGTTCATCATAACCCTTTCCCAGCGACCCGATCATCTCGTCGCGTCGGTAGGACCTGTTATGCCTGGCCGGGAGATCAGCCAGCCTCTCCACGTGCCTCAGAATGTCCAGGGCGTCTCCGGTCCTTCCTCTCCGGGCATGGCCTATCGCCGTTCTCACGAACCGGCGGAGCTCACGGATATCCAGCCTGCAGAAATCCGTGGTCATGAATGGAAGGGAGGTCGGCCCCCGCCTTCCGGCGCGTAACCCGTTCCATGTCCTTCTCAGGATCGAATGGATCCCCTTACGCGTCTTTAGCTTATCCCTCAACCTGCTCCTCATCTTCAGGGATCTCAGGGTATCGATCCTGAGGCTCCTGCCCGGAACACCTACACCCGACAGAATCCTCACCAGATCTGAACCTGACTGGATGTTCTCCGACCATGGTCCCCTGTGGGTGAAAATGAACCTCACCTCATCGACTCCCGCGTCCGCCGCCATTTTCCAGACCCTTTCGAGGTGCCATGGGCTGGAATTGTGACTGAAAAGGATGTACCTCCACACAGCCCTTGTACCTGCAATGCGACTTGAGTGAGCGGAAAGTCCGGAGAGGTAGTTCCATGCCATCCTGAAATCACCACCAATCCTGTACTTCCCGTAACTCTCCTGGTCGATCCCGTCCACGGCCACCTGTACCTGGTCGATCCCGGAAGTGAGTACTTCATCGTTGAACTCACCCTGTCCATTGGTGCAGACAGTGATAAAGGTTCCGGGATAGAATTTCCTGGCCATGGATGTAAGGGTGAACAACCGTGGATTCTTCAGCGGTTCTCCGTGTCCTGAGAAGTCGAAGGTATTTACGGTCATACCCCTTGATCCCAGATCCTCGAGAATCCTGCGGAAAACTGCCGGTGAGAGGTCGAGGGGAGGAGAAAGTCTGTCCCGCTCTTCGGTGGTGGCACAGGCAACGCACCGCAGGTCGCACCTGGCAGAGGGCTCGACCTGGACAACATCCAGTGACAGGGGATCGAATCTGCCCCGACTGACGGCTGACAGGCAGTAGCATCCCGGGCAAACCGACGGATCTGGCAGCCTGTCATCCCGGAGGGCTTGCGCAACATAGGAGCGGGTGTTCTCCATGATATCGAGCCATGAAGTGCCGCTTTCAGAGGATAATTCCGTCAGGATGTGGTCACTCCCGGCATCATCCCAGCATACGAAGCTGCCGTTCGCCCTGAGGAATACGCTGTCCACAGCCGGGCAGTGCATGATTGCGAGACCCCTCTCCACCAGCTCATGTTCCACCGTTCAATATAACAAGCGAAGGACGCGGACAGAAAAAGACGTCGGCAGCGCCGCCGTGAGGGGGATCATCACGTACGGAGACGGGTTTGAAGGCTTCCCTGTTACTACTGAGCTGAGATGAGGCTGTCCACCACTCCAGTCAGTAGATCTGCTATATCGGGGTTGGCCCCGACTTCAGCGAAGGCTATCCTTCCCTGCTGGTCTACCACGTACATGGTGGGTATTCCGGATACCTTGTAATCATCGGCCACGGCGTCGCCGTTAAGGAGAAGCCCGTATGTATAGCCATTCTCGTCCATGAAGGATGCCGGGTCTCCGGTCTCCCATACGTTCACGCCGTAGACTGCCACATCCTCTTCCGGCCAGGTCTCGTGCACATGCTGGATCGCCGGCATGACCGCTGCACACGGACCGCACCAGGTTGCCCAGAAGTCCAGTATCACGATTTTGCCCCTCTGGTCGGCCAGGGTGACGATGGAGCCTTCCCTGTCGGTCAGTGTCCATTCCGGGGCCTGGACACCGATGGTCAGGAAGGCGCTGTAGATTATCAATTCAGCGTCCCCTGGAAAATCCGGCGTGAATACAGCAGCATCCATTCCGTCAAGGACTTCCAGATCATTCAGCTCCAATACTATGGATGCCGGCGAACCTTCCCTGTCGGTCATCAACCTCTCCACCCTCCTTGGAAGGTGGTCCTCGACTCCCAGTGCCCATTCCGCCATGGAGCCTCCGGAATAAGTGACCAGCCATTTCTCACAATCGATCCCGGCGATCGATTCCGTACCCTGTAAGGAGACCGTGTCGGCACCTATCTCGTCTGAGAAGGGTCCGTCGATGAAGAACTCGTTCATGATGGCGTAGGCCACGGGCCTGAGGAGGTCGTTTCCCCCCTCTTCCAGGGCTCCCTTCTCAAGGATGTTATCGTAGATGTTGTATGCGTAGGCGGAGTCTTCGGCTGAGATCAGAATGAGGGACGGCTCGGGGTCGATGCCGTCCTCGGGGGTGGAGTCATTACCCATCTCGACCCTGATCAGGGGGTACTCGGAACTCCCGGTGAGAAAGCCCGAGAACTGCCCCACCATGGCTGGTTCCACTGCGAAGGAGCCGGTGCCGTAGAGCCTGAAGCCGTAACTGCACGCAATTACAGCCTGGGCCGCGCTGTCAGCCGCTTCGAAGGGTGAGGTTCCAGTTACTGAGGTCGTATCCGCCCCAATAGCAGGCTGTCCGCCCTCACCGCCGCAGGATGCTGCAAAAAAGGCGGCAATGGCAAGTATCAGCGCCGCTTTGACTCCTCTATCCATGATTAACCTCTCAATCAATTGGTTGGATACGCATAATATATTCATATAACATTATACCCCATCAGGGTACATCCAGTATCCTGAGTAGTCATCCGTGTACCCTCTCGGGAAGAACTCCCCGGTCTCAGGGATCTGATGGTAGTCGCCTATGTAATCACGGTCCCTTATGATGTTGATCGCTTCAAGAAGACGGTCGACGTCCTCCCGGTTGCTGTAGCACCCTAAGCTCATGCGGACCATGCCCGGCATCCTTGTCTTGTCACCCCTGAGGAACTGCTCCCGCCAGCTGGAGATCTCGCTGTCCTTTAGGTGCAGGAGCTCCACCACGTAGGGATGGGCACAGAAGCACCCGTTCCTGACACCCACGCCGCATTCGAAGCCTGCCACCGCAGCCAGCAGCGCATGGTCCGTTCCGTCGAGGTTGAAGGGTATGACTCCCACCTTCTCCGACGACCGTGCCGGGTCGGTCTCACCGAAAATGTGAATGTCACCCATCCCGCCAAGCTTTCTCAGGGCGTACTCGGTGAGTTCCCGTTCGTGCTCGGCTACGGAGTCCATTCCCTCTTCCATCAGTGTCTTTGCAGCTGCGGCCATTGCAACGGCTCCCATTACGTTGGGGCTTCCCGCCTCGTCGCGGTCGGGCATTCCAGCCCAGTACACCTCATCGGGAGTTACTACATTTACCGTGCCGCCGCCGCAGTAGTCGGGCGCTCCGTCAAGGAAGTCCTTCTTCGGGCCGATCAGCGCGCCGGTGCCGTAGGGGGCGTACATCTTATGCCCGGCTATGGCGAGGTAATCGATGTGGTCAGGAGCGTCATCCGGCTTTATATCTATCTTCCTGTGGGGTGCCAGCTGGGCGGCGTCCACCATGATGCACGCACCGGCGGCGTGTGCCTTCTCCGCGAGTCTATGGATAGGCAGTATGAAACCGGTCACATTGGAAGCTCCAGTCACCGCAACAAGGGCTATCCTGCCGGCATGATCCCTGAGTATGGAATCGAAATGTTCCTCGTCCAGCCTGCCATCTGGTTCGACCCTTACATGAAGGGTATCGAAATGGTCACGCCATGGAAGGTCGTTGGAATGGTGCTCCATCCTCGTGGTCACTACAAAGGAGCCCTCCGGTGCAACGAACCTGTGTGAAAGCTTGTTGATGGCCTCGGTTGCGTTCTTGACGAATATCACCGTGTTGGACCGCAGGTCGGCACCCACGAACTCCCCGATTATCTCGTGGGCCTGGTCGTATGCGTCGGTGCAGAGCCTGGACTTGAACCCGGTCCCCCTGTGGACGCTGGAGTAGTAGGGAGCCAGCTCCGATATGGCCCTGACGACGGATTTCATAGGGGGTGTGCTGGCGGCATTGTCGAGGTTTACATATCGGACGGTCCTGCCGTTCAGGAGCGGGACCATGGCGTCGATACCGTGAATACATTCTCGCATCGTCATCTCCGGTTCATGTGGATGTAATCTTGTCTTCCTCAGTCTCCAGTCTCATCCCGGGAGACGTCTATCCCGTATATCATCCCGTCATCGTTGTTGCTGACCCATAGGGTCCCGTCGTCGTCCATGGCCACTCCCACTGCCTGCGAGACGAGGTCGGTACTGATACCGGCCACCATGTCGCCTCCGGCATCGAAGCACCCGACGGAGTACCCACCGCTGTCCATGGCGGCCCATATCCTCCCCTGGAGGTCACGGGCGATATCCCAGGTCTTGCTGTTCCTTCCGAAGGGCGTACTGCTGGTCATTCCGTAGATCCCGGGAAGGGAATACCTGTAGGTCCTGCTCTGTGACCTGGAAGCCAGGTAGAGGTAATCAGTGTGAACAGCCAGTCCCGTCACCGACGAGACAGGATTGCCTCAACCTCCGCACATGCTCATGGAACCTATAAGATCGCCGGATAGCGAGTACTGGTAGACGTATCCGTTGTATCCGTAATCCCAGAGCCCCACGAGGATCATTGCATGCTCGCTGCTGTAAGCCAGGCCCGTTGTCCTGTACGAGTTCGGCAGGTCACAGGGGAATGACCCGTCCACTTCACCGGTTGCCGGGTCTATCCTGAAGACGGTCCTGGTGGACGAGTCCACAGCCCACAGCCGTCCCCCTCCGAATGCCAGGCCGGTTATGGTCTCCCCCGGTGAGGGAAGGGAGTCCGTGATCTGCGGGGGTCATCCCGTTTACCGGCGTGGACTTTTCTCAGGCAAGTGACTTTGAG
>CAZXEF010000050.1:0-16507 GCA_964639605.1 uncultured bacterium | reverse complement strand
GTCCTCGGAGGTATTGAGAGATACCGAGCTATTGCCGATCCGCATGAGGTGGCTCTTCTCATGATGCAGCAGAAGGGTTGCATGGGTACCCTGGTCCGCAGCCTCGTCCCTGATCTGCATCAGAATGCTCCTGATGTTAGCGTCCAGCATTATCTACTTCCTTTCCCCGGTGATCACATCGTCGAACTTGACAACGGGTACACCGTGACCGATCTGCATCACCTGATTGGGCTCGCCCTTGCCGCAGTTGTTCACCTGCTCCACCTTCCATGTGGAGCTGTCGCCCACTGCAGAGAGGGAACGGTAGAATTCCAGTGTGTGACCCTGATATGTAGGGTTCCTGAGTATTCGGGTCTTCTTCCCGTCCTTGATCTCCCAGGCGATCTCGCAGCCGAAATGGAAGTGCTCACGGTTGGAGCCTATGGACCAGGATACGGGATTGTCCACTACTATCCCATCCTCGGTGGAGGCGATTATATCCTCCAGGGTCCCGTCGGTTCCCGGGAGAATGTTGACGTTGGTCATCCTGTCGATGGGCGCTCTGTAGAAAGCAGTTGCCCTCGCAGCTCCTCCGCTCTGTTGGAAGACCTCCCTGCCGGCTTTCTCGTTGGCCTCGTTCACCATGGCCCGGGAAGTGAGGGCATTGACCAGCAGACCCCTGTCTATCAGGAGATAGTCCCGCTCGCGAGTACCGTCATCATCGAAACCGAAGGAGCCGGGGGAATTCTCTATTCCGCCGTAGGAACTCACGGAGAGCTTCTCGCTGCCGTACTGCAGCTTCCCGAAGGAGTCAAGGTCAACGAAGGAACCTCCTGCGTAGGAGAGCTCGTATCCAAGTATCCTGTCAAGCTCCAGGGGGTGACCTATGGTCTCGTGTACCTGAAGATGTCCCTGCCCCGGAAGGAGGATGACCGATCTCCTGCCGTGCTCCAGCTGCGGAGCCTTGATGAGCTCCGCCAGTTCCGACTTGATCCTGTCAGCGTGTCCCGAGAACAGCTCCGGTTCCGTCATCATCTCCCAGCCGGCGGTACCGTCGCCGGTGGAGTAGAGGTTCATGCTCCTCCTCTGCATCTCGCCATCGCAGTCCAGGGCCATTGCCATCATCGTTCCGAACACATGGGAGAGATCCTTCTGTATCTCGGAACCCTCGCTGTTCTGGAAGTGGATGCTCCTTTTCATGAAGTTCGCGTATACGATCCGCTTCAGTATGAACTCGTCCTTCAGGTCGTTGTCCAGCCTGGTCATGAAGGTCAGCTTGTCCTGAAGGCCCACCGTGAACGGATCCACTTCCACCGGAGTGGAATAGCTGCCCCTGACCGGATCCAGCTTGCCCATGAAAAGCGGCTCTTTCACCAGTCCCGAGGCCGTCCTGGCGTTCTGGGCGGCTTTATCGAAACAGGACCTGAGCCCCGAAGGGTCGCTTGTGGCGGCGAATCCCCAGGCTCCGTCCCAGAGGACCCTGACACCGACACCGCTCTGGACGGTAGTGTCGTTGGCCTCCAGGTCCCCATCGTAGAGGACAAGGGTTTCAGAGCTGTCCTCCATGTAGTACCTGGCGTCAACGTAGCCGGCGCCCTCGGATGATATCCTAGAGATGTTCTGTGAGATATCCTTCTTGACTTCCGCAGCATCTGTCATGGATGAACCTGCCTTACGGTGATGTGATCAGTAAATATTGTACCGATGAATATACGAACACGACCGAATTCGCAAAATACATAGCCGTAACGGATTGTTACAACCCGGGAACATTCTCGCATCCAATCCCGTTAATGGTTAGAATACCGGTTGTTGAAAGCAATTACTCTCCAGGAGGAACAAGTGGAACACAGGTCTATGATAGTCACGGTACTGATGCTGATACTCGCTTCATGCAACGGCGGTTCCGATGGCCGGGATGCGGTCTCCCCGGAAGATGCGGCGGGATCGGATCATCTGGAACTGGCGATCACCGATACCATTGGCGTGGAGCTGGGACGGCCCGAGTACGTCTTCGGCCAGATAGTCGAGGCAGCCAGGACTCCTGCAGGTAATGTGCTCGTGCTGGATACATCCACAATGAACGTGAGGGAGTTCTCCCCCGAGGGTGAGTTCATCGGGTCCGCGGGCAGGCAGGGGACAGGCCCCGGGGAGTTCCAGATGCCCAGGGGAATGACGGTCCTTGATAACGGCAGGGTCCTCGTCTCCGACATGGGCGGAGGAGCCGTAAGCGTATTCGACGATTCCCTGCGATGGATCGCGAACATAACCGGGTTCTTTCCCCGCCCTCCCAACACGGTGAGTTCAGCGGGAGACTCCGCCTATGTAGGCATGTTGCCGGCCTTCGACCGGGAGCAGGGACTCAGTGGTTATTCCATAGCCAGGCTCGAGGGATCATCGGATCCTTCGGTGGTCTACGCCAGTGAGATGCGGCCCTTCGATCCATCGAGGTTCGGACCCATGGGCGACGAGACACAGCCGGTGTTCACGTCGGACGGCTCAGGCCGTGTATTCATCGCGCAGCCCGGTTCGGACAGGATAACCGTAACCGGGTACCTCCCGGACGGCCGGGAGTTCCTTCAGATACAGGAGAGAATAGACCAGGTGGAGAAGACGGAGTCCGAACTGGCAGCCGAGGAGGAGGAGTTCCAGGAAATGTCCGCCAACATGGGAAGAAGGTTCCATGGAGCGGGTGCCACTTTCGATCCCCTGCCCTACCGAAGGGCGGTCTCGGAACTGGGGGTAGACGGGAGCGGCAGGCTCTGGGTCAGGCTGGGGACTGTCAGATACCCCTTCTGGAAAGTCTACGACATGGAAGGACTGCTGCTTTTCACCGCATCGCTCCACATGGACGATCCCGACCTGGATGGAATGACAGTCCGAATAACTGAGAACGGGATAACGGCCTGGGTGCCCGATCCCACCACCTGGCCCAGGGTCCTCCTTGTCGGTGATCCTGT
This sequence comes from uncultured bacterium, assembly GCA_964639605.1. Classification (GTDB taxonomy): domain Bacteria; phylum Fermentibacterota; class Fermentibacteria; order Fermentibacterales; family JCC-6; genus Aegiribacteria. The sequence goes on along the minus strand of CAZXEF010000050.1, from coordinate 13,568 downwards.
GATTCTCTGAGAGGCACTACAGGAGCCGAGTCTTCGCTTCGGGTTTCGGTACCTTCACGATGAGGACCCTCAGCGTCTGCTCGCCATTGTTGTACCAGCAGTGCGGGATGTCCCTGGGACTGTCCACCAGCGTGTCCCTGCCGACTTCCAGTCTCTCGTCCCCCACCTCCACTGTTCCGGTGCCTTCCAGAACGTAGAAGAAGACGTCTACGGGTGTCACATGTCTGTGCAGTTTCTCCCCCGGCCTCAGTGTGAGGTGGCTGACCAGGGCGTGAGGGGTCTCGTACAGTCTCCTTACGTCCACGCCATGTGGATTCTCAGCGGAGGGCTGCTCTGACGGCCTTGTGATCTTCATGGTCCTTTGCTCCTTGTCCGGGAAGGGGATGCTGACCGTCCCCTTCCGGTAACTAATGGTCTATCAGGCAAGTATCGCCTTCAGATCCTCATCCGGGGTGGTGATCGGCTTGATGTCGAACTTCTCCACCAGCACCTCCAGTGCAGCGGGTGTCAGGAAGGCCGGCAGTGTGGGACCTAGCCTGATATCCCTTATCCCGAGGTAGAACAGCGAAAGAAGTATGGTCACGGCCTTCTGTTCGTACCAGCTGAGCACAATCGACAGAGGCAGGTCGTTCACGCCGCACTTGAACGCCCCGGCCAGCGCGGAAGCTATGGTGACGGCGGAGTAGGCGTCGTTGCACTGGCCCATGTCGAGGAGCCTGGGGATACCTCCTATGTCGCCGAACTCCAGCTTGTTGAACCTGTACTTGCCGCAGGCCAGGGTGAGTATCACGCAGTCTTCGGGTACTTTCTGAGCCAACTCCGTGAAGTAATTCCTCCCGGGTTTTGCACCGTCGCAGCCTCCCACCAGGAAGAAGTGCCTGATGGAACCGGACTTCACGGCATCGATGACCTTGTCCGCCACGGACATCACCGCGTTCCTGCCGAAACCTATAATGATCCTCTTCTCAGGTGCGTCCTCGGAAAACCCTTCCGCTTCCAGTGCGGCATCTATCACCGGCCTGTAGTCGTGGCCTTCGATATGCGTCACTCCCGGGTACTGCACCAGACCGGTTGTGAATATCCTGTCCATGTACGAATCGCGAGGCTTCTGAATGCAGTTGGTGGTCATCAGTATCGCCCCTGGGAACTCGTCGAACTCCTTCTGCTGGTCCTGCCAGGCGCCTCCGTAGTTCCCGACGAGGTGGGAGTACTTCTTGAGACCGGGATATGCCAGGGTCGGAAGCATCTCCCCGTGTGTATAGACGTTGATCCCTTTTCCCTCCGTCTGTTTCAGGAGTTCCTCCAGGTCCTTCAGGTCGTGACCGGATACTGCAATGGCCTTGCCTTTCACAGGCGTCACTCTGACCTTGGTGGGTTCAGGGTGCCCGTAACTGCCGGTGTTGGCCGAATCCAGCATCTCCATCACTCGAATGTTCTTCTCTCCCACTTTCAGGGCCATGGAGAAAAGGTCTTCCGCCGTCCGGGGTCTGGTGAGAAAATCCAGCGCCTCATGGAAGAACAGGTAGATGTCATCGTCCTCCACTCCCAGGATCCTGGCATGTTCCGCATAGGCTGCGGATCCCTTCAACCCGTAGGTAATGAGTTCCTCCAGTCCGGTCAGGGTCCTTCCCCTGTCCTCTATCCGCTCCAGGATGGAGATCCTTGCGGCCTGGTCCTTCAGCTGCTCCCGGTCCCCGGGCATTTCCCAGACAGCGGGACCTTCAAGGTCCTCGGGCTCATGGGCTTTTTCACTGCAGGCCCGGAGGTAGGCTCCCCTGACGCGGTCCCTTATCCCGACCCCCCTCGAGACCATTGAGGCCACGGTTTCCGCGTCGAAGTTCACATTGGTCACCGTTGTGAATAGGGCCTCGATGACGAATACGTCCGCCTCATGGTCTCGTATTCCCAGTCGTCCGGCCCTTTCGGCCCACATGGCTATCCCCTTGGACACGTATACCAGAAGATCCTGCATTGCCGCGGTCTCCGGGTCCTTGCCGCAGACACCGTACCTGTCACAGCCGGTTCCCTTTGCGGTCTGCTCACATTGAAAACAGAACATGGCGACTCCCTTCCTGAATCATGATATTTAGTATTTCATTACCAATTATACAAGTGTTATCATTCGTGTCAATAGTCAACTATTTACATATCAATACTCTTTCCAACTATTGACAATTTGGCATTACAGTACTAATATATTTGGAACGAAAGGGAGAACATGTCATCACCTGTTAACATTCCGGAATCGGTTTCACTGGCGCTTCATGCTCTGGCCAGACTGGCCAGGGAAGAGGGAAGTTCCCTGAAACTGGGCGACCTCCTTGTGAAGCCCGGCTCCCCCGATCATCTCTCCAAGGTAATGCAGAAGCTTACCAGGGTGGGTATGGTAAGTTCGAGAAGGGGTCGCGGCGGCGGATTCACACTTGCGGTGAGCCCCTGCGACATAAGGCTGATGGACGTATGGATAGCCCTTGAAGGCACCTTTCAGTCCGGCGTCTGCCCCTTGAACGGTAAGGGGTGCCCCCTTCGGAAGTGCATCTTCGGCTCCATGGCTTCCGACGCCGCCGGAGTCGTATCCGACTATTTCAGCAGGACCACGGTGGCAGACCTGGCAGATCTCTTCAGCAGGGAAGAATAATGACAGGACTCAGAAGGAAGATCATCAGGATAGACGAGGAAAAATGCGACGGGTGCGGCATATGCGCAGAGGCATGCCATGAGGGCGCAATTGAGATCATCGGTGGGAAGGCCAGGCTGGTGAAGGAGTCTTACTGCGACGGACTGGGTGACTGCATCGGCCCCTGCCCGAGGGACGCCATATCCATCGAGGAGAGGGACGCGGATGGATACGACGAGGAAGCCGTCCGCGATCATCTCGCTCAGAGAGGCGGCTGTCCCGGATCATGCCCGGGTTCGGTGCCTGTGGAGATGAAGGAACGGGGAAGCAATGAAGACACCTCCAAAGGCGACAGGCAATCAATGCTCACCACCTGGCCGGTCCAGATCACCCTGGTCCCCCCAAGTGCTCCCTTCCTTGACGGCTCGGACCTGCTAATTGCGGCAGACTGCGTACCCTTCGCCTTCGCCGGTTTCCACGAAAAATTCGTGCGGGGACGGGTGGTGCTGGTAGGATGCCCGAAACTGGACGACCGGGATTACTATCTCGACAAGCTTACCGAGATATTCCGACTTAACCGTATCGGATCGGTGAACGTTGTTTACATGGAAGTCCCGTGCTGCGGCGCGCTTCCCGGGCTGGTGCGGGAAGCCCTGCAGGCATCCGGCAGGGATGTACCCCTTGAATCGATCAGGATCGGGATCAGGGGTGAAATCCTGGAGGTCCACAAGCTGGTCTGATCAGCTGCTTTTCGCCTCCGGCTTCAGTGATTTCCTGATGAGGATGAAGACCATGCGCCAGGAGAGTCCCAGGAACGCAAGGAAGACGAAGCCTCCGAAGAGGTTCCTGATTGAAAACAGGTTGAACAGCCCGTGAAGCGCCATGCCTCCCAGCAGTCCTGCTGCCACCATCAGGCCGGACCTCAGGTTTCTACGCTTCTTGTGCCATCCCAGTGCAAGGCCCCATATGCTGGAAAAAAGAGCGTGGGCAGGTACACTGAGCACGGACCTTCCCGCCAGGACCATCACCCCCGCCGCGGCTCCTCCGGAGATCCAGCTGTTGATGACGTAGATCACATTCTCCACGGATGCAAAACCCAGGGCCGCCGCAGTGGCATAGACCATTCCGTCCACGGGTTCGTTGAACTCCGCATTGTCGTATACCGTCCACCTTACACAGAGGAATTTAGCGGTTTCCTCGGATACGGGAGCTATGAACACCGATGAGTAGATGATGGCCATCTTGAAGGGAAGCTCCTTCAGAGAGAAGACCATGGCAGCCCCTACCAGGGCTCCCACAAGGAAGGTCCTGGCAACGAGTTTCCTTGGCTCCGGAGCGTACTTGTCACTCCTGTAGAAGAGGACCATCCAGAGGAAAGCAGGAAGTATGGAAGCAAGAACGGGGATAAGCATAAGAACTCCCTGGTCAGGTGGTCTGTCGAGCCTTCCGTTAAGTCAGTGGAGCATATCCAGTATCAGGACCCTGTGTCAATACAATTGACCCTGTGTCAATACAATTGACCCTGTGTCAATGAAGAAGACAGTGATTCTCGCGAAGTTCCACGAACAGGTCGTCATCTTTCCTGCCCTGTATGCCCATGCGGGTCAGGGCAAAATCGTACTTAACCGGGTCGTCCGGGTTAATGCGCCTGAAACCCTCGGTGACCTCCATTGCGGTCCTGTGGTCCGCCGTGTTCCTCCCGGTGAATCCCATGGCCCTGGAAAGCCTGAACATGTGGACGTCCATGGGAACCATGAGCAATGAAGGCGATATGAAGCCCCATCCCCCGGGGTCGACATCGTCGCTGCGGACCATCCATCTCATGAAGAGGTGAAGTCTCTTGCACGCGCTCCCCAGACCGGGTCTGGGCAGGAGGCTGCACTTCGTAAGGCCCGCCCCGGCAAGTATCCTGCCCGCGAACTCGTCCATGGCTCCATGGTAGGGTCTGTCACGGACTAGCTCCGCTAGCAGGTTCCCCAGGAGCCCCCGTTCGCTCTGTATCGAGGAGGCTGATGCCAGAAGGGAAACCATCTCATCGGAAGTCGTGAACCTGTGCCTGAAGCCTTCAAGGGATGCTGCGAGTTCATTCTTCGCAAGACCGCGCAGGGTCCTGGACGGAAAGGGACCCAGCTTACCCAGCACCTTCTCCGTGCTGGCCAGTATCTGGGCCACCCTGCCGTAAGCCAGTCCCGAGGCCACCAGGCCGGCTATCTCGCGGTCAGCGGTATCCTCGTATCTCCAGAGGAACTCCAGGGGGTCCGGATGGATCAGCTCCCTGCGGTTGTAAGCTGTGTAGATGCCTTCCAGGCAGTCCCTGAGCCGATGGTCACCGGGCAATTATCGGTCCGCTATCTTATCAGGGTCACCCTCTGGGCATGGCTCCAGTCGGGACCCTCCACTCTCAGGACGTACATGCCGGCGGGCATACCGTCGTCAGGCACCCACATCAGCGAACCTGAACCGGCTTCCAGGCCGGTCTCCTCGCAATGCACCATCCTGCCTGAGATGTCGATCACTCTGAATGTCACCGAAACGGGCGACGAAGCGGAATAGCCCAGGGAGACAATGCTACTGAACGGGTTGGGACCGGCGCTCTCCAGGAACACACCGGCAGCGGCCGCGCCTTCGCCGGCAACTCCGGTGGCCGTGGTCTGGTACTGGAAGAACCAGGTGTCCGGGGCGAACCTGGGCATGGCCTCGTCCCGCCCCGAATCGTCCGACGCGGCTATGTAGTACTGGACGGTCTGGCTGCCGGGGACTCCGGGAATGTCCACGGTGAAGGAATCCGATCCTGTGGATGACATGGCCAGTTCCGTGAAGGACCCGGAGGTTCCCACCCTGTAGAACACGTCATGACCGGTGAGGGAGTTCGAGGGATGACACAGTATCCTCGCGTCCACGGTCACCGGGACACCGGCGGGTTGAGGGTCTTCCACGGGGATATGCCTGATGAAGAGCATCTCGTTGTCCATCACGTTCCTGGTCCTGCAGTGGAGAGCGTCGTCGGGAATCCATCCCCCGTACAGGAATCCCTGGATGGTGTACCCCGGCATGGCGGTGTCATAAACGTCCAGCGCGGCGGCATCCAGCGAGGAACCGAAAAGGGGCACATAGACGTGATCATTGCAGATCAGGCTGTTGGTATAGCCCTCGCTTCCGTTGCTGGCGATCCTGACAACCTCCCAGTTGTATCCGTAGGGGCTCTCGGTGGAGGCAAGCATGTCGGCTGAAGCTTCCAGCGCCGCATAGCTGGGACTGGAGGGGGGCAGCTGGAGCACAAGGACCCTGCCGGGACTGAGCATCTTGGCCCAGCAGTCTATATGGTCGATGCTCACGTATGTCAGCGGATCTTCCATGGTGACGTAATTTTCGATCCCGAGATACTGCAGCATCTGCGAATCGACCCAGCCCTGGTTGCCGCCGTTCTCCTCGTAGACAAGGGTCGTTGACATGGCCTGGCCGAAGCCGCTGGACATGTAGTTGCCTCCTGTGTGCTCGATGGTGGAAGCATAGACCGGGATCCCCCATGCGGCACCGACTATCGCGGGTATCTGGTCGTCCAGGGGCCTGGGCCTGTTGTACACATAATCGAATATGCCCTGGGTCCCGTCCTCCAGGAGAACGAACCAGGGTCCGTAATCCCTCACCCAGATGGAATTCGTCGGAGCGAATACGTAATCGACGTTGCTCATGTTCACGCCTGCGCTTGTGAAGGCGGACGCCACGGAACCCTGCTGGGACGATTCGCAGATGACCCATACCATGGTCTCCTGTGAGATGGCTACAATAAGCTCGTAGGGCAGTCCCAGGGGCCATCTGACGAATACGCCGGTGGCCGGGTCGAACTCGCCGGGATTGACTGTACCCGCCGGCGGAGGTGAAGTGGGTTCAGTGTTCATGCCTATCTCATCGAGGCGTGTGAGTTCCTCCTCGGTGAATCCGATGGGCAGGAGTTCCTCGGTTCCGCATACGGACATCTCAGCCTGTGCGGCCATTGCGAAAATCATTAACAGGAATGCATACTTCATGGGTTTCCTCCATGGGGATCATTGAAGAATGTGTATCACAAGGATAGTAACCGGAAGTATACAAAAGGGCTTCCGGAAAAGGGAGTTTACAATGTCCAGATCGGTCATGTTCAGCCTTGCCGCGACTCTTCTGTGGGGTGTATGGGGAATAACCGCCAAGCTGGCGGCGGACAGGCTGGGCCACTGGCCGTCCCTTTTCCTCTACTCGATGGTCTCCTTCGTGATCATCACGACGATGTTCCTGCTGTCCGGCTCAACCGTGAGGCATGTCCCGGCAGGCGGTATGATACTGGTGGCGGCAGCCGGGCTGTCCGGGGCCCTGGCGGTGGCAGCTTTCCAGAAGGCTCTTTCATGCGGGCCCCTGAGTTCCTCGATCTCGCTGACGGCCCTGTATCCCGTGATCCCTGTTCTGTACGGCGTGATCATACTCAGCGAGAAGATAACCGTGGCGAGGGGCGCCGGAATGGGCCTGGCGATAGTGGCCGGAGTCCTCCTCTGCTTCTGACCCGTCGATTGATACCCGGCCTTACTTGAGAGCCTCCTCCGACGTGAACTGACGGTCCAGGCGAAGCTCATCAAGCACCTGACGGTCCTCCCCTGTCTCCTGTCCCGTGATGAACCTGGCCATTACCTCGCCGATGCCCGGTCCGAGCATGAAGCCCTGGCCGCACATGCCTACGGCCACGTAATGGTTGTCGGGTCCGACCCTGTCCAGTATCGGCGAACCGTCGGGGGACATCGGGTAGATGCCCCTCCAAGTCCTCCTGACCTTCAAGTTCCCCAGTCTCGGGTAGAGGTCCGTCATCCTGGGAGCCACCAGAGGCAGGAACCCTGAGGTCTCGTCCGTATCCGTCCCGGGTACGGGAGGGTCGGGAGTTATGCAGAAGACCACCTGGCCGGTGTCGTGCTGGTAGAAGTAATAGTTCGCGGAGCCTGGAGCCTTCCTGATATCCACCACCATTGGGTCGAAAAGCCTCTTCACCGGCTCCGTCACTCCCGCCTCATGACTTTCCGGATATACGGGGAGTTCCACTCCCGCCATCTTCCCCACAGGATCGGCGAAGGAACCGGCGCAGTTGATCACGGCACCGCAGCCGTAGCTTCCCCTGTCTGTCCTGACGGCCGTGACGGCACCGCCGGACACATCCATGCCCGTGACCCTCTCGCGGAACCGGAACTCCGCACCCAGTTCCCGCGCCCTTCTGCAGAACGCGTAGCAGCTGGTCATGGGGCTTGCGCTGCCGTCCTCAGGCGACCAGGTGCCTCCCTGCAGGCCCCGGGGGTTGATGCCGGGCACCAGTCGCATCATCCCTTCGGCATCTATCAGGTCGATGTTGAGACCCGCCTCCTGCTGCCTGGGAACGTTGGCCCTGAAGAGGTCCATGGTCTGTTCGTCGTAGGCCACGTAGGTATAGCCTCCCTGGTACCAGCCAATATCGTCGCCATGCTCCCGTTCCCAGCTGCGGAATATCTCCAGGGACCGCAGCCCGAGCATCACCTTGGCCGGTTCGCTGTGGGTCGCCCTTGCGCCGCCGATGGCGCACTTGTTGTTCCCCTGTCCCGCCGATGACCCGTAATCGAGGCAGAGAACACTGAGTCCCTTCTCCGCGAGGTTCATGGCCAGGGGGGTACCGACGCTCCCGGCCCCGATGATCACCGCGTCGTAATTACTCCCGCCCATGCTCGTCCTCCCTCCCTGCGAACCATCCGAGCTGTGTCTCGGCGAATAGGGGCCTGTCAGTGAAGGATGTTAATTCGCTTTCCGGCACGCCTTCCTCCCTGAATATCCTCTCGATGAGCGTTGCGCAGGTCTTTCCTCCGCATGCACCGAAGCCCGCTCTCGTAATGGCCTTCAGGTGGTTCAGGTCCCTGATGCCGGCCCTTACATGCTTCCTTATCTCCCCGGCGCTGACCCTCTCGCATCTGCAGACTATGGCGTCATCCGGCAGGGGTACCGGCAGAGGTCGTTCCAGCGGTTCCATGTCGGATGGGTCCTGGACCAGGAAACCCACCACCCTGGCAGCTATATCCGGCCGGGTCTCGAGTTTCACCAGTATGGTCTTTCCGTAACCCGCGGCCCTCTTCCAGCCCCGGACCACCGCCTCCCCCAGGACCAGGCCCTCCCAGTCGGTGGCAACCACCTCCATGCCTTCCCTGAGAAGCCATTCCCCCAGTTCGAAGGGGACGGTCACCAGAGGCCGCTCCGGGGAATCCCTGAAGTCCACCAGGGTGACGGCCAGCCCCGGGCAGACGGCCACGCACTTCTCGCAGCCCACGCATCCGCCGTAATACTCCGGTATCCCCATTATGGGATGGCCCGAGGTCCCTATGAGGTCCTTGGGGCATGAGGTCATGCAGGGGTTGCAGGGGATCTCCTGCATGCAGTGGAGGACGGGGAACACCCCCTCCCTGGATTCCACCGGCGGCCGGTAGGGGAAGGTCCGCCCTCCCGGACTCTTCAGTATCTCGGCCTTCTCGTGGAGGTCCTCCGGTATGTCTATGCCCGTCTCCCCCAGCTCCCGCGCTATCTGCAGGCCACGTATCCTTCCGTTGAACATTGCGGCGCTGGCCTCCGCTATCTCCTCAGAATCTCCCGCCACCATGGCCCTGATACCGAACTTCAGCGCTTTCCTGTAGAACTCGTCCACGGGGTTCAGACCCACCGCCACCAGAAGGGTGTCCACTTCCCAGCTCTTCTCGGTACCCGGTACGGGCCTGAATGACGAATCCACACCGGCTATGGTGACCGCCCTCAGCTTCTCGCCGCCATGGGCCGCGAGGACGGTATGGTTGGTGAAGATGGGAACTCCCAGCCTCTTTATCTTGTCAGCGTGCACCTTGTAGCCGCCGCAGCAGGGCAGGGCCTCAGCCAGGCCCACCACCGTCATTCCCGCCTGCAGGGCGTGGTACGCGCCTATGAGACCTACGTTACCTCCCCCGAGTACGAATATTCTCTCGGCGCACCTGACAAGGTCCCTGTTCACAAGGGTCTGGAAAGCCCCTGCGCCGTAGACGCCAGGTAGAGTGCAGCCGGGAAAGGGCAGGGACTTCTCCCTTGCGCCGGTGGCCACCAGCAGGTACCCGGGTCTGACGATCCTGAAGCCGTCACCGCACCTGACACCTGCAGTGCCGTCACTGTAGACTCCCAGGACGACGCTCTCGGTCCAGACATCCACCGAGTCCATCCCCCTGATCCTGTTCTCCAGCATCTCGGCTATCTTTATGCCCCTGGTGCCTGCGTGACAGTCGGCCACGGAACCGAAGAACTTGTGGGTCTGCAGGACCAGTTTCCCGCCCAGCCTGTTCTTGTCATCCACCAGGATGGTATCGATACCCCTCTCCCCCAGCTCTATGGCGGCCGCCATCCCTGAAGGCCCGCCCCCTAGGATGAGAACGGATGTCGACACCTCCACAGGAGGCCTGACAGCGGGTCCGGGAAGCTCCAGCAGTTCGGGGAGGCCTTCCAGGCTCTCCACCGCCATCCCCTCACGAAGGGGAACGATGCAGCTCTTCAAAGGAACTCCGTCGATCAGCAGGGTACACTGGGAGCACTGTCCGTTGGCGCAGAACATCCCCTGGGGGCTGTCATCGGAATGATGGTGCCCGAATACCTGTATACCCTGTGCGAACAGGGCGGAGGAGACCGCTTCCCCCTCCGCACCGGTCAATTCAGTGCCGTTGAAGGTGAAACCGACTTCTCTGACTTCCGATTCGGGAAGGATGGGATGCTTCAGTATCCTTTTGTCGCGGGAAGACACTGCTCCTCCTTTATGGTATGGGCCAAACTTGAAGACCGTTCAATCTATAACCGCAGGCCCCATGGCGCAACGGTATCAGGTCCTGTCCCTGTTCCTCTTCCGGTCCCAGTCCTCGGCGAATTTGAGCCGCCTGGGCTTCCTGGCACGGACGAAACCCCTGCATGAGGGATAATCGACGCAGCGCCAGACAGTTATGTGCGGGTAACGGTGCAGCCTGGTGGGGGAGCCGCAGACTGGGCACGGTGGGATGTCATCGCCGGCTTCCCTCTCAATTGCCCTCTCTTCGGCGTCGATCTCCCTGTACTCCTTCTCCCTCTCGGACGGGCGGAGCCAGTTCCGGACCATCAGCCGGACGATGAACCAGAGGAAGCCGATCCCCACCAGCAGGAGAAGAAGCCGCGCGGTACTCATGAGATCCTCCCCCGTGAGGAACGGGTTGTTCCTATAGTATAACAGTTGACAGAAGCGTCTTTCATGCGTAAGTAATATGCTCTCTTAAGAACAGTACGAATATTAGTAACGTTTCCCCTTCAGAACAAGTTCTGGACAGGAGTGTTTGATTTGAAGAACTACGATTCGGACAAGCTGAGAACCATTGCAGTCATAGGCCACGGATCGGTAGGCAAGACCAGCCTCTGCGACGCCCTCCTCTTCGCCGGGGGCGCCGTTGAGCGCCTGGGCAGCGTAGATAATGCCTCCAGCCATTTCGACTACACCCCGGAGAGTCGCGAGAGAAAGCACAGTCTCTCCTCCTCCATGGGGATCATCGAGCATAAAGGCTTCAAGTTCAACATAGTGGACACGCCTGGACTGGCTGATTTCTACGGAGCCACCATTGGCGGCATTTCGGTCTCGGATGGAGTTGTGCTCGTGGTGGACGGGACCGACGGTGTCGAGGTGGGTACCCTTAAGACCTGGGATTTCGCAGCCCGGACACGGAAGCCCATGCTCATCTGGGTGAACAGGGTCAACCGCGACAACGCGGACTTCGGCAGGGTCCTTGAGAACATGCGGAACAGCCTGGGCAAGGGTATCATCCCCGTAACATTCCCCGTGATGGAAAACGGAGCATTCAAGGGTGTGGTGAATGTCCTGACCGGTAAGGCCGTAGACTCGCAGGGCAAGGATATGCCTGTCCCGGACTCGGCTTCCGACGACCTTGAGACCTACAGGCTCATGCTGGTGGAGGCAGCTGCCGAGACCGACGAGAAGCTCATGGAGTCCTTCTTCGAGAACGAGAATCTCTCGGAGGATGAGATGAATAAGGGCCTCAGGAACGCCGTTGCCGCAAGGTCCCTGTTCCCCGTTTTCAGCGGTCTGGCCATACCTCCCGTGGGTCAGAAGTTCCTCCTCGACTCCATCCCGGATTTCATTCCTTCCCCTACCGACGGACCGGCCCTCCCCGCGACTGAAGGCAATAAGGAACTGGTGTTAGAGCCCAGACCGGACGGTCCATTCGTGGCCAGGGTATTCAACAGCCGCATAGACACCCACATGGGTGAGATAGTCTTCGTGCGAGTCTGTTCCGGTGGGATAGAAGGTACCACGGACATCTCCAACGCCACCAGAAATGCCTCGGAGAGGCTGGGGAACTACTACTTCATGACCGGCAGCAACCGGATCAACGCCGAGAAGCTGGTCACGGGGGACATTGCCGCAATCGCAAAGCTGAAGAGCACATCCACCAACGATACCCTTGCGCAGAAGGGATGCAACATCATCCTCGCTCCGATAGTATTCCCGGAGCCTGTATACAGGGTCGCCATAGCTCCGAAGGACAGGGGCCAGGAGGACAAGATGGGCCAGGGACTCTCCCTGATGGCGGCGCAGGACCCTACTCTCATTCTCAGGAACGAGTCCGAGATAGGCCAGACCACCCTCTCCGGAATGGGCGAGCTGCACCTGCAGGTTATGCTGAGCAGGCTGAAGGAATCCACCGGTGTCGAGACCCATACATTCAAGCCCCGCATCGCCTACCACGAGACCATCACGAAAAAGGCCGAGGGTTCCTACAAGCACAAGAAGCAGACCGGCGGCCGGGGACAGTACGGCCACGTGTTCATCAGGCTGGAGCCGCTTCCCAGGGGTGAGGGCTTCGTGTTCGCAAGCGAAGTGGTCGGGGGCAACGTACCGACCAACTTCATTCCCGCCGTGGAAAAGGGCGTCGTGGAAGCCATGAAAAGCGGCCCCATATCCAAGAGCAAGGTAGTGGACGTGAAGGCCGTTGTCTACGACGGTTCCTACCATCCGGTGGACTCTTCGGACATGGCCTTCAAGATAGCGTCCAACAGGTGCTTCAAGGATGTCATGCTCAACGCCGGGCCCAGTCTCCTGGAACCGGTAGTGATCCTGGAGGTTACTGTACCTGAGGAGTTCATGGGTGATGTGATGAGCGACCTGACCTCGAGACGGGGGCGCATACAGGGCATAGAGGCCGAGGGAGCCTTCCAGGTGATCAAGGCCAGCGTACCCGAGGCGGAGCTCTTCCAGTATACCAGCACCCTGAAATCGCTGACCCAGGCAAGGGGCAGCTTCGTCCAGAGCTTCGAGGGATATCAGCCGGTGCCCAGGGAGATACAGGAGAAGATCATGGAGGAAGCCCGTTCCGAGGAAGAGTAGGATGAACATGAAATACAGGACCACCGCGGCGTCGGTTATTGCCGCTGTCTTCCTCCTGGCATCTCCGCTTGGGGCCGACAGCGGCGGAGGAAGCAGTACCACGGAGGAGAGCAGCTCCAACGACATGACCTACATAACAATAGGGCTTGCCGTTCTGGTGGGCGGCTACCTGATCTACGACGCCATAACCGATTCGGGTGATGATGCCGTCGTGGCGGACACCGGGTCGGTGGAGATAATCGACACCGGCGTTGACTGGGACCATGCCATACAGAATGAAGGCAACGGTGCCGTGACCGTAGCGGTATCGTTGATGCCCGGCCCCGAAGGCGGCCAGAGGGCAATGCAGCTCATCAGGGCCATACGCGGGATGGTCGGTGAAAGCGTGCTGATATACGAGGATCCCATCGATCTCGGATCGGGGCCGGAAGTGCAGCGGGCCGCCCTGGCACGGGAGTTCTTCGGTGTCGATTACCTCATTTTCCAGGTGGCGGGAACCGACTCACTCGTCCGGTTCGGTGTGGCTAGTGCGGATTCGGTCCTATG